>JALZWM010000145.1 GCA_023300105.1 Hellea sp.
CGTCCTTTTGCCGTTAATTTCACCTCTTAAAGCCCTTTCTATAAAGGTTTTTCTCGCTTTTTGAGACAAGCCTTGTTAAAGGCCGCCCAAACTCCCCTACGGGATTAACATTTTATTAGCGATTTAGCTATCCCGACTAAAATAGTCAAGATTAAGTCTGCACTGCAAAGCTGCGACAAAACAGTAATAAGGGGCATTTATGCCAGAAGTCATTTTTGCAGGTCCTGAAGGTCGTCTCGAAGGTCGTTATAGCCCGTCAGAAGACCCGAACGCGCCTTGCGCGCTTATCCTCTCGCCTCACCCGAAAGCGGGCGGACATATGGATCACCGCATTACTGTGGCGATGTATGAGCAATATAAGCGCCGTGGCTTTTCTGTGCTTCGCTTTAACTTTCGCGGTATTGGCCGCTCTATGGGCGCTTATGATAACGGCCAAGGCGAGCTGCAAGACGCCGCTTATGCGCTGGATTACCTCCAGAGCTTTAACCAAAATGCGCCGTTCAGCTGGGTCTCTGGCTATAGCTTCGGCGCTTGGATTGGCATGCAGCTCTTAATGCGCCGCCCAGAAGTCGCGGGCTTTATTTCAATGAGCCTACCGACAAACACATATGATTTCGCATTCCTCGCGCCCTGCCCAGCCTCTGGCCTCGTGACTTATGGTAGTGAAGACCCAATTGTTCCTGCCGATGATGTTGACCTCGTTGTTGAAAAAATCCGCGTCCAAAAGGGCCACACGATTTACACGCACCGCATTGAAGGCGCAGATCACTTTTACACAAATCACTTAGAAGAAACGATGGACGTTATCGAAGATTATCTCGATTCAGCGCTAGACCAGCAATATTGTCCACCGCGTCCTTTGCTTGAGTAGACATCGTTAAGTAAATTTGAATTCAAGGGACCCTTTATACGGTCTCTTTTTTTTGCTTACTTATTCTTCAACTTTGAGAATATCATCAATACGCCGCTGGGCTATCGGGTGATACCCTGGACGTGCGGCATCATAAACATCCGCCGTCCAATATTGAAGGTCTTCACGGCCCGTATCTTTCAGCGCGCCGTAGAGACGGTAGATGAATTTACCACGCCCTACAGTTTTTAGAAATTCTTCGAGGGCGGGATAGGCGGGTTCATAACCACCTTTAATCGCTTGCATATACCAAGCGAAGGCCGTCTCAGCGTTTTGGGTGCCTGTGAAAGAGTAAGTTGTATCAAGGACTTCCAAGTTTTTAACATCAATATCGCCAAAATCATCTAGGCTATTTAACATGTGTAGCCATTCATGTGTGCTCCATTTTTTGGAAGCCTCAAACATTTCATCACCATTACTATCCCCTGCGAGCCAAGTACCAAGCAATCTGGTAACGTCTTTGAAAGCATCTGACTCTGGCTTACGCGCGGTGTCCGGCAAGCCCGGACCATAGACCCACGCGTCAAGTTCTGCGCGCGTCAGCGCGTCAGGGTTATCTTTATGCAAATTTTCATGGAGATAGGTGATGAAGTCTTCTGTCGTCACGCTTTGGAAGGCATTGTCGTTAAACCAAGCTTTCAAAAACGGATCAAACTTTTCCCGTCCGAAACGATCTTCTAGGAAAAATAGGAAATTTGCACCTTTAATATAGGATACAAGCGTAAAGGCATCATCAGGATGCTCCATATCATCGGGCAATTTAAGATGCGTCAACTCAGGACGTTTCGCCTCAGAAATAGCCCGCTTAAGACCTTCCATATCAAGGGCCTGCTCCATCACGGCACGGCGTTCCCCATAAAGATCTTCCATAATGCGGTTTTCGACATAGCTTGTGAAGCCCTCATTCAGCCACGCATCACGCCAACTTGAATTTGTCACAAGGTTACCTGACCAACTATGGGCGAGCTCGTGAGCCACAACATTGGTAAGGCTCTTATCACCCGCAATCAATGTAGGTGTCATGAAAGATAGACGTGGGTTCTCCATGCCGCCAAAAGGAAAGCTCGGCGGAAGAACGATCAAGTCATAACGTCCCCAACGGTAAGGGCCATAAAGCCGCGTATTGGCTTCTTCCATCAATGGCGTTTCGGAAAACTCTTCAGTGGCCGCATCTAGAATATAATCCTCAGCATAAACCCCGATATGATCATTGATGGCTTTGAATTTAATATCCCCCACCGCAATCGCAATTAAATAGGATGGAATAGGTTGCGGCATATCGAAATGATATTCGCCGTTTTTATCAATCTCGCCCTGAGATGCGCTCATGAGCGGACGGAGTCCATCAGGTACGCGTAACGTCGCAGAATAGGTCATACGCACTGCAGGCGTATCTTGTAGAGGCGCCATAGTCCGTGCGTTAATCGCTTGGGCTTGTGAGAACAAATAAGGTTTCTCTTTACCCGCTGTTTGCGCAGGTGAGAGCCATTGCAAGCCTTCAGCTTGAGGTGATGTCCTGTAACTTATAAGAATTTTATCAGTCTTATCTGTCAGCGTTATCCGAAGTGCCTCGCCGAGCACTTTATCGGCGGCGTCTATTGTATATTCACTTTCCGCTTCGGGCGTGTCCCCTGCGAATAAGCGTACTGATTTAATGAGGAGGTCTTTCGTATCAAGCACCAACATATTGGCTTCGGGCTTAACCCGTTCAAAGTCTAATGTCGCGATACCGTCTAAAGCTTTGGCATCAAAGTTCACATCCAAATTCAGATCAATATGCGTAAGACGCACCTCATCATAATTAGCGTAAGTAAACTTATCGTCCTTAGTAATCACCCGCGCTGGCATCTCGGTCTTTGCAGTTAACTTGGTTGGTACATCACCGCTTGTGCAAGCTGTTGTTAAAAGGGATGACGCCGCAAAAAGGCTAAATAAGGCAGGTTTTAGAACAGGCATGAGGACTCCGTTATTTTTTCTAGAATATAGCACATTCCGCCATGACAACAAGCAACCATACGTTAAGGCAAAGCGAGAATACCGCCAGACATAGGTTTTTGTATGCCTGTCGTTGTAGGAAATGAGATTGGAAGTTTCATTTTTGAACGCACCGCTAAATAAGCAAAAGCCTGCGCCTCTATCGCGTCGGAATTCCAACCTACAGCTTCAGCTGTTTTCACGTTTTCGCCTAGCTGTTCGCGCAGCATCCACATCATCGCTTTATTATGGCGGCCACCTCCGCAAACGATAAGTTCCTTAGGTTTTTCGCGCATAGCCTTAAGTGTGTAAATAGCCGCTAATGTTGTAAAGGCGGCCAGCGTTGCAGCACCATCCTCAATAGACATCCCCTGCAAATCGCTGATAACTTCAAAATCAAAGCGGTCCGCAGAGCGCGGTACGGGCTGCTGAAAAAACGGCTTTACGAACCATTTTTGAATGATATGAAAATCCGGTGTACCCGCAACCGCGTGACGACCATTGGAGTCGAATTTACCACGCCCATTTTTCTCGATCCAAATATCCAAAGGTCCATTACCAGGCCCCGTATCAGACGCAACAATCGACCCATCTTTTGTAATCAGCGTCACATTCCCAACACCGCCAATATTAAGAACAGCCACCGGTAGTGAGAGTTTGGCAGCGGACACTAAGGCTTGGTGATAGACTGGCGCAAGCGGCGCGCCCTGTCCGCCTGCTTTCACATCTGCTGTCCTAAAGTCGTAACAGACAGGCACGCCCAGTGTTTTTGCGAGCGCTTGTCCATCGCCAAGTTGCAAGGTCTGGCCTCTCACTGCGCCCTCAGGCGGACGGTGCACAACGGTTTGCCCGTGAAACCCTATCAATGACAAGTCTCTGGCCCAAACGGGGTGAGCGTCGCACAATTGCCGAACAGCGCGTATGTGAGCTTGATGGATGACGGTTTCGGCTAATTCAAAACGTTTCGGCTGCGGCCCATGAAAATTCCACTTCAAGGCATCTTGTGTGGCGTCTTGAAGAGTTTTTCTTTCAGAATCCGTATAATCCAAGCATAAACTTGGCCCAAAACGGTTAATAGTGTGGCCATCTGTTTCAAGAAAAGCCGCATCAACGCCATCTAATGACGTACCGCTCATGAGGCCCAGAGCGATTTGCTTCGGCGGAATATATTTAGGAGTACCCAAGCTAACCCTTTGACAGAAATATAGGCCCTGTTAGAAGCCAAATTCAGAATAACATAGGCATGAGTCGTGACAAATTACCAATCAGAATTGATGACAACGCTAACTGAACGCGGGTTTCTCTATCAATGTACCGATGAAGAGGGCCTTGATAAAGCTGCGTCTGAAGGTGGTATCACTGGATATATTGGATTTGATTGCACAGCGCCAAGTCTACATGTCGGCTCACTCGTCCAAATCATGATGCTTCGCCACCTCCAACGCGCAGGCGGGCGCCCACTTGTATTGCTTGGCGGTGGAACCACGAAAATTGGCGACCCCTCAATGAAAGATAAAACGCGGCCCATTTTAACCGATGAGCTAATTGATAAAAACAAACATGGTATCAAACAGGTTTTCTCAAAGTTCATCGATTTTGAAGGCCCCGATGGAGCGTTATTAGTCGATAATGCAGATTGGCTCGACGGACTCGGCTATATCAAGTTTTTACGCGATGTTGGCCCTCTCTTTACGGTCAACCGCATGATTACAATGGAGACTGTCAAACGGCGCTTAGAAAACGAGCTGCCGATGACGTTCCTAGAATTTAATTATCCGCTTCTGCAAAGTTACGATTTCGTTGAACTTAACCGTCGTTACGGGTGTACGCTACAGCTCGGCGGTTCTGACCAATGGGGCAATATTACAACAGGTGTTGACCTATCACGTCGTATGGAAAATGCGGCTTGTTACGGCTTTACAACGCCGCTTATTACGACCGCATCAGGTGGTAAGATGGGTAAAACAGCAGACGGCGCAGTATGGCTCAATGCTGATCCAAGTTTCGGCGAGGACTACTTCCGTAGTCCCTATGAGTACTGGCAGTTCTGGCGCAATACGGATGACGCCGATGTTGGTAAGTTTATGAAATTATTCACAGACCTCTCCTTGGATGAAATTTCGAAATACGAAGCCATGGAAGGCGCGGATATCAACACAGCTAAAATCCGCTTAGCCAATGAAGCAACAACAATGCTTCACGGCGCAGACGCCGCCAAAAAAGCCGAAATGACAGCGCTTGAAACCTTTGAAAAAGGCGGTATTTCGGAAGGGCTTCCTACGACTGAAATTTTAAGTGCAGACTTAGTTGGCCTCGGTATATTAGCCGCTACAGCTATGCTTGGACTTGCCGCGTCAAACGGAGAAGCAAGGCGCCACATTAAAGGCGGCGCACTTAAGCTTAATGACGTAAAAGTCGAGAGCCATGAACGCGCAATTGAAAGCGCTGATATTATCGATGGAATCGTAAAAATTTCTGTAGGCAAGAAAAAGCATGCTTTACTGAAAGCGGTTTAATTTGGCGCTACAGCCTTAATTTCTGCAAGAACGTCTTCTGATAATTTATTACGTTTAGGCTTAAAAATACCGCGTAAGAACCCCGGTGTTAAAGCAGAAAGTGGATTTACAGCCACCTGAACCTCATCAAATTCGCCTTGAATAGTGTAACTGAGCGCAAAAATACCTTCACCTTTTTTACCAACAAAAATGTCTCCAATAAGGGGTATATCGCCGAGTAAAGAGTTGGCCGTATAGGCAGGAACTAGTGTACCATCAAGATCAACAAGGCGGTCTTTAAACCGAATTTCGCCATCGCCCGTCATGCCCAAGGCGGGACCCGAAACACGGGCATTCCGGATATTAAGTTCGCCGTCTCTTAATGAAAACGGAACATAAAACGTGTCAAAGTTCAGGCCTTCTCCACTGAAAGTATCTACAATTCCAGTTAAAGATCCAATAGATAACATTTGGGCAAAAATCGGTGCGCGAACGAGTTTGAATTTATCAATTTCTGCGACCCCCGAAAGTGCGCCTACTTTTCCTATAGGCGGAAGTTCAGCCGTAATTTTAAGCTGTCCGCCTTCAATACTATCTAATCCAAGAAAGGTCTGGGCCGCTACTGATGCGCTAGGAATGTTGACAATAACTTCACGGGCTTGTCCCTCTTCGCTCGAGAGAATTTGGAGCTTAAGAGGTCCTTCTTTTGTTTGAGCTTCTAAACGCGCATTTATAGGCCCTGTACCATCATGTGATAATAATAAGTTTGCATTATTGACAACATAAGCTTCATTCAAAGCCAAGGATTTTAAGTTCGCTGTTAAAAGTATAGGCACATCTATACCAGCTTTACTATTAGATAACGCGTTTGATACAGCTTGGGATACATTCAAAAAATCACCTATAACGAAAATCGATAATTTTTCATTATGGGTGTCAGGTTTTATCTGTACACTAGCATCAATCAAACCTGAAATTTTCGTAGTTGATAGGTCCAGATCAATGAGTTTGAAATTATTCTCGAAAGCAACACGTCCAGAAACATTTAAGCCAGGTGCAACAATATCTATAGCTTCAAATTGAATACTGCCGTCAACTCCGCGCTTGAAATGCCCATTGAATTCGCCTGCAGTGCCTTTTGTTTTACTCCAATATTCGCCTATTTGAATACCCGTATCCTTAAGGTCTGCAGTAACTTCAGCCGATGTGAAGTTAAGACCATTACCTATAGCGTCAATTTTCAAGGCTATATCGCCTTCAAAATATTCCCGAAACCCAACACCAAAACTATCCAACGTATCGCGATCCATTTTTCCTAAAATTTCATAGCGAGTCGGGGTTTTTCCAAAATCAAATTCCTTTCTCCAATTAAGGTTTGTTTGCCATGGGCCAATATCAACAGGGCCTAGTAGTGTCATACCTGCGCTATCAGCGGTTAAAGTGATATTCCCGTTTTTAATTTTATGAGGCCCAATTTGTATCGGTGCGGTTACATCAGAAAATGTTCCCGAGATATCATATTTAATCTGGTCAGGCGGAAAGACGACTAAAAGCGGACGCGTAATTTTCATATCTATCACGCCAGTACCACCAAAACCTTCAGGCTCCACTCCAAATTTGGTCGCAAATTCAAACGGCTTTTGGTTGACCAAAGTCAACATTTCAGACGTCGTTCCGCTGCCCTGTAAATTAATAACAATATCGCCGCCACGAGGCTGTAGAATTGGAATTTCTACAGTTCCCGTTGAGATGGTCAAATTCCCAACATTACCCCCCGCCGTATCAAACCGCACACTGTTCCCAGATAAAACAACACGGCCAGACACATTTGTGTAATGCGTCATTGTTTGAATATAACTCACATCAGCATCTGCGATATCAATCGCAAGTGTCAGGTTTTCATCCTTCGGAATACCTGTTCGAAACGTTTCTTCATCAAACACGCCATCAAATGTCAGGTTATTTAAAGAGGCCTTTAGGATAGATTTCTCTATCCAATCACGCGCACCCTTAGCGAATTTAACAGGCCAAATAGATAAGAGGTCTTTTGGTGTTAACGTGCCATTTGCGTGACCTTTGAGTACGATTTCGCTCCACTTACCGGCTTCATTTTGAGCAAATGTTCCGCTTAAATCATACTCATAATGCCCTAAATTTGCTCTCATGCGGTCAAGGGTTAATCTCCTTGCATCGAGATCTAAACGTCCTAACATTTCCATCTCAGAGAATTTCAACGGCGCAGCCAAACTTGGCGTGCGGTCCAACATAACATCTTTAAAAATCAAATCAAAAACAGGAGAGCTGTTTATATTTCCATCCGTCATCGCGCCTAATTCACTCAAGGTCCCAGCCCCAGAAAAAGCAAAATTCTTCGATGTTAAGCCTATACTCGTAATATCCATATTTTGAGATTCAGCAGACAGAATCGCTGCGAGATTTGCCACGTCAAATTTCGTCTCAAACTCACCAAATTTTACGTGGCCTTTCCCAGCCTTTATATCAACATCAGCTAACCGAACGCCTTGATCCCGATCAACGTCAAAATTCGCTTTAATATCCAGCGCCGCATCGAAATCCTTTAGTCCAGAATAGCGCCCTCTTTTAGGTGAAATAATTGAAGGGTTAAGTCCAGAGGTCTCGATATCAAGTGTGTAATCTTTCAGGTCTGAACTAATTTTAAGGTCAAGCTTTAACGGTATCGAGACTTGGTTTTTTTGTAGGACAGAAATCATATCAATCTCGATCGACTGCTCATTTTGAGAAAAATTTATATCTGTGTCATTTAGTGTGAGATCAAGCCCATCTACGTTATCAATTATATAGGCTGTGGCATTTGTTATTGTGATTGTTTCAATCGTACTAATATCAGCGCTTGTATTTGAATTATCTGCGGCGCCCCGCCAAATAGGACCAAATTTTCCGACTGTATTGGGCGTGCCTAGGCCTGCAATCAGCTTTCCTTTTTTGTCGCGCAGCCATGTAACAGTTCCCCCGTCAATGACAATACGGCTGGGTATTAGGTATCCTTTAATCGCGGCATCCATAGAAATTTCAGTTTGAAGCCGTGGCATAGTTTCAATTTTGGCGCCTTGCTTATCAGTCACAACGACGTCAAAAGCTTCAAAGAGAATTGTATTTGATGCCGGCAACCAAGTTAGGTTCATGTCCCCTATCTGCGCCGCAGACCCATTGAACGCTTCAGAAAACCACATTTGTGCATTGGGTTTGAGACCTGATATGTCAACAGACTGCTGCGCCATCAAACTATTGAACGCACAAAACCAAAGAGCTGCAAGCCCTAAAATAATTGCCGTGAGCTCAGCTATTAATCGGAAAGCACCATAGAGTACCATTTGAGGTAATCTGCGCCATTTAAATTTTTGCGGTTCCACCTTCTCAACACGTTTACGCAGAATCGTTTTAAAAAAACGTCCTTTCAACGGCTTGCGATGGTTAACAACTTCGGTCATATAATCAGTTCCATAAGCGATATAATCTCAAAAATCCTTATTAAGATTCACAAATTACACATGTTTAACTTACAACGTTAAAGGACAATTCATGACACTAACGATTGGTGATAAAGCTCCTGACTTTTCTATACCTTCAGATGGCGGCAAAACGGTTTCATTATCAGATTATAAGGGCCGCTTTTTAGTTCTCTACTTTTACCCTAAAGATGACACACCGGGATGTACAAAAGAGGCTATTGGTTTCTCCGAAAATAAAGTTGCCTTTAATAAGCTCGGTGCAGATATTTTAGGCATCTCAAAAGACACAACCGCCAAACATGACAAATTTATTGCTAAACACGATCTGACTGTTGCGTTGGGGTCTGATGAAGATGGAAAGGTGATTGAAGATTACGGCGTTTGGGTTGAAAAAAATATGTACGGCAAGAAATACATGGGTATTGAGCGAGCGACTTACCTCATAGGCCCTGATGGTGCGATTCTAGAAATTTGGCGTAAAGTTCGCGTCAAAGTACATGTCGAAACAGTTTTAGACACGTTAAAGCAACACGCCGCGGCGTAAATGGGTGCCCTTTATAACGCCTTAGCCGTGGTGCAGGCACAAACGGTTCTAACAAAAGTCGAAGCAGCCAATTTCTTAGCGTACCAATGGCATTTAAACCAAGATATCGGCGAGCCTGTTACTCCCCTTCCTGACGTCCCTGGGCGCCCATCTTATCCAACTCTTGTTCCGCCTTCTGAAACGCCTCGCCGCAGGCTTGGGTCCGTGACAGGTAGAACGGCGCTTCTACATGCCGTAGCTCATATTGAATTTAACGCAATAGATTTGGCCGCGGATATGATTGTCCGGTTTGGTTATCATGCTGATGTAGTTGATTCATCACGTCACGCATTCATCGGAGATTGGATATCTGTATGTCACGATGAAGCCCGCCATTTCATGTTAATAGAAACCCGTTTAAAAGAACTAGGTACGTATTATGGCAGTTACACGGCCCATAACGGACTATGGGAAGCGGCCCTCAAGACCAAAGACAATTTCGCAGCACGCCTAGCAATCGCGCCAATGGTTCTTGAAGCTAGAGGCTTGGATGTAACCCCAGGAATGATAGAAAAGTTGAATAAAGTCGGGGACTTAGAAAGCGCTGACATACTTAAAGTTATTTACAATGATGAAATCAACCATGTCGCAATTGGGGCCAAATGGTTTCAAAAAGTAGCCGAATCCAAATCGGAAAAACCCGAATCTTATTTTCAATATCTTGTAAGGGAATATTACAAAGGTCAGTTAAAACCTCCCTTTAATGTCCAAGCAAGAACATTAGCGGGTCTAAAACAAGGCTTCTACATGCCTTTAACATGAAAAAATGGTCACATAACACGAAAAAGTGGTCACAAACTCTTTAAAGGGTATAAATCTTGCAAAAAAAACTAGGATTTAGCTTGAATCTTTCGCTAGGTTTATGGTGTAAGGTGGTTAACACATTATATCGGACGGGGATCCATGATAAACGACGTTTTTGGGGAAATGCGTAAGCAAATCCTACATCATTTCCCAGAACGCCAACTCTATCTGCGTTCCGGAGGCGAAGTTAAGTACTACGTTTTTGGAACTAAGATACAGATGGTTATTGTTGGCGGCCTCAGTGCTGTTGCCCTCTGGTGTATTTTCACCATGTTCAATTTACTATGGGGCTATAACCCCATGAGAGCTCCCTCTAAAGAAATTAAACGCGTTGAAGCGCGCTATGAAAGACTTCTTGCAGATGCTCAGGCTAAAGAAAGTAACGCAAGACTGATGTTATCGGAACAACGTCAAAGCTTTGAACAAATAGCAAAAAGTTTTGAAGAGAAACATCAAACAATTTCTCAAATCATGAAAAAGACCCCGAGCATAGCAACAACGCCTGCTTCGGATAAAAATACATATGCAGGAAGCCGCGTCGTGATGGCACCGACAATTCGTGATAGAACTCCACGAACAGCTCGGAAAGCCATGATACAAAAAGCTAACCTAGACACAGGCATGGATTTTGACAGGTCTCTAAATAATCTTGGTGATACACAAAACGCTATCCTCGTTACAGCCGAAAGCGATACGCTAGACAGAATTGAACGTAATAGAGCTATAATAAACTCTACAGAATTAAAGGTTGATACCATCTTGAAAGAAAGCCCCTTTGGTAAAGGCGGTCTTTTCGTTGACCTTGGCGATGGGGCTGATGTTCCAAAAGAAGGTAATTTTGGGTCTAGAGTTGCAAGCATTAAAGCACGCGTTGCCGAAGCAGAAGCACTAGACAACGCCTTAATCTCGATACCGTTCGGACACCCTGTCGGAGTAAAAACTTACCAAACAAGTTCTTACGGCTTGCGGAAAGACCCATTTACAAAGCGCCCTTCATTCCATGAAGGACTTGATTTTGGAGGCCAACGCCAGACCCCCATAGTCGCAACTGCAGACGGAAAAGTAATATTTGCTGGCCGAAATGGTGGTTATGGACGGTCTGTTGAAATCGACCATGGCCATGGATTTGTGACCCGTTACGGACACATGCACAAACTCAATGTTAAGCGTGGACAAGTGATAAAAAAAGGCGATAAGATTGGCGGAATGGGGTCTACTGGACGCAGCACTGCGACTCACCTTCATTATGAAATTCACTTCCAGGGCCGTGTGTACGACCCAAATAAATTTTTAAAGGCAGGACATTATGTTCAGTAAAAGTAATTCTCCGACGGCTAGTGCCGCGCCTGAAGCTACTCCCAAAAAGACAAGTGCACCAAGACCTACAGCTGGCGCGCCGTCAATATTAGGTAGCGATTTACTCATTACGGGTGACATTAAAACAGATGGCGACATTCAAATTGATGGTCGTCTTGATGGCAACATCAAAGCTGGAAATGTAACAATTGGAGAACAAGGTGCTGTAAACGGAAAAATTACGGCTACAACTGTTCATATTCGTGGTAAAGTTACTGGAAAGATTGATGCTAACTCAGTTGACCTCTCTGATACAGCTAATGTCCAAGCAGACCTCATCCAAGATCAATTGATGATTGCAAATGGTGCATTCTTTGACGGTAAATGTACACGAAAATCTGGTGCATCCCCCTCTAAATCCAACAAAAGCTAAGACAGTGTTAGCTCACCCTAAGGTTCATCTTTAGGGCGACTAATCCGTTTCTAAACGTGCACTCAGCGCGGCGGCCATAAACTGATCTAAATCTCCATCAAGTACGCCTGATGTATCAGATGTTTCAACACTGGTCCGCAGGTCTTTTACGAGCTGATAAGGCTGTAGAACGTATGATCGTATCTGATGCCCCCAACCTATCTCTGATTTGTTATCAGCGAGCTCCTGTGCTTCAGCTTCGCGCTTTTGCATCTCAGCCTCATATAGACGCGAGCGAAGCATGTCCCACGCTAAAGACTTGTTTTTATGTTGTGAGCGATCCGCCTGACATTGAACAACAATCCCTGTCGGTTCATGCGTAATCCGCACAGCAGAATCCGTTTTATTGATATGCTGCCCCCCAGCACCAGACGCACGGTAAGTATCAATTCGGCATTCGGATTCGTTTATATCTATGTCAATCGTATCATCAATTTCGGGGAAGACCCAAACTGAGGCGAAACTTGTATGTCGCCGCGCACTAGAATCATATGGCGAAATACGCACCAAACGATGAACGCCTGATTCCGTCTTAAGCCAGCCAAAGGCGTTTTCGCCCTTAACACGAATAGTCGCAGACTTAATCCCTGCCTCGTCGCCAGATTGTTCTTCTAAAATTTCAACTTTTTTACCATGTGCATGCGCCCAACGCGTATACATGCGAAGCAGCATTTCAGCCCAATCTTGAGCTTCAGTTCCGCCGGCACCGGGGTGAATTTCAATAAAGCAATTATTTCCATCTGCCTCACCAGAAAGAAGTGCTTCAAGTTCAGCCTTACCAGCTTTATCTTTAACGGATGTCAAAGCCCCAGCCGCAGCCTCTAGGAGCTCTTCATCATCATCCATTTCTGCCAGCTCAGCCAGTTCGATATTCTCTTCAAGGTCTTTGGAAAGTCCAAATATATTAGCAAACGCAGCCTCTAACCGAGAGCGTTCTTGCATAAGTTTTTGCGCCTTTTGAGGGCTATCCCAAAAGGTCGGGGACTCACTTAGAGCATTGAGTTCAGCAAGACGGTGTTCAGCAGGCTCCCAGTCAAAGACGCCTCCTCAGCAGCTCAATCGACTGCTCTATCTCGTCTTTCATTTGTAAAATATCAGCCCGCATATTGTGTCCTAGTAAAGCCCGTCATCAAGGTCTTCTTCCTCTTCTTCGGGAACAGGGGGCTGCGTAGGAGTATCTTTAGGTGATGGCGTGTTGGTCGCAAGATCTGGAACTTCAATATCAGGAACTTGCACATCAGGAATTTCAACCTCAGGAACTTCAACTTCAGGAACTTCAAGCTCAGCTCGATCTTCAGAAGTGCCTTCTGGCGTCTCATCAGAACCCTTAGCATCAGAAGGCGCGTCATCTATAAGCTTATTAGTTTGCGTCTCTACAGAAGGCACATCACCTTCCCCGGCCTTTTCAGAAGCTTCGTCTGAAACCTGAGAGTTTTCCTCTTGTTCCGCAGCAACATCCCCTTGAGATACCGCATTTTCTGCGTTTTCTAAAATATCTTCAAGCGTCTCTTCTGAATCTGACTCCTCATTTGAACCGTAATCATAAGACCCAAAACTATTATTCCCATCACCGTAACTAATATTGGACTTTAAAGCCCCTATTCTAGGCTCTGTCCCTGGCCTAAAGGCCTCTAGGATAAAGTTAGGCGCGCCTATATATGATGGCTCGCCTGTGTCGCGGTTCACCGGTGACAAAGTCACGCCTTCAGGGATACGGAAGGGGACTTTAGGCTTGGACTTTAAAGCCTCAGCCATGAAATCTCTAAAGATCGGCGCAGCAGATGAGCTCCCCGTTTCTTTGCCCATTTGTTCAGGGGTATCCATACCCACATAGACGCCAGCTACGAGGTCAGGCGAAAAGCCCATAAACCAGTTATCTATCGAATCATTCGTAGTCCCTGTCTTCCCAGCCATAGGACGCCCCAGAACAGATATTTTGCGGCCCGTACCATTATCCACAACGCCCTTAAGCATAAAGGTTACCTGATAGGCAGTTACAGGATCAATTACGGTCTCTCGGTCATCAGGTAGCTCTGGCGGAGAATTTCCTATATATTCATCTTGCTGGCAATCTTCACAAATTTTATCTTCATGAACAAAAATCGTTTTACCTTGGCCATCTTGAACACGGTCCAAAATGGTCGGTGTGATAGCTTTACCGCCATTGACTAAAGTCGAATACGCACTCGCAAGGCGAAGGAGCGTTGTCTCTCCAGCCCCCAAAGCCCAAGCCAGTTCTGGTTTTGTTTCATCATATATACCAAAGCGTCGACCATATTCATTTACGGGCGTCATGCCAATATCATTGGCAAGACGCACGGTCATGGCATTACGAGATTTCTCTAACCCTAGGCGCAATGTACTTAGTCCGTAAAACTTACCTGTATTATAGTTTGACGGCTTATAAAAACGTTCGCATTCATCTTCTTCCGCAGCGTCTTCACCGTCTGCGAGAGGCTCTCCAAGTTCGCGGGGAGCTTCAAGTTGACCGTCTTCTTGAACGCCCCGAAGCTCTAGTGCACCGCTTTCATTTTCTTCACACTCAACATCCTGACGTTCTATCACGAAAGGGGCATCCAGGACCTGACTGGATGGTGTAAAACCATTATCCAAGGCTGCGGCATAGACGAAAGGTTTAAAGGCTGATCCAGGTTGCCGTTTGGCTTGCGTCACGCGGTTAAACTGACTTTGCTCGAAACTATAACCGCCAACAAGTGACAGAACGCGGCCTGTATGCGGATCCATGGCGATGATACCGCCATTGACCTTAGGCACTTGCCTTAAGTTATACTCGGTTCTTGATTTGGACTTAGGTTTGCGCTGCACCAGAATAATATCACCCGTAGAGACAGCATCCGTTACCTTTTTCGGTTTACTGCCCAAAGCCCCTTTGGCGCGTGCTTTTCCAGCCCAAGCAATATCAGTCACATTAAGTGTGCCCGTTTGCGCTAATTTAGCCGTTTTTTGAACGATGTCATCGGCATCATCTGCAACAACAGTTTGATCATCCACAAAACCAAGTTTAGCTACTTTGTTATTTGTCTCGAGAACAAGAGCTACGCGCCAATTCCCAATATCTTTAGGCGCATTGAAATCGGCGAGCCGTTTTTTCCAATCGTCGAAACTATCAAAATTAGACAATGGACCTCTATATCCATGGCGACGATCAAAAGCTTCAAGACCATCGCGTAGCGCTTTACGAGCAGCAAGCTGTAGGCGCGTATCCAAAGTCGTGCGAATAGATAGGCCACCAGAATAAAGTTCATCCTTGCCATACAGCTTATATATTTGCTTGCGCGCTTCTTCGACAAAATATTCAGCTGCGAGGTATTCATCCCCTTCAAAACGCTCTGTAACAATTATATCTTGCTCTTTGGCTTTCGTTGCCGCTGCTTCTGCGGCGTAATCATCCTCAACCATGCGGTTAAGCACGTAGTTTCTACGGTTAAGGGCTCTTGCTTTTTTCTTAGGATTACCAACTTGATAATTGCTAGGGGCTTTGGGTAAAACGGCTAAATAAGCGATTTGATCAAGTGTCAAATCTTTCATAGGCTTGCCAAAATAATTCAAGGACGCCGCCGCAACACCATAAGCGCCTCTACCAAAATATATCTCATTCAAATAAAGTTCTAAAATATGGTCTTTATCCAAAGCTTTTTCGATACGGCCCGCGATAACAACTTCACGCACTTTCCGCGTAATGTTACGTTCGTTCCCGACAAGAAAGTTTTTAGCCACTTGTTGCGTAAGTGTAGACCCGCCTTCAAGACGTTCTTTTTTTATAACATGACCGACATTGGCAACCATCGCGCGGGCGAACCCTTTTTCATCAAAACCATTATGAGTATAAAACCGCTTATCTTCAGCTGCAACGAAAGCATGTTGGAGTTGTTTCGGTACAGTCTCTATAGGTACAAATACACGCGCCTCAGTCCGAAACTCAGAAATTAACTTACCATCTCCTGCATGCACGCGGGACATAACAGGCGGACGATATTCAGCCAAAGCTTCGACGCTGGGCAAATTTTTGGTCGCTTTAACAACAAAGACAAATAGCGCTACAAGCAGGATGAGGCCTAAAACGCCGCCGATGGCGATAAGCCATTTAAATATGTTCCAAATAGTTTTCATTGTGACGTGTATCGTGTCCCAGATATTTATGGCTTAATTAAGGTCATCTCTGCCCTGATTCTGTCCTATCAGAACAGGGACTAAGGCTCAACCTTATCAAAGTAGCTATTGATGGAGCGCGTCACCGAGCGCAAGACTTTCTTGCGATGAGCGCTGGAATTTAGCAGTTTTTCATCTTTGGAGTTAGAAAGGAAGCCAAGTTCTAGCAACACGGCAGGGACGTCTGGAGCCAGCAGTACGAAATAACCTGCGCGGCGGTGCGAGTTTCCAATCAATTGTGTCGTGTTCTCTAGATTTTTTAATAAAACATCTGCAAATTGTTCTGATTGTGTCTCTGTATTCCGTTGAGCGAGATCGACGAGAATATCACCCACAGGGTCACTTTGCTTGGTTAAGTCAACATCCATGATCCAGTTTTGATTGTTAACAATACGTTTCGAACGGTTCTTTGCCCTATCCGCCAGCGTATAGACTGAGGCACCCCGCGCTGTTTTACTACCCGCTGAATCGGCATGGATCGAGATAAACAAGTCTGCCCCGCCCGCGCGAGCAATACGTAAACGCTCTTCGTGATCGACATAAACGTCTTTGGTGCGTGTCATTATGACTTTATATCGCCCCGTCGCCAGAAGTTGCTTATAAAGCTCCGCGGCGGCGGCGGTCGTGATGGTCTTTTCTTTCGTCCCTTTCACGCCAATAGCGCCAGGATCATATCCTCCATGACCGGGATCAATAACGATTACAGGCTTACGGCGCGGTTTGATAACTTCCTGGCCTGGCCGTAGCCGCGGGTAAGGCACGCTATTTTTAAAATAACGAGGACTAGATACTGTAGACGTCGTGATTTCCGTCGTGATTTTCGGCGCTGTAACGCCTTTATTCAGGCTTATAGTTACAATGTTGCCAGAGGCATTATATTTTTTAAAGTTCACTTTATCTTGTAAATCCAAGACAACTCTAACGCCCTTATCGCGTGCCGCCAACCGCACACGTTTAACGCCGCCTTGCCCTTCAAGAGTTATCGGCCCATTTTTAAGCGACTTTCCATTCAGATTAACACGTCCCGTTGGAATATCAATCACCACACGCGGTTTACCTTCGCCAATGGCAAACACTTTGGCTTTAGTTGGTTTTGATAAGGTCAGAACAACATCAGGCCCCGAATAGGAAACAGACGTCAAGGTCTGAGCAAAGGCTGTTAAGGCCGTCCCAATCCATATTAGGGCTGTCAGTACAATCAGTCTCACGAATCCTGCCGTTTAAATATAGGCTTCTATGGAGCAAACATAGTTGATAGAGAGTTACTAAGATAACGCTTCATACAGTTATCACCTATTTTAAAACACGGCTTGAAAATCATTCATGATTGAAAAATTGAAAATCGAGATTAAAAATTGTACAGTCTGCACGCGCTCAGACACCCCCTTGCCTGTTACCCCAAACCCAGTTCTAAGCGGACATACGAAGGCCCGCATCCGTATTATCGGGCAAGCCCCTGGAACTTTAGCCCATGCTAGCGGCCGCCCCTTTACAGATCCGTCGGGCGTAAGACTGCGCGATTGGCTCGGAGTCACTGAAACCGAATTCTATAATGAAAACCTAATTGCCGTGACACCCATGGGATTTTGTTTTCCAGGGCAAGATTCTAAAGGCGGCGACCTCCCGCCCCGCACAGAGTGCGCCCCGCTCTGGCAAGCTAGGCTTACGGCGGCCCTCCCCAACGTTGAACTCACGCTCTTAGTCGGTATGTACGCCGTCAAACATGTGTTAGAAGAGCGTGCGAAAAGGAACCTTACCGAAACCGTACGCCATTGGCGAGATTACGGACCAAACATCATGCCAATCCCTCACCCCAGCTGGCGTAATAATGGCTGGATAAAGCGCCACGATTTCTTTGCTGAAGAGTTAATCCAATTAAAACTACGCGTGCGTGAGATAATTGAGCGTTAAAGAGTAACGCATTAGGGTCGATTCACGCCAGAATTGACACCTGCTCGCAAAAGTTCGGCACCAATTTTTCCTGTCAGAAAACAATAAAGCATTTTAAAATCAGCCGCGAGAGACCAGAGCGGATAAGTAAATGTCGCGGGCTTATTGCGCTCAATCATGCCGTGGCTGCCCCATGCAAAAACGTACCCGCAGAGAAAAGTAAGCGGGAGGAACATCCACTTTTGAGAGATAATCACAGTCAACAGGGTTAATATCGCCAGACTTGTCCCAACATAATGCCAAGCCCGCGTCGCTGGCAGGCGATGCTCTTGAAGGTAATAAGGCCAAAATTCAGCAAAGGTCGTGTGTTCGCGCATGATTTACTCCTTTTTTTGGCTTTTATCAGCAAAACTGAATCAAACCTCAAATTAAATTTTAATATTAACCTTTAATTAACCTTGTTCGTTAATACAGATTAAGTCTTCTCTAGAAGACACACCATTCACCTAATACCTTCGGGAGCTCTTGAGCTCCCTTTTTTTTTGGACAAAACACAATCAATTATTCAGTTAGAGTAATATCAGCGCCGAGAATCCAAGGAACGCAAAGAAACCAATAATATCCGTAACTGTTGTCACGAAGACCGAAGACGCAACTGCAGGGTCCGCTCCAAAACGCTTTAAGCTCAAGGGTACTAAAATACCTGCAAAGCCCGCAAAGATATGATTTATGAGCATCGCGATAAATGCGACCAATGCTAGCTTTGGATCCTTAAACCACACATAAGTGATAGCCGCTAAGGTTAGTGCGAATATCAGGCCTATAATAAGCGCAGCAACCCCCTCGCGGCGAATAGCTCGCCAAGCTGTTTGGTTTGTAAGATCACGCTCAGTCAAATTTCTAACGGCCACCGCTAAGGCTTGTGTGCCCGCATTGCCTCCCATAGAGGCTACGATAGGCATAAGCACCGCTAAAGAGACAATCTGGGAAATAGCGAAATCAAATTGCGCGATGACAAGCGACGCTAAGATGGCTGTCAGCAAATTTACAAAGAGCCAAGGCGCGCGCGCTTTTACTGTTGTCAAAGCTGTATCCGTCAATCCCGCTTCGGAGACGCCAGCCATGGCTAGCATATCTTCTTTGTTTTCGTCTTGGATAATTTCGATAATATCATCCACCGTCATCATCCCCACTAACCGGCCTGCGTCATCAATAACAGGGGCTGAAATAAGGTTATATTTCTCAAACAAATAAGCGGCTTCTTCCTGATCCATGTTTTGAGGAATGGAGACCAATTTTTCACCCGAAATATCAGAAAGTTTAACCTCTCTTTGTTGCCTAATAAGCTGTGAAACAGGCACATAGCCAATGGGTTTAAACCCAGCATCCACGATATAGATGTTAAAAAATAGCTCAGGTAAATTCTCCCCCGTGTCGCGCATATGATCAATTGTATCGCCTACGCTCCAAAAAGAAGGTGCGGCCACAAATTCACGCTGCATGAGACGGCCAATCGTCTCATTATCAAATCTTAGTGAGGCCTCAAGCGCCGCGCGGTCATCAGGTTCCAAAGCTTGCAGAACTTGAACACGCTGTCCCGCTTCCATCTCTTCAAAAATCTGAGTAGCATCATCATTATCAATATCGGTAATCGCTTCCACGATTTGGTTCGATGGCAATAGTGGAAGAATGTCTTCAACGATTTCATCTTCCAGTTCAACGAGAACGTCACCTGAAATCAATTCAGGCATGTCTTCAATTAAACTTTCACGTTGCTCCGTGGTTAATTGTTCAAATTGATCAGAGAAATCGGCAGGATGTAACTTGAGCAAATCTGATAAGTTGGGCGTATCTAGGAGTTTTTTAACAATCAAGTTGTCATCGGTTTCGAGTTCAACCCCAGTTTCAGCTTTAGTTTTGGGCGGTGTTGTGATTTTGGCACTGTCCATCACCCGCTCCTATAATATCTGGTTTGAAAAACTTAAGCTTCTTATGACGGGAAGTCTTGCGAATGAGAAGAGGAAAGGCTTAAGTTTATCTGTGAATGCATTTGAAACATATCTTTTATTTGGTGGCGTCTTATCGACGACCCTTATCTGTCTAGCATGGACCGACATTAAAACCTTTCGCCTCCCTGATAAGCTTACTCTTCCCCTCATAGGTCTTGGTATTTTGCAAGCTTATTTAGTTGCGGACATTCGCGCGAGTCTCATAGGCGCGTTCATAGGCTATGTCTCATTTGTTTCAATCGAACACGCCTTCAAGGCCTTGCGCGGGAAAGACGGTTTGGGCCGCGGTGATGCTAAGCTCTTAGCTGCAGGCGGCGCGTGGTGCGGCTGGAGCGGATTGCCGTTGATTGTCTTGATCGGTAGTGGCGCCGGGCTACTGTTAGCCCTCTTGCCTAAATACAAAGATATGGGGCGTATTCCATTTGGTCCTTGCCTCGCTTTTGGAATTTTTATGGTTTGGACAGCTAGCGCCTATGTCGCCATCAGCTAATTGTTCAAACCTAAGTCTGACAACTATAAAGCCCGACAACAGGTATCACAGTTTCCCAACCATTCGCATCTAGGTTTGTAATACTTCCTGACTTATACCGTGTGCTCTCTTGGAACGTTTGCGCCTCGCGTAATGACAGAGACATTTTCTGACCATTTTTATCCGTGAATAACCGCTCTGTACGAATATCCGTTTTGTCTGCTGGGGTAATGATGGTCTCCTGACCATTTTGGTAAAACACAGCCTTTTTTTGGTCGACATACAAAATAAACGTCTTTGCCTGATCTGCCTTCCAAACAAACAGGCCACAATCACCAGAGGCTAGTGTGCGCGGCGCTAGCCCTATACGTTCTGTTTGAGGCACACTCGCTGTATCTACGGTCGCACAGCCCGCAAGAAAGCCGATAAAAGAGGCTGTAATAATTTTCAAGCAAAGGTGCATAATACCTCTTAGCGCCATTTACCTTGCTCTGTCAGCTTGAATTCACTGTTCTTTTTTTCAAAGCCATAAAGCGGTAAAACAAGGCCAGCTTCGGGCTGTGTGGTACGCACGGATATATCAGCGCGATAAGCGCCATTTGGAGCAATCCGCAAATCAGCCTTTATTGTTTGCCCATTTTCTGTTCCAGAAAGCCTCGCAAAGAGATCACCGTTCTCACAACTGAGAGGTCCTGATATAACGGGGCCTTGCCATTGCCACCTCGCTTTATTTAGCGATAGAAAATTTGTGTTGGCCTGTCCGTTAGCCGACACACAATTCTTGTCAAATTTCATGTTCTCTATTTGAATATTAACATCGCCGGCAAGTTCTTTAAGACGTCCATCAGTTGTCGGTAATTTTGCTAATTGTCCTGTAAAGTTAAGTCCTAGAATTTGATTTCGAGACGCTTTACCGGATATTTGCATCGCCCCAGAAGAGGTTTGAAATGACAAAGGTAGACCGTCTGTAATAACTGACTTCGGATTAAGTTTGAATTGGGCGGCTCCAATAAAGTCCAGTCCAGAAATTTTACCGTTCCATACCGTTCCCGAGTATTGAATATTTGTTCCAAGACCGTTGGGCATGATATGCGGGGCGGCCCAAGCCAAAGGCAATTGCCTTATAAGGCCAAAACTAGCTCCACATACAAAAATTAAAACAAGAGGTATTTTTTTCATTCTTAGCTTCTCATGGATTTACGATTCTAACGCACCTATGATTGGCTGGCACCTATTGAAACAAATGAATCAAAGTTCAGTTTAACACTGACCATTAGGTACGTTGAGACTTTCGCCAACGACAATGTTAAAGTCAGAATCTAAACCATTTAAAGCCTTCAAATCATTCACACTCACGCAAGCCTTACGCGCTAATGAATAAACCGTATCCCCCTTTATAACGACGTGCATATTATCGATATTTTCTGAAATTACGTTATCGGTATATTTTTCAGTATATAGGGGCTTTGTAAAAGACGGGGGTGTTTCACTCGCAGGATAATAATTAGCGAGCTGAAAACTCGCAGACGGAGCTATATCAGCGGCTTTATTCGTCTCCTCAAAAGAGGCAATGTCTACTCTCTCCGTTGGATTAATTATTTGAGACGGTAATTCTTGATATGTTGAAATATTACTCTCAAAATCATTTTGAATTGTTTGGCTAACCGGCCCTTGATAGGTAATACTGCGCGATTGAAGATTAATATCAGCTTGATCAATCCCCTGATTTACAGCTGGGCTTACATAAACTTTCTCGGTAGCGACATAACTTTGAGCTTGTTCCAAACTTTGAGTTGGTTCTGGCAAAGATTGAATCACCTTAGCGGCATCACCCGACTGGTTATAGGCCATTGGCGCGACGTAAGCGTTTGAAGATATAAGGTTTCCATTTATTTGTTGTGAACCCGTCTCATTCAAAAAAGAATCAATTTTAGAAACGCCGCGGCCAGATTGTTGTCTGTCTTCAAAACGCATCCGATTAAGGCTTCGTTCCGTAAGAGGCCGTGCATCAGACGCATTTCGAATAATTGTAGGGCGTAGGAATACCATCAAATTTGTTTTTCTGCGGGACGTACCTTTGGATTGGAACGCTTTGCCCAGAACTGGAATATCCCCTAAGAGAGGGACTTTAGACAGACTTATTTCTTCATCATCTTGAAGTAAGCCTCCTAGAACAATTATTTCTTTATCATTGGCTAAAACCGTTGTCTGAATTGAGCGCTTATTTGTCACAAAATCACCAGAGATAGACGTCAAAGCCCCAGAAATAGACGAAACTTCCTGATTAATTTCAAGGCGAACAACATCGCCTTCACTAATTTGCGGAAGAACATCGAGTTGTATTCCAACCTCTTGGCGTTCAAATGTTCTGAAGGGGTTTATGTTACCCGCGCCCGCACCCAGTAAGCTCTCACCCGTTGTAATCGGAATTTCTTGACCAACCAAGAATGTAGCGGGGACATTATCCAGAGTTGTTACAAATGGCATAGACAAAATATTTGTATCTTCGTCGGTTTCAAGAGCATTCACGACAGCACTGTAAAGCGTATCTCCTGATATACCGCCAATGCCTGCTATTCCCCCATCAAGTCCAACAATAGAACTAATAGCGGCAGCTTGTTCCGTCGCGTCAAATCCATCTTGCCCACCTGCAATCACACCCGCTAGTCCCAAAATATTAGGCGCGGCGCGGGAAAAGTTAGAAGATAACAAAGGCACAGCATTTCCGTTCAAACCCGCGATTGCAAACTCAACGCCGAGCTCCTTTGCAGCTGTATCTGAAATTTCGACAATAATAGCTTCAACCAAAACCTGAGGTCTGCGAACATCAAGACGGCGAATAATTTGCTCTAGCGCTTCTTGCGTATCACCAGATGCGCTGATGACTAAAGTATTACTACCCTGTTCATAGGCGACAGTCGGTGCGGCTTGTCCGTCAATCTGATAGGCAGGAAGCAAGGTTGTCAGCAGCTCAATAATATTCTCGCCATTCGCAAAGCGCAGCGGCACAACACTGACAGCGCCGCGCGGTGAAACACTTCCAACATCCATACTCGATATAATAGGGCGTAACTTTTCTATATCCAAAGCTCGACCTTGAACAATAAGGCTATTGGTTCCAGGAATGGCAACAACTCTATATTTAGGTTTTGCCCCTGCGAGAGACTTTAGGGCCTCTTCTGCGTCAATCGCAGATAGACTATTCAACCGGAATGTTTCAACTCGAGTATCACTCGTATCCATTGCAGCAATAATTTCACGCGCTTTACGTAAATTTTCAGGAAAATCTGTAATCACCAAGACGTTCCCGCCCGGGTTAGCCGTCAATTGACCTTGGCTGTGCATAACAGGTTTTATCAACCGCGCCGCTTCAGAGGCATCAGTTTGGGACAGTTTTATAACGGTCGTGGCAAACCGACCATTGACCCCGTCACCTACCGTAAATGGAGCATCTTGGGCCGCGCCTTGAATAAGTGTAATTCTGTACTCACCCGTAGCCGTGCGCACTAATGTATAACCGTGAACACGCATCACGTCTTTGAAAACTTCAAAAACTTCAACGGGGCTAAGAGATTGTTCTGAGGAAATCGTAACTTTACCCTGTACGCGCGGGTCGACAATAAATGTCTTTCCCGTAACAATAGACACATTATTAATAAAAGCACGTATGTCCGCCTGCTGCATCGTAATCAGATGATCGCCCGCAGCGAAGCTAGGCATTGTCAACGCGCCACAAGCTAGGGCTGTTACTGCAATGGAACTTAAAATTTTACGCTTCAGACTCATTACTTAGTTCCTAACTGAATTGTTTGCGTTTGACCATTGCGCAATACTGTTAGATCAACTTGTTTTTTTTGAGATGCCTCTTGGAATAATTTCAAAAGGTCGACATTTCCTTGCGTTATATCTTTACCGTCAAATGCGGTGACAATATCTCCGCGTTCGAAACCAAATTTTTTCACATCAAGACCAGGGCTATTTGATTTCACTTTATACCCTTGTAACTTTCCGTTCTTCAATGACCTGCGCAAGTTCACACTTTTTAAAAGCGACATCACGTCACCGCTTAGCACAGAATCAGGTGAAGTTTTTTTTTGTTGAGGGGCTGTTTTTGTTCTCGAAAGGCCAATATCCTTGTCACGTTCAAATGTTAGCCTCTGTAATTGTCCGTTTACTGACAAGACAACAAAATCTTTATTGACCGCTTTCAGAATAACATCAGAGATTACCTCCTCATCTATACGGTAAACAGCTTCTTTCTTATCTGAAGTTCGCAAAATTGCGCTTCCATTATCTCCAGCAATACGGCCTGTCATTTTCAAATTCAAAGTTGTCTCAGGGACATCCTCATTCAAGACAACAGATTTAGTAACGGGCTCCGAATTTGAGGTTTTAAAAGGATCCGTAGTGAAAGAAAAATTAGCCGCTTTTACAACAGGTGCAACCGGGGCGGATGTTGTAAGGTTATCACTCACCCAAAGGCTTTCAGGATTCGTTAGTGTAATAACGATTTTCGCGATAAAATAAGCAAGCACAGCCAAGAGCAGTAAAAACACAAGTTTTACAGGCCATTTAACATTACTTTTTGTGGCAGTTACCGCCATGATTTATAGTCCTCATTCTTTAAAGTAATCATCACGGTTATAGAATGACTTTGCAACTTCATTGGTTAATTTCACTTAACGCTAAATTCATTTATTTTACAAATTTAAATACGGTAACTATCATGGAATCTAATAGCTAAGTTACTTAACAACAAGCTAATTTTTGATATGAGGTCTTTAACTTTGTAATTCAGGCTGTGAGTCTGCTGTGTTTAAAGGAAACTGTGATGAGTGCGATAAAAATTGATGGCCGGGCCTATGCTGAAGGCCTTAGAGACCGCGTAAAAACAGCCGTAAGCACACTCCCTGGACAGCCAAGCTTAGCTGTCGTTTTAGTCGGAGAAGACCCCGCAAGCCAAGTTTACGTCGGCAGTAAAGTTAAGTTTACAAAAGAATGTGGCATGCGCTCTGTTGAGCATAAACTCCCCGCAAACACCTCCGAAGACGAAGTCGTCGCCATAGTGCGCGCCTTAAATGCTGACCCAGAAGTTGACGGCATATTGGTTCAGCTCCCGCTCCCAAAAGGCTTAAATTCAGACCGCGTTATCGAAGAAATTCACCCTGACAAGGATGTCGATGGCCTGACCGAAGCTTCCGCCGGGCGCTTATCTCTAGGTAAACCAGGGTTACGTCCTTGTACGCCAACAGGCTGTGTTATGCTGGCTAAAGATCAACTCGGCGACCTAACAGGAAAACATTGCGTTGTTCTTGGACGGTCGATTTTGGTTGGCAAACCTGCCGCCCTCTTATTCCTTGAACAAAACTGCACTGTCACAATCGTGCATTCACGGACAAAAAACATTGAGGAAGTTTGCCGCGGCGCAGACATTCTGGTGCCAGCCGTTGGCCGCCCGCAAATGGTCAAAGCAGACTGGATCAAACCCGGAGCTTGCGTCATTGATGTGGGCATAAACCGCGTGCCAAGTATTAAAAACCCAGGTAAGACGCGGTTAGTCGGAGATGCGGATTATAAATCTGTTCGTAGCGTCGCGGGTTCACTCACCCCAGTCCCCGGCGGCGTTGGCCCGATGACCATAGCTTGCCTGCTTCGCAATACGGTTATTGCCGCTTGCGCAAGACGCAAGTGGGATACACCTACGGGCTTAGATTTTTAGAAAAAGGTTTAGATGCAGCCCTTAAGACTGCATCGTCCAGCCTTCGACATCCATAGCGGCTTGGCGTACGGCTTCTGTGATTGTTGGATGTGCATGACATGTCCGAGCAATATCTTCTGACGCAGCTTTAAACTCCATCGCCAAGGCAACTTCAGCAATCAGATCACCAACATGAGCGCCAATCATATGCGCACCGAGAATCTCGTCAGTCTCTTCATGCGCGAGGATTTTAACGAAGCCATCTGTTTGATGGTTCGCGCGGGCTCTTGAATTTGCTGCGAAAGCAAACTTGCCTTTTTTATAAGGGATACCCGCTTCTTTTAAGTCTTCTTCTGTCTTACCCACGCTTGCAATTTCTGGTGCTGTGTAAACAACCCCCGGAATGACATCATAATTGACATGCCCTGCTTTCCCCGCAATGATTTCAGCAACGGCAACCCCTTCATCTTCGGCTTTATGCGCCAACATCGGGCCATGCGTACAATCACCAACAGCATATATCCCTGCAACATTCGTTGTGAAATGACGCGTTTCGACAAAACCACGTTTGTCAGTCGCAACGCCTACATTTTCAAGACCAAGGTTCGCGGTGAAAGGACGGCGGCCAATACAAACCAACACAACATCTGCGTCTATGTCTTTTTCTTTACCGCCAGCGCTTGCTTCGGTTTTGACTTTCAGACCTTTGCCTGACTTTTCGACAGCCATAACCTTACGGCCAAGCTCAAATTTCATTTTCTGTTTTTTGAAAATTCTCAAAGCTTGCTTCTGAACTTCCCCGTCCATGCCGGGCATTATATGATCTAGATATTCAACAACCGTGACTTCTGCGCCAAGTCTACGCCAAACGGAACCAAGCTCAAGCCCAATGACGCCACCGCCAATAACCAAGAGTTTTGCAGGAACTGATTTAAGCTCAAGCGCGCCCGTGGATGAGACAATTTTCTTCTCGTCAATTTCAAGACCAGGAAGCGTTGCAACTTCTGACCCAGTCGCAATAACGATGTTTTTAGTACTAAGTTTCTTGCCGTCCACTTCAACAGTATTGGCATCAATGATGGTGCCCAAGCCGTTGATATGTTCAACTTTGTTTTTCTTGAATAGAAATTCAATACCAGAGGTTAAACCAGAAACCGTTTTTTCTTTTGCCGCCATCATTTTCGGGAGGTCAAACCCGACCTCACCTGTTAGGCCCATGCCTGCGAAATCTTTATTAGCAGTCTCAAGCATTTCAGTTGAATGCAAAAGCGCTTTGGATGGAATACAACCAACGTTTAGACATGTTCCGCCTAATGTTTTACGGCTTTCGATGCAGGCAACTTTAAGGCCAAGCTGTCCACTACGAATGGCGCAATTATAGCCGCCGGGACCACCGCCAATAACGATGACATCATATTGATCTGACATGAAAAACTCCGCGTAACTTTGATATAAACCTCACTTACGCGCGGCAGGTTTTCAGGTCAACAGGGCTTAGGCATTACCCTTAACGTAGAATGCCTCTCGACATCATAAAACGCGCAAACCAAATGATGAAAATGCATTCGATCCAGATGAAAGCCATAAAGCCATAATCCCCTAAACTCATGACGGCTTTGAAACGATCATCAAAGATCATGGGAATAAACCCGATTATAGCTCCAATAAACGAAGCATAGAAAAACGGTAAACACAGGGGCTTTCGAAGCAACAACAGAATAACACCAAACAGACCGCCCCAAACACCTACCGCATATCCAGACGTAGCCCATAATGGCATAAAGTGCCTCACGCCAAGCATGTCAACGCCAAAGGCATCACCATAAGCTGCATCAGACATCATATGTTCCGCCAGATACATACCGCCGCCGATTAAACCCCAAATAAGATAGATGGCCGCTATAGTCCAAAACCACCACTGGGCCTTAGCCCGTCCTATATACTCGACCATTGTTCCCTCCCCAGAGATTATCTTGGAAGGATAGTCTAAAAAAATAGAGTTTGTCCAGTAGGGCTAAGTTCGTGTTTAGAGATCGAGTAAGAGACGCTCAGGGTCTTCAAGACATTCTTTAACGCGCACCAAGAACGTCACAGCTTCTTTGCCATCGACAATACGGTGATCATAAGACAGCGCCAAATACATCATCGGACGAATAACGATTTTATCGTCAATGACGACAGCCCGCTTTTCGATTTTGTGCATACCTAAGATACCGACTTGAGGCGGGTTCAAGATAGGCGAACTCATGAGTGAGCCGTAAACACCGCCATTTGAAATCGTAAAGGTTCCGCCCATCATATCATCCATGGACAATTGACCCTCGCGAGCTTTTGCGCCCAGCGCCCCGATATTTTTCTCAATACCGCCAAGAGACAGCTCATCACAATCGCGCAGCACAGGCACAACAAGTCCCTTTGGCGTTCCAACAGCAATGCTGAGGTCATAGTAATTCTTATAAATGATATCAGTTCCGTCAATTTCGGCATTAACCGCAGGGACGTCTTTCAAGGCCTGCACACAGGCTTTCACAAAAAAGCTCATGAAACCAAGCTTTACGCCATGTTTCTTGATGAACACCTCTTTATATTGTTTACGCATCTCCATGATGTTTGTCATGTCGACTTCATTATATGTCGTCAGCATAGCCGCTGTATTTTGGGCTTCCTTGAGACGACGCGCAATTGTTTGGCGAATACGTGACATACGTACACGTTCTTCACGCGGCCCAAGTTCACGCGGCGCTGATGGCGCAGCAGACTTAACAGCTGGCGTGCTTATGGATGCAGCAGGGTTAGCTTTCGCAGCGAGCGCGTCACCTTTGGTAATACGTCCGTCTTTACCTGAACCTACGATAGCAGAAGCATCAAGATTGTTTTCTTTAATCGCGCGATCTGCACTTGGCATTGGAGATTTACCTGAAGCTACTTTTGGCGCTGAGGCGGCAGGCGCAGTAGCTTGCGTAGAAGCAGCTCCGCCAGATGCGCCAGCAAGGAGCGTACAAATTGTTTGACCCACAAGCGCTACTTCGCCTTCAGCGATAAGGTGCTCACCCATAACACCCGCTTGCGGGGCCACTAACTCTTGTGCCGCTTTATCAGTTTCAAGCTCAACAATAGCTTCATCTTTTTTGACAGTATCGCCAGGTTGTTTCATCCAAGACGCAACAGTTACTTCAGAGACAGATTCACCAACATTCGGCACGTCAATATTCATGGCACTTACGTCACTCGAAGTTTTTGCGGGCGCAGCAGGTTTAGCAGCCTTAGTTTTAGACGCCTTAGTTTTAGACGCTGATTTGCCAGCACCACTACCAAGTTTTGCAATCAACTGACCAATCGTTGCAACATCACCCTCGGCAACAAGAATTTCTTCTAAAACACCATCTTCTGGTGAAACAAGTTCTTGCGCTGCTTTATCAGTCTCTAGCTCAACAAGAGGCTCATCTTTTTTAACGGACTCGCCGACTTTTTTGAACCATTGAGCGATTGTCACTTCAGAGACGGACTCGCCGACATTTGGGATCTTAATTTCAGTCATATCGTTTTCTTTTGGTTCAACTATAATTTAGCGAAGGCATCAGTGAGAATAGCCTGTACTTCTTTTTTATGCTTAGCCGCAATTCCTGTCGCCGTCGAGGCCGCCGCAGGACGGCCAACATAGACAGGACGTGTATGTTTAGCTTTAATCGCAATGAGGCTTTCTTCCAGATAAGGATTAATAAAGGCCCAAGCTCCCATATTTTTTGGTTCTTCCTGACACCAAACCATTTCGGCATTTTTAAACCGTTTAAGTTCAACTTGCACAGAGCTGTCAGGATAAGGGTATAGCTGTTCGACACGCAGAAGATAGACATCGTTACGGCCAAGTTTTTCGCGAGCTTCGAAAAGGTCATAATAGACCTTACCAGAACAAATAAGGACACGTTTAATCTCTTTATCCGCAACGAGTTTAATCTCGCTAACCTCTGGACGATATTCAGCATCATCCCAAAGTAATCTATGAAATTCTGACCCTTTTGCCATTTCGGCAAATGTCGACACACAAAGTTTATGACGCAAGAGACTCTTTGGGCTCATATTAATTAACGGCTTGCGGAAGCTACGTTTAACCTGACGGCGTAACGCATGGAAGTAATTAGCGGGCGTTGTGATATTCGTCACCTGCATATTATCTTCGGCGCACATTTGCAGATAACGTTCGAGGCGCGCAGAACTATGCTCTGGCCCCTGCCCTTCATAACCATGCGGCAAGAGCATAACCAAGCCTGACATACGGAGCCATTTTTGTTCTGCACTTGAAATAAATTGGTCAACCATGACCTGAGCACCATTGGCGAAATCACCAAATTGTGCTTCCCAAATCGTCAACCCCTTAGGCGATGCAGCAGAAAAGCCATATTCAAAGCCAAGAACCGCTTCTTCCGAGAGATGCGAGTTGAGGACCTGATAATATTCTTGATCCGCAGAGAGGTTATTCAAAGGCGTGTATTTATGCTCATCAACTTGGTCGACAAAATTAGACTGACGATGCGCAAATGTACCCCGTTCTGAGTCTTGACCAGAGAGGCGCACAGGATGGCCTTCTGTGATCAACGTCCCAAATGCGAGATGTTCCGCGAGGCCCCAATCGATATTTTCGCCCGACGCCACTTTTTCAGCGCGGGCTTTAATAATTCGTTTTAACGTCCGATGAATATTTACGGAGTTCGGAATTGTTGTAATTTTTTCGCCAATTGATTTTAAGCGTTCAACCTCAACGGAAGTATCGCCTTGGCGCTTACCGTCTTTTTCACCCGGCTGGGAGAGGCCCTGCCAAACGCCTTGAAGCCAATCTGGTTCTTTGCTCTCATAGGACTTTGCCTTATCAAACTCAGCGTCCAATATAGCGTAAAACGCTTCAACGTCTTTTTCATGCTCGGCCGCCGTTAAATCCCCCTGCGCGATGAGACGCTCAGCGTAAATTTCGCGTGTTGTCTTCTTGCCGCCAATCGCTTGATACATAAGAGGCTGGGTGAATGAAGGGTCATCGCCTTCATTATGACCGTAGCGGCGATAGCAAATAATATCGAGGACAACATCCTTACCAAATTTCTGGCGGTATTCAGTTGCAACGCGGGCTGCAAAGACAACCGCTTCGGGGTCATCACCGTTCACGTGGAAAACAGGAGCTTCGACCATAAAGGCCACATCAGAACAATATTGACCTGATCTATACTCATCTGGCGTCGTCGTGAAACCAATCTGGTTATTAACGATAACATGCAATGTTCCGCCTGTGCGGTAGCCTACCAATTGACTCATCTGGAAGCATTCCATGACAATGCCTTGGCCTGCAAAGGCACTATCACCATGAAGGATAACAGCCATGACTTCTTCAGGGTTATGCGATTGATATGTCCCTGATGCCATTTGTTGTTTCGCGCGAGCTTTACCCATGACAACGGGCGCAACAACTTCGAGATGTGAAGGGTTTGGCGCTAAAGATAAATGTACATTATTGCCGTCAAATTCGCGGTCATCGGACACGCCTAAATGATATTTAACATCGCCAGAGCCATGCGCCTCTGAGCCCGCCGCAACACCGCCTAAAAATTCATAGAATATCGCAGAATATGGCTTCTGCATAACAGAGGCCATAACGTTAAGGCGTCCGCGATGCGGCATACCAAAATTAATGTCTTTGAGGCCAAGTTGCCCACCGCGTTTAATAATTTGCTCTAGCGCAGGAAGCAGGCTTTCGGCGCCGTCAATACCGAAACGTTTCGTGCCGGGATAACGCTTATGGATAAGCTGTTCGAAAGCTTCGCCCTCAATCAATTTTTGTAAAATGGCACGCCGGCCTTCTTTGGAGAAACTAATCTCCTTGTCTGGTCCTTCGATGCGTTGCTGAAGCCAGCTTTTCTCTTCTGGGTCCGAGACGTGCATGAACTGGATACCAAATGTCGAACAATATGTTCGGCGAAGGATTTCCATAATTTGATTAAGCGATGCCGTTTGTAGTCCAAGAACGCCGTCAATAAATATATCGCGGTCCATATCATCGGCCGTGAACCCGTAAGATGCAGGGTCTAATTCTGGATGAGTTTCATTCTTTTGTAGATATAATGGGTCCAAATCGGCAATCATATGCCCGCGTATCCGATACGCCCTAATGAGCATAAGCGCGCGCAAGCTATCTTTCGTCGCTTGCTGAATATCCTCAGCAGATGCGGCGCCTGTTGCTGTGGCAACATGAGCTGCAACTTTGCTTTTGACCG
>JALZWM010000146.1 GCA_023300105.1 Hellea sp.
TCTTCGAATCTATCCAATGATAATTGTTGCGTAACGGCACCGCCGCCTGGCCCACTCCACGGTCGGTCATAAGGACGGCCATCTGTCATCATTATAATATGTTTTGAAGATGTACCTACTGAAAGTGGGTATGCTGAATTTGTACTCAGAATACCGCGAAGACCTGGGTCTAAACTTCTAAACCCCCAAACCAATGCATCTGACAAACCAGTTCCGAAAGAGGTTTCTATATTACTGACAAGATCTTTGATGGCCCATTCTGTTACTTTTTCATGAAAGACAGCGGTCATGCTTTCATCTGGGCAAACGCCCCGGCCAGAACTTAAAGCATTTACAACAAGTGAAAAACTTGGATTTGACCTTAAATCAATATTAGGGTCTGTCGCGTCGCGGTCAAAACAGCCATTATAGACTCCGCCCGCATCGTCATAACCTACGCCTGGTGTCACAAAATTTTCAAGTTTAGTACTAAGGCGCACTGTATTTGCAAAAGGAATAAAGCTAACGCGTGATGCTTCAGAATCAAATAACGAAGATTCACTTATAGTGTTTAATGATGCTTTCAGTTCTTCTATTTCTTGACCTTCCATTGAATCTGAAATGTCAAAAACGAATGCAACTTCATAAATATTATCGTCTGTTTGCATTACCGCTGTAGAGGTGACGGAATATGGGAGCGTTTTCTGATCTAAAAATCCACCTAAAAATGATGGAGTTTCTCCAGAGCACCTTACTGTTGCTTCAGCGAATCCTCGTTTCTTTCTTTTCTTCATTTTGAATGTACAGTCATCGTTTGAAGACATTTCACTAGACATATATTCATGAAAATAAGCGCGTGCATTAACGCCTGTTAATTCTAGTTTTTGCTTAGCCATTGTAAGGCTCATAATGTCTGCGTGACTTTGAAGTTTTGATTTTTTGTTATTAGCATCAGATAATGAAACCGCAGATCCGACTATGAGGAGTAATACAGGTAACGCTATAGCAGACAGTATAGTTATGTTTCCCGATGAATTTGGGATAAATTTCGAAAATTTCGTTTTAATTGTCATCTGAATCCACCTGCACAAGAATTTCATTTCGTGCAGCATTGCACTAATGTATTCTAGGGACCCACATTCCTGAGGTGAAATTTAGCCTATCCAAATTATAATAAGGCTAAGAGGTAAGGTAAAAAAACATCTAATTCTTGTTATGAATTATTCATTGCCTAGCGACCCTCTAGCCATAAAAAAACCCCGCTTAAAGCGAGGCTTTTAAAATATTATCTTGGCGAGACTAGGCGTCAGCTGCTGGCGCAGGCGCCGCTTCAGCTGCAGGCGCTTCATCGCCGCCCTCTCTTGGCGCCCTGAACTCGTCAGGGCCGTCGCCTTCAAACATGCTAACGGCATTTTCAGCACGCTCTTGATTGGCTTCTTTCATATCAGCCTGCTCTTCAGCAATTTGAGCTGCGATAACATCTTCGCCTTTGGCTTGACGTTCAGCTTCGTCCGTTGTCCGGGCTACGTTGACTGTGACTTCAACAGTAACTTCAGGATGAAGACGCACTTTAACCGTATGAAGGCCCAAAGTTTTAATAGGCTGTTCAAGAACAACCATGTTGCGCTTCACACCTTTAGGCGCAAGATCTTCAGCGATATCACGTGCAGATACTGAGCCATAAAGGTAACCTGTATCACCAGCCTTACGGATGATGATAACATTTGTGCCGTCAACTGATTTACCAGCATCAACAGCGACTTCGCGGTTTTCTGCATTACGTTGCTCAAGATATTCACGCTCAGCTTCGAAACGCGCAAGGTTAGCTTTAGTTGCGCGTAGAGCTTTTTCTTGCGGAAGCAGGAAGTTACGCGCAAAACCAGGTTTGACGTTAACAACATCGCCCATAGCGCCAAGTTTTTCGATACGTTCTAGGAGTATAATTTCCATGATATTCCCCTATTTCACTTCATAGGGCAGAAGCCCAAGAAAACGAGCGCGTTTGATGGCGCGAGCTAATTCACGTTGCTTCTTGTGGGAAACAGCTGTGATACGTGATGGTGCGATTTTGCCTTTTTCAGACATGTAACGCTGGAGCATCTTTGGATCTTTGTAATCGATAGTCAGGCCATTATCGCCTGAGAATGGACACACTTTGCGGCGGCGACGGAACGATGTCCGTGACGGCAAATTCTCGATTTTAATCGCGTTTTTTCTATTCTTTTGCATGGCTTAATTATCCCTATTTTCGCGGCGCTTGCGCTCTTCGCGTTTCTTGAGGATGGGTGATGGATCTTCAGCGAACTCATCAACGCGGATAGACATATAACGAAGGATATCTTCGTTGATACGGTGCTGACGCTCAATCTCATGGATTGTTGCAGGCAGCGCACTTACTTTTAGTAGTGAATAATGAGCCTTACGGTTCTTATTCATACGGTAAGCTAGGTTGCGTAGACCCCAATATTCAGCGCCTTCGACAGTGCCGCCCATATTTTCGATTTTTGTTGCGAGGTTTTGGACAAATTCTTCGACTTGTGTCGATGAAACGTCCGGTCGTGTAATGACCACGTGCTCATAGAGAGACATATATAGTCCTTCATTTAATGGGTGCGGCATCCAAACTCTTGAAGGAGAGTTTATGATGATGGCTCTGGAAGGCTATATCGACCCCATGCCGATAGGAAACCCACAGACCGCATCCGTGATGGGCGGCTTATATAGACTGCGATGGGGCTTACAAGGGTTTTTTAGCTTAATATCACGCGGCTTAATCACGTTGATGTGTCTATGTAAGTTACAGATTGCATTATGAAATCGCGGGCATAGTCTATGCTTTTACAATTTAAATGAGCTGCCCCTAATATGACCGTTTTGATCGATAAAACTAAATTAGATAAAAACCTTAAAGCCGTTAAAAGTAATCCCGCTGTTCCTGAAAACTATGTCCCGCACCCGATTTCTGATGCGTGGTCGCGAGACGACGTAGAAGCGCTTTTTGCGCTCCCCTTTATGGATGTGATTTTAAAAGCGCAAAGCGTTCACCGAGAGCATCACGCGCCTAATTCCGTGCAAATGTCTCAGCTACTTTCGATTAAGACAGGCGGCTGCGCCGAGGATTGTGGCTATTGTAATCAGTCCGCGCATTTTGATACGGGGCTAAAAGCTGAAAAGCTCATCGGCATGAATGCTGTGCTAGATGCGGCCCATAAAGCTAAAACGGGCGGAGCAGGGCGCTTTTGTATGGGCGCGGCTTGGCGCGAGCCCAAAGAACGTGATATGGACGCGCTATGTGATATGGTGAGCCGCGTCAAAGACATGGGACTTGAAACCTGTATGACACTCGGAATGCTATCACCGTCCAAAGCGCAAAGGCTTTCAGACGCAGGCCTGGATTATTACAATCATAATATTGATACCTCGCCTGAGGATTATGACCGCGTGATTTCAACACGAACTTTCGAAGACCGCCTGCATACGCTCAACATTGTGCGCGATAGCGGCATGAAAGTGTGCTGCGGCGGTATTGTGGGTATGGGAGAGCAAGCTGAAGACCGTATTGGTCTGTTGCTGACATTAGCTAATCTAAACCCAGCGCCAGAATCTGTGCCTATCAATGCCCTTGTCCCCGTACCGGGAACACCTTTGGGGGATAGTGAACCCGTACATCCTATAGATTTTGCCCGCATCATTGCCGTCGCCCGTATTATGATGCCGAAGTCTTATGTGCGCCTATCTGCGGGCCGCGAGACGATGACGGATGAAGCGCAAGCTTTGTGTTTCCTCGCGGGCGCAAATTCAATCTTCGTCGGAGAAACGCTGTTAACAACAGATAACCCCTCAGAAACAGAAGATCGCGCATTATTCACGCGGTTGGGGATTGTTTCAGAATAGGCTAGAGAGTTGGATGAAACCCAAGGCTTAGGCCGCGTGATGAACAATCCTGATTGCAGCGCAAAAGCGTTAGCCTAGTGTAGCGTCACAACCGGTTGTCTATCATGGTTGTCTATCATCCTGTTAAGGCGCCTGACTAAACCGAAATCAAATTAGCCTTCGTTTCATCCCTATGCTTCTTGAGGTATTTCATGAAGGGTGTACCGCCTGTGCCAACTTCTGTGTCGTTGCCTGCGCCGCTTGTGCCCTGTTTATTGATATAGCTGGCGGCATATTCAAGGTGGCGTGTACGGAAGTCTGCTATCGCTTGGACATTTCCGTTATAGGCGGCCGCTAGGCCTTTGTGAGCCGCTTTTTCAACAAAGGCTCTAAGGCGGCTTTGTGCGCGCACATCGTCAATGAAACGGCGGTGCTCTGTGGGGCGGTAGATATGGAGCTGATCGAGATAGGCTTTGAGCGGGTCCGCCGCATGACCAATGCCGAGTAAGGCATCCATCGCCGGCACGATAGAAGATTGTGAGCCCGTCTGACCACGAAATGCTTGGGCTTCGTTGCCAAAGCGCGTGCCTTCATAAATCACGCCGTGCGGCAAGGCCGGGTTATCCCGCCAGCCGTGAATGTAAGGACGCACACGTTCGAAATAAACATATGGGTCACAGCGTTCTGGCATACGGTCAAAGATGGCATTTATTTTGGCCCAGATGCCCGCCATATCTTCGAGGTGGGTTTGCACACTTTCCAAATCATCATTGGCAATGGCCGCAACAATCGGCCTCATTAAGGCGAGGGCGGAGCCTGCCTGCGCTTCGATAGCGACATGGACAAGGACGAACCAGGCCTCGTCTTGCCCGCCGAGGAAGTGCTGGAGCATGAAAGTATTATTCAGATCAACTGGGCCTGTTTTATCAAAACGTCCCCAATTATCCAAAACATAGCTACTGTAAGGCAGGAGGGGCTGTTGACCTAAATGATCGGCGATTGCGACCATCGGCATGGCAAGACAACGCGGCAAGGTCGTCGGCGCTTCGGGTTCTCCCCAAACATAGGATTGCACCATAAAGGAATAATGCACCATCAAGCGGCGGGCCTGTGCATCTGTGCATGTGACAAGCGCGTCTTTGAGGTCGGTATCAGGTAGGCTGTGAACGAGGAGGTCACGTACGCGTCCCGTCGGCAGAATTTGCGGTAGGCGCATAGCAATATCACGGATTTGTCCAAGCTCTCCGTCAAGCTGCACATCTTCGGCGTCAAAGCGGCAAAGATAGCCGCGCTCGGCTGACATATCATAGTCTTCTAGCTTGAGGGTTCCCATAGCATATTCCTCCATAGCATATTCCTTATGCCTTTATTTAAGCGCAATTATAGTTGGACATTTGTGCAATTAGGCGTCTTTATGAGGCTTTAAATACATGGGCTTGCAATAAATGACTGAAATAGATGATATAAACACGCGAATATTGTCTACCCTCGAAAGGGATGGCCGTATCAGTAATATCGACTTGGCCGCCCGAGTCGGGCTTTCGCCTTCGGCCTGTTTGCGCCGTGTTCAAGATTTAGAACGTAGCGGCGTTATCAAAGGCTACCGCGCTGTCATTGACCGAGCGGCCACGGGAACGGCTTTAACTATCTTCGTCACCGTGGGCCTATCAGGACAACTTAAAAAACACGCCCAGAGTTTCGAGACTGTCATGGCGGCTACGCCTAGCGTAAGGGAGTGTCATAATATCACGGGTTCCGTCGAATATTTACTCCGCGTCGAAGTTGTAGACCTCGCCACCTATAAAGACTTCCACGCCAATGTTTTGGGCACGCTATCCCAAGTCAGCAGCATTACCTCGCACATATGCTTAGGCTCACCCAAGGACGAGCGGGATTTAGTTATGGGGCTAGGGAGAGGGTGAGTTATTTCTAAGGATGTTTTAAGTTTGCTGCACCTACAAACTCATAGACTATTCTATCTCGTGACCAAGCCTCTTGGAAAACGTTTTAAAAAGCACCCTTTGTGAGGTCCTTGTGAATACGGTTCTCATAGCTGTTGCCGTTACGGCGGGCGCGGTAGACCTGCATGTTCTCTAAAACGCGCTGGACGTAGTTGCGGGTCTCAGAGAAGGGGATGCTTTCAACCCAGTCAATGGGGTCAATTTCGCCTGTACGCGGGTCGCCATATTTGGCAATCCACTGTTTGGAGCGGTGCGGGCCTGCATTATAGGATGTCGCCGCGAGGATATAAGAGCCGTCAAAGCGGTTTAAAAGATCGTGCAAATGATGTGCGCCGAGTTTCGCGCTATAATCATTATCAGCGGTGAGGCGGCCGACAGAATAGGGAATTCTATGTTTGCGCGCTGTCGCTTTGGCGGTGCTATTAATCATCTGCATCATGCCGTAGGCTTTGGCGCTACTGACGACGTTGCCTTCAAATTCGCTTTCTTGGCGGGCGATGGCATAGACGAAAGCTTTGTCAAAACTTGCAGGTAAGGACTCAATTTCTTCGACAATTGGATAGCCCGAATCGGTGAGCATGCTTTGGAAACGAGAGGCTTGTTTTGCCGCGCGCACAGACGGGCGCATATAGCCATAGTCTTTGGAAAGTTGAGAAAGCAGCGTGAGCTGGCGTTTATCTTCCAACACATCATCTAGGTGAAAGGCGAAGGTTGAAAAATAACGTTCTTCACTTATTTCTCCGAAAAGGTGCATGGCGCGAATGCGCGGGTCAGCTTCAAAGCTTGGTTTTAGGTCTTGCGTGCTCGCTTCGGGCGGCAGATTTATTTGAGATAGACGTCTGCCAGAACGGCTCGACGCGAGCTGCCCGTAATAGGTATTGGGGTAATTTGTGGCGTCAGCAAAATAGGTGCGAGCATTGGAGTTGCCCATGGCTTCCGCGGCGCGGCCTTGCCAATAAGAAGCGCGGCTGAGCGAGACAGACGTCGAGACGCCGTCTTTGAGAGTTTGAAAATGCTGTGCCGCTCTTCTGGGCTGCTTAAGATGGGTGAGCGCGAGCCAGCCCGCGAGAAACTCTGCTGCCGCGAACTCTCCGCCGCGTGTCATGCCATGATTAGTCGTGAGCTTATAGGCGTCTGCATATCTTTTTTTCTCAATCGCCCAATAGGCCATGATACGTTTCTCACGCCAGAGCGCTTTTTTGCCATCCGCACTAACAGGCGCAGTTTGGATTTGTGTGTAAACGGGCAGTGCGTATTCTTTGGTTTTCTTTTTGCGGCGCCATTTTGCGCGCTCATATAAAAGACCTGGGTCATTTTGCAGGCTTGCGGGAACGGACTTTATCGCGGCGTCCATGCCAGAGCGGTTACTGGCGACGCGAATACGTGCGTTCATAAGATTGCGGTTAGCACTGTCCATATGCGGCAGAAGAGCTTCGGCTTTACTATGATGCCTACGGCCAAGCCAAATGAGGTGGTCTGCGCGAGCGGCATGATCGGCTTTGGTCAATTTTTTACGATAGTTTTTGAATATGTCTTGCTGACGTGCGCGCGTGAGTTTTGACTCTCGCCAGGCCATTTTTAGCCACTTGTCACCGCTAATATTATCTCCAATACGGTAATAAGCACGCGCAAGAGCCGCGCGGCCTTCACCCGAAACAGGCTCTTTAGCGTTAAACCACGCGATAGTCTTTCGTGCAGACATGGGTTCGTCAAAAAGAATTTTTTCGGCTTTGGCCCGAATAGATACCATGCGCGGCCAGTCAGATTGCGTTTGAACCGCTTTGGTAATCTGGCTGAAGCTTACATTTGGATTTCGTGCGGCGCGGAGCCAACGCAATGTATCAGCAGCAACAGGATCGTTTACGTTACGAATAGCGTTGTTGAGTTCGGTCCATTTTCCGCGTTTTGCGGCTCTCACGCCTTTGCTGAAACGCTTGGCATCTTTGTCAGATAGAAATTGTGATGGATTTGGGGCGGCGGGTTTAAGGCGCGGAACTGGAATTTCAGCATAAGCGGGGCTTGCGCTCATAGCGGCTAATGATAGCCCAAGGGCTATAATCAGGCCCCGAACGGCTAACTTGGCGGGCTGAGCAGGTGTGAATCGTAGAATTTTCATGCGCTTACCCTAATGTCTTGCTTGCAAGGGGCAAGAAAAGAACGCAAATAGGCGCCAATACTGACATATTTTTAATCCACATATTAAAAGGGCCGCTTATTTAAGCGCAGAAACTATAAGAAAGCGCAATATGATTAAAGGTTCAATAACAGCTCTGGTCACACCTTTTAAGGACGGCACCATAGATGAGGCCGCATTTGGTGATTTCATCGAGTGGCAAATCGAGAGCGGCACTCATGGCCTTGTGCCTTGCGGGACAACAGGCGAGTCGGCCACATTGAGCGATACCGAACATCGCCGCGTGATTGAACTTTGCGTTGAAGCAGCCAATGGACGCGTTCCCGTGATTGCGGGCGCAGGCTCAAATGAGACAACAGTCTCTATTGCCTATGCGACAAAGGCCAAAGAGGTCGGCGCAGACGCGGCTCTTGTTGTGACGCCATATTATAATAAGCCAAACCAAGAAGGTATTTACCAGCATTTCAAAGCTATTTCTGAGGCCGTCGATATTCCAATTGTGGTCTATAACATTCCGGGCCGCAGCATTGTTGATATTACCAATGATACTATGGGGCGCTTGTCTAAGCTGCCAACAGTTATCGGGTGTAAAGATGCGACGGGTGACATTACCCGCGTGGCAGGATTAATAGAGCGTTGCGGGGAAGATTTCATACAGCTCTCTGGAGATGATCCGTCATCTTTGGGTCATGCGGCTCACGGCGGACGGGGATGTATCTCTGTGGGCTCTAATGTTGCGCCTGCGCTTTATGCGCAGTTCCATGACTTGATGATTGCGAAAGACTTTGTTGCCGCCCAAGTCATCAACCAAAAACTCCACCGCCTGCATCAAGACCTTTTCTTAGATCCAAGCCCTGCACCCACTAAATACGCGCTAAGCCTTATGGGTAAAATGGATACGCATGTGCGTCTGCCTATGACGCTCTGTCAAGATAGCACTAAGGAGGCCGTGAAAGCGGCTATCTCCCGCGCGGGTGTTACAGTCTAATTATGGCCTCTAAGAAGGCAGATCCCAATAATAAAACAATCGCAGAGAACCGTCGTGCGCGGTATAATTATGCGGTTGAGGATACCTTTGAGGCTGGTATTATCTTGGTCGGAACGGAGGTTAAAGCCTTGCGTCTTGGGCAAGCTAATATCGCTGAAAGCTACGCTGCGATTGAAAATGAAGAACTTATGCTCATTAATGCCAATATTCCAATATATGCCCCCGCTAGTCAGTTTAATCATTTGCCGACGCGCCCGCGAAAGCTACTGATGAAACGCCGTGAGCTTAACAAGTTGATGGCCGAAACACAGCGTAAAGGGAGAACGATTGTCCCACTAAAAATGTATTTCAACGACAAAGGCCTCGTTAAAATTTTGATTGGTGTCGCGACGGGTAAAGATAACCAAGACAAGCGTGACACGGCTAAAAAACGTGATTGGCAACGCGATAAAGCGCGTTTGATGCGCGAAAAAGGGTAAAGCTCATCTTTGGCTATTCGGTTAACCGTATGACCGAAGCCCTCACTTAATCGTGAGCAAAACTTGACATGTATTTTTTTTGTCTTTCGATAAGTTGATTTCATAAATCACTTGAGAGACCTAATTTTATGACCCCTAGCTTTCGTAAGGCCTTGATGGCTGCTTGTATTCTACCTCTTTTTGCTAGCAATGCACACGCTGGCCTTTTTGACTTTGATCCCGCTAAGGGCGGCGCTTACATCACTGGATTTGTTGGCGTTGCGGCTCCAAGTGATGCTGATTTTGATGGTACGCAAGCGCCTGCTGAAGGGGTTCCTGGAGCGGCTGGTGCTAGCGCCGATATCGAAGCTGATTTCGATAATGACGTCTATTTTGGTGGCGGTATTGGCTATAAGCTGCCGTTTAAATATTGGAAGTATTTTCAGCCAAGCGTAGAGCTAGAAGTAAGCTATTCAGAACATGATGTGTCTTCAGGTAATTTCAACGGCGGACAGCAAGTTTTCAGTGGTGAGCAATCCCGGACTTATTTTTTATTAAAAAACTCGTCTGATATCATCTGGAGCGAGAACCAAAGAATCGTGCCTTACTTTGGCGGTGGTATTGGTATTGGGGATTTTGATACAGATATTCAATATTTTCCAGATAATGGAACAGTGACAGAGCCAACATTTGCTGTTCAAGGCAGTGACACCGCGATAGCGACATTGTCCAGTATTGGCGCTAGATTTAAGGCGACGGACCGCTTCGATGTTTTTGTTGAAGGTCGTTATTTGCAAACTTGGGGTAATGTAGATGCAGAACGTACATTTATTGCTGGCGGCGCGAGCGGATTTAATGCTGATGTTGATGATAAGCCAGATGGATTTACATTAGCTGTTGGAACACGCCTCAACTTCTAAGCTCAAAATATAAATCGCCGTAATCGGCAAGTATATCTGATAATAGAGTATATCTGATAATAGAGTATATCTAATAATAATTTTGGCGGTGTCTTACGCGTAACTTAACGCCAGTCGGACGCCGCCGTTAATTTATGAACTGCCGAATATCGGCGAAAACTTTATAGAACATGTCCTGCGTTAGGCGCTTGGTATTCGTATTATAACGCGAGCAGTGATAGCTGGAATAAAGTCTGCGTCCGCCACTAAGCTCATGAATTTTATGATGCCCGAAAGGATAGTCTTTCAACCGTAGTCCTAGGGCGCGCACTGTGTTGTCATGGCTGATTTTTCCAAGGCAGAGAATAGCTTTGACTGAGGTTAGGTCTTCGATTTGCGCGCTAAGGAACGGCCTACAGGCTGTGCATTCCGCGCCAACAGGTTTATTTTGCGGCGGGACGCAGCGCACGGCATTGGTAATCATCGCGCCCGTAAGCGTTAGTCCGTCATCGGCAGTGCCGCCGTATGTGCCTCTGGAAAACCCATATTCAGCAATTGCGGCATAGAGTAAATCTCCTGCCCAATCGCCCGTAAAGGGACGACCCGTTTGATTGGCACCGTGCATACCCGGCGCGAGGCCGACAATGAGGAGTTTTGGTTCGGGGTCGCCAAAGCTGGGGACAGGCGCGTTAAAGTAATGCGGGAGTTCTGTGCGTTTCTCTAAGAGGAAACCGCGCAGCCGTGGACAAAGGTCACAATCACGATGAGGCTCAGCAAAGGTCATTAATCCTAATCCTCACCATCGCGATCGTTTGACTTTGGCCGTCCGAACACTTTGTCCATATCAGCAATTTCGATAAAGGTATCGCATTGACGGCGAAGCTCATCGGCGAGCATAGGCGGCTTGGCGCGTCTTGAGGACACAACGGTCACGCGCACGCCCTTTTTCTGAACAGCCTCGACAGGAGCTTTGAAATCACCATCACCTGTAAAGAGAATCATATGATCAATATGGGGCGCGAGCTCTAGCATATCGACTATCATTTCGGCGTCCATGTTGCCTTTGGTGTGGCGGCGGCCATCACGGTCGACTTGCGATTTCGCAGGCTTTGTGATGCAGTGATAGCCATTGTAATCAAGCCAATCGACTAAGGGGCGGATAGGGGAGTAGTCCGCCTCTTCGACAAGCGCCGTATAATAATTGGCACGAATAAGGCGGCCCTTACCGCGAAACAAGTCTAGCATTTTTTTATAGTCTATATCGAAGTCGAGATTTTTAACGGTGGAATAGAGGTTTGACCCATCAATAAAGATTGCTATGCGTTCGTCAGGATAAAAAGCCATAAGCTGCCCTTGAAAATAAATTAGTGAAATTAAATAAGTAAAAATAGCCTGAAAATATGAGTTCTATCTATATTGCCTTTGGCGCGAACCTGTCCAATCCCAAATCGACTTTCACGCAAGCGATGACGGCATTGGAGGACCGAGGCGCGGCTATACTGCAAATGTCAGGTCTGTGGCAAAGTCCAGCGTGGCCTATGGGCAGCGGTCAACCGGATTATATCAATGCTTGCGCTGAGATTGATTTTGAGGGCAGCGCACGAGAGTTACTTGATATATTGCATAGTGTTGAGACGGAATTTGGCCGAATACGGAGTGTAAAAAATGCAGCCCGTGCGCTCGACCTAGATTTACTCGATTTCAAAGGCAGGATCATTACAGATAAAAAGGGGATGATTGTGCCGCATCCGCGTATGTTATCTCGCGGCTTTGTGCTTTTGCCGCTCTCAGAAATTGCTGCGAATTGGAAAGACCCCAGAGACGAGAAGCCGCTTTGGGACTGGATTTCAAAGCTTCCACTTTGTGATGTTGAACTCTTGCGGAGTTTATAGAGGTTAAGCCTGTATTGGTTTTAACTGAATGCGAACTTATTTTTGTTATGTTTAACTCAGGACTGAAGGACGTACACAGGCGCAGATATGACACCCAATGAACTAAATAATATATTGAGTTTAATTGCGGCGGCAATATTTGCCGATGATCACGTTTACGCCTCTGAAATTGAGGCCTTTAGTAAAGCCACAAGTAAATTGAAATTTGCTCAAAAGACAACGCCAAAGTTATCGGAAGCCAAGCTCTTAGCGTGGTATGATGCTAACAAAGACACCATTAAAAACAGTCTTTCTACGCCTTACTTTAAAGATTGGTTCTACGCGTTGTTAAAAGACCTCAAAGATTTTCCTGAAAAGAAAGCTATTTTGGATGTGATGCGTGAAATCTCTTATGCAGACGGCGAAGTTCATATTAATGAGCGGGCACTTACCTCTCTCGCTGCAAATTTTTGGGGCTTGAGTTAAATAAAAAACCGCCTCAGCACATTTTATTTATAAAAAATGCACAAGGCGGTTTTAAATTTAAAGAGTGTAAGCCTGTAATAATAACACAGTCTTATTAGACGAGCGCTGCGCTATTATATTACCGTTTCAGCCTTTTAATTAGTTTGAGAGTTCAGCAATGCCAAGCGGGACTGAGAATTTTTCACACCACACATAGACTTGTGAGAACTGTCCCGGTGTAAAGTTCGCTGGAAGTTGGTAAACTTGGCTGCCAGTCTTATTTTTTAGCGTGCTAATTTTATTAGCAGCTAAGTATTTGTCGTCGTTTCCAATAGCCACGATAGGGTCAGGTGCGCCGTCAAGAAAGAAGTCAGACGCGAAATTAAGTTGAAAACCATTTGCTGTTTTCTCTAATGTGACTTTACCTGTCGTGACATGATCAGATCTTCCAGAGAAGGTACCCGTGGATAATGTCATAACGTTTGCCGTGCTTGCGCTAACAGTCTTCGCCCCATTATCTGTCGTTGTCGCTACCGTTGTCGCGGCATTTGTCGTTGCATTGCTGCACGCGCCTAATGTGAGAGATAAAGCCGCAACGCCTGCAAGCGTGATGAGTTTAGAAGTTTTAAACATTTTCTATCCTTGTTAACCAATCGGTCAATTTTGTTTTAAAAATAAGTAGCGGAAGGCCGCCATGTAAGGGCCATAATTATTAATTACCAATTGGTCAAGTATTATTTATTATAAAATATATGCAACAGGCTATCTGTTGTGGACGGGCTCAAAAGAGACGGGATCAAAAGGGATGAAGGCATAAAAAAACCGCCATTGAGGCGGTTTAATTTATTGTGCTGTTTCGTTTTACGAAATTGACTACTTAATCTTACCTTCTTTGAAATCAACGTGCTTACGGATAACGGGGTCATATTTCTTTTTAACCATTTTCTCAGTCATAGTCCGTGCGTTCTTTTTCGTGACATAGAAATAACCTGTGTCAGCGGTGCTGTTTAAGCGGATTTTAATTGTTGTTGGCTTCGCCATGGCGTTAGGCCTCTCTGCTAGAATTCGAAGCGCGGAACATACGCATTAACAAAAATGTGTCAACCGACAAAAGTGTTCTCAAAAAACATAAACCCACGCTATTTTGTATGTTTTAACGGGGTGGGAAACGGTCGGTTTTGTAATTGTCACCCACGGCGTAGGAGTAAAAGATATCTGGCGATGGATTATCCGTGCTGAGATAGTGTTCAAGCACTTGCAGCATCATTTTTGTGGCCCGTTGCAGCTCAAGTTTTTTGATTTGCGCAAAGGTAAACCAGCCGACATTGAGAAGCTCGGCGCTATCCGCTATCTCTGGCAGGGGGCTTGTCTTCGAGTGCGTATCCATATGTTTGACAAAGAACCATGCGTCAAAGCGTTTATGGCGATGTGGCGGCGTTACAGCACGTCCAAAGACTTCCAGACCCGAGAGGTCAGGCTTTAATCCCGCAAGGCGAAAGGCGTCATAGGAGGTGTTGTTACTATTGCGCGTGCTTGGCCCGCTACGGCCGAGTAAGAGTGATGTCTCTTCATAGGTCTCGCGGAGCGCGGCTAAGGCGACGGCGCGGGCTTTACGGGGCGTAAAGGCGGCTTCTAGGATATGAGCGCTGCGCGGACTTAAATCACCCGCGTAATCGGCGTAACTATCAGCGCGGTCAACACGCCCGCCCGGGAAAACATAAACGCTGGGCATAAAGTCATGCTTTTTAGAGCGCTGTCCCATAAGAATTTTGGGGTTATCTTTGGGGCCGTGAATAAGCACGATGGTCGAGGCTATGCGGGGCCTGACGGCGCGTTTTAAAGCTTTGCGTTTCGCGCGCTCCGCATCTGTCATGCTGATTTCACCCAAAGAATTGGGAATAGTGTTTTTAGAGCTCATGCTCTAACGCCTTTTACGTCGATGTTTTGACCCGCGCGATTGTGGTTTATTAAAACTACCGCGCTTAGGCTTTTTGCCAGGTTCAGGCTTGGTCAGAATTTCGAAAATTAACCCGCCTGTGATGGGTGTGGCCTCAGTGAGACGGACTTTTATCTTACGGCCAAAGCGGTATGTTCCGCCGCTCTCTGCGCCGATTAAAGCTTTACGTTTTTCATCTAAAACAAAATACTCATGACCTAAGCTGCGAGACGGGATTAGGCCGTCCGCGCCTGTTTCATCCAGTGTGATAAATAGTCCAAACTTGGTCACGCCTGTAATCCGCGCCTCAAAATCGGCCCCAACACGGTCTTCGAGATAGGCGGCGATATAGCGGTCTTTGGAATCGCGCTCGGCCGCCATAGCGCGGCGTTCTGTACCCGATATATGCTCTGCAATTTCTTTGAGGCGAGAGGCTTCACGCTCTGTCGTGCCGTCTTCACCAAGGTTAAAGGCGCTGATTAAAGCGCGGTGGACCACAAGGTCAGCATAGCGCCGAATAGGGGAGGTAAAATGGGCGTAATGCGTAAGGTTAAGCCCGAAATGGCCTTTGGGCATAGGATCATACACAGCTTGCGATTGGCTTCGCAGAACAGCCATGCCGACGGTTTCGGACATGTCTTTTTCTACGGCTTGGGCTAGTAGTGTATTGAGCCGTTTGGTCGTAGGCCGTTCTCCCAGTGACCACTTTAGGCCCATGGCAGGAAGGAAGTCCGAGAGGCCTTGCAGTTTCTCGCGTGAGGGCGGTTCGTGGACACGCACAATAGTCTGTATATTTTTAGCAGATAACGCCTCTGCGGCGGCAACATTGGCTTGAACCATGAATTCTTCGACGAGCTTATGGGCGTCAAAGCGTTCTTTAACGGTTATCTTGGTGACCTCGCCAGCCTCATTCACATGAACGCGGCGCTCGGGCAGATCGATATTGAGCGGGGCGCGGTCTTTGCGAGCTTTACGAAGTGTTGTGTAAGCTAGATAAATATCTTTGAGAATGTCTTCGACGGGCTGCGCTTTGGGCCCAGGGTTGCCGTCAAACGCTTCTTGCGCCTCTTCATAGGTAAGGCGGGCATGCGAGCGCATAATTCCGCGGTGGAACTTATGCTTTGTTTTTACGCCCATTTTATCAAAGCTCATGCAGACGGCCATACAGGCGCGGTCTTCATCGGGGCGTAGCGAGCAAAGGTCGGAGGATAGCTCATGTGGGAGCATAGGTTCGACGCGATCAGGTAGGTAAACGGAATTTCCTTTGGTCTCGGCGGAATTATCGAGCGCGGAGCCGGGCGTGACATAAGCGGCAACATCGGCAATGGCGACCCAGACATCCCAGCCGCCGCCTTTAAGAGGCTTGGCATAAACCGCATCATCAAAGTCTTTGGCATCAACGGGGTCGATTGTAAGTAGCGGAAGTTTACGCAGATCTTCGCGAGATTTGGAGAGCTTGGGCAGTTTTAGCGATTTCGCTTGCGAGATAACAGCGTCGTCAAAGCCCATCGGAATTTCGTGCTGGTGCAAGGAAATTAGCGACGCCGCTTTGCCGTCATTGGCAGAGCCAATAATTTCAACAATTTCTGCAATCCTAAGATCGCCTTTGTTACGGCGCGTGGAGCGGAACATAACGAGGTCATTAGGTTTGGCCTCATCAGGGACTTTGGCGGGTTTATAATCATGGCGTGATTTTTTATCGACGGGCTGAATGCGCCACCCGCGTCCGCCTTCATATAAGATGCCGAGATATTTAGAGGGGCCAGCGCCAAGTTTTTTAAGCACGCTCGCTATTATCAAATCATCTTTTTTCTTGATACGGCAAAGCGCGCGTCCGCCAACGCCAAGCGTCGCCGCCGCAGGGCCGCGGGCTTTCTTTGATGTAGAGCCTTCGCGGACAATGACTTTTGGAGGTGGGCCGTCCTTTTTCCAGACTTCAGGTTCGCCGACCATATCGCCGTGGGTATCCAGACCCGTCACGAGGATAACCATTACGCCGGGTAGGTCATCGGCCTCACGGAATGTCTTCTTTTTGGATTGCAATAACCTGCCTTCTTCGACGAGCTCGCGCAGGAGCTGACGCAGGACACGGCGGTCCTCACCCTTAACGCCAAGCAGGCGCGCTAAGCCTTTATTGTCATAACGGTCAGGTTGGCCACTGACGGCTTTTAAGATGCTGTCGCGGCTTAATTCCATAGTTAGGTTCTATCTATTCTTCGGCTACGGGTTTCTTTTTCGCAGCAGGTTTCTTTGCAGCCGTCTTTTTCGCAGCGGGCTTTTTCTTAGCCGCAGGTTTCTTTTTAGCCGTTTTCTTTTTCACCGGCTTTTTCTTCGCGGGTGCTTTTTTCTTCTTTGTTGGCGCCTTAGCCTCTTTTGCCGCGATAATTTCTAGCGCCATTTCCATGGTCACGTCTTGTGGCTCTGTTCCTTTGGGGAGCGTCGCATTGACCTTTTCATATTTAATGTAAGGACCATAACGGCCTTCCATGACTTGAACGGCTGTTTCTGTTTTAGGATGCTTACCTAAATCTTTGACAACCTTACCACCGCGTGAACGGCCGGGGTTAGCGCGCTTTTCCGCGATCATATCAACGGCCATATTCATGCCAATGGTGAACATTTCTTCTGGATCTTTGATAGATACATAGGTCGTATTATGTTTGAGGTAAGGACCAAAGCGGCCAAGGGCTGTGATAACCTGATTACCATCTTCAGGATGTTGGCCGATTTTACGCGGCAGGTTAATTAGGCGCAGGCCTTTTTCCAAATCCATCAAATCATAAGGCCATGTTTTCGGAAGACCTGTACGTTTTGGCTTTTTCTCTGTTTCCATTTCGACATAAGGGCCAAAACGTCCTGATTTTAGGACAATATCTTTTTCAGTCTCAGGATGCTGCCCAAGAATTTTATCTTCGACCTGTTCTTGGCCTTCACCGCCGAAGGGGCGTGTGAATTTACAGTCTGAATAATTCGAACAGCCGACAAATGCGCCAAATTTACCAAGTTTTAGAGACAGAACACCGTCTTCACAGCTCGTGCATTTGCGCGGGTCAGAGCCATCTTCTTTGTCAGGGAAAACTTGCGGACGTAACGCATCATTGAGCGCGTCAAGAACATGGGTAATGCGTAGGTCTTTGGTCTCGTCAATAGACGCAGAGAACTCATTCCAAAACTCATGAAGAAGCTTTTTCCATTCTAGGTCGCCAGCAGAGACAAGATCGAGACGTTCTTCAAGCTCAGCTGTGTAGTTATATTGCACATATTTATTGAAGAAATTCTCTAAGAACGCTGTGAGGAGGCGGCCTTTATCGGACGGGGTAAAGCGGCGCTTCTCGAGCTCAACATAAGTTCGGTCTTGGAGCACTTTGAGAATAGAGGCGTAAGTTGATGGACGGCCAATGCCGAGCTCTTCCATACGCTTAACAATACTCGCTTCTGAATAACGCGGTGGCGGTTGTGTGAAATGCTGCTCGGCGTTGACATCTTTGGCGTCGATTTTGTCGCCTTCTACAACTGGCGCGAGGGTCGCATTTTTTTCTTCTTCGCCGTCTTGGGCTTTCGGTTTTGTTTCCTCATAAAGTTTAAGGAAACCGTCAAAACGAATGACTTGACCCGTCGCGCGAAGGCCTACGGTGTTTCCTTTGTCGGCCATTTCGATAGTTGTACGCTCTAACTTGGCGGAGGCCATTTGCGAGGACATAGCGCGTTTCCAAATTAGCTCATAAAGCTTCTTCATGTCGCCAGATAATTTTAGGCTACCGGGTGTACGCGTGAAACTTGTGGGGCGAATGGCTTCATGGGCTTCTTGAGCATTTTTAGCTTTGGTCTTATATTCGCGGTGTTGGCCAGGGAGGTATTCATCCCCAAATTCTGATCCGATTGTGGCGCGGCATTCGCTAATGGCTTCGCCGATCATAGAGATACCATCGGTTCGCATATATGTAATGAGGCCTGTTGTTTCCCCGCCAATATCAACGCCTTCATAAAGCTGTTGCGCGGTTCGCATGGTCTGTGTGGCTGAGAAGCCTAATTTACGTGAGGCTTCTTGCTGCATCGTCGATGTCATGAACGGCGCTTGCGGGTTACGCGTTAAAGGCTTGGCTTCAACGCTGACCACGGAAAGGGTTGCCGCATTTACAGCTGCTTTGGCGGCCATCGCGTCTTTTTCATTGCCGAGTGAGAATTTCGTGAGCTTTGTGCCGTTCAAAGAGACAAGACGGGCGGGGAAGTCGCCGCCTTTGGTGTTTTTAATCATCGCGCCCAAAGACCAATATTCTTGGTTTTGAAAAACTTCGATTTCTGTTTCGCGCTCACAAATGAGACGCAGGGCAACAGACTGAACACGGCCAGCTGAACGTGCGCCCGGCAGTTTGCGCCAAAGTACAGGAGAGAGCGTAAAGCCGACGAGATAATCTAGGGCGCGGCGCGCAAGGTAAGCTTCGACCAATTCCATATCGATCTGACGAGGTTTGGCGATAGCTTCTGTGACTGATTTTTTCGTAATCGCGTTAAAGACAACACGTTCAATCTCTTTATCTTTGAGTTGGTTCTTTTTCTTTTTTGATAGGACGTCGAGTAGATGCCATGAAATAGCCTCACCTTCTCTATCCGGGTCGGTTGCGAGGATGAGTTTGTCGGCTTTTTGAAGAGCAGTCTCTATATCTTTGACGCGTTTCTTTGACTGGGTATCGACAGCCCATGTCATTTCAAAATCGTTTTCGGGATCAACAGAGCCATTTTTACTGGGCAGGTCGCGTATATGGCCGAAGCTTGCGAGGACTTTATAGTCTTTGCCGAGGTATTTTTCGATGGTCTTGGCCTTGGCCGGGGACTCAACGATTACGAGATTCATGCCCATGGATTACCCAATGTTATTGCGCCAGCCGTCCAAAAATGGGCAACTGGCGGTTCTGAAAGAGCGCCCATTTGGCGGTTTGATTTTGGATTGTCAACCGCGCGGGCCACTAAGACTGAAATCATGGATAAGCTTTACATGAGTTTAATTATATATTATACAACTTTAACGAGTAATTAACTATTAGGGCAACATTATGGCAACTATACCTAAAACGGCCAACACACAGATGGGGCCATCAAAGCCGACATCTGGAGTAACGGGGCCGACACCTGAGATGGTTCAAACCTATATTGCCGCCATGCTACGAGAGCTTTCGGAAATGGCGCATGAATCAGGGCTGAAAAATCTATCCTCTCTTCTCCAAGTCACCATGCTGGCCTCAAGTCCTGAGCTTAAAACTCTGGATTAAGCGCAATACGCCCGTCTGGCTCGACGATGGCGTCGCCTGAGAGTTCCATTTCGAGCATAGCGGCTGTGGCAATAGCTGTGCTGTAGCCGCTATGGCGAATGATTTCATCGCGCGGCGTCGGGGTCGGTGATAAAAGATTGAGAATCGTATCTCGTGCCTTATCTATATCGTCTTTAGCGCCCGCCCAATCAAACTCGGCTTGATTAAAGCCCTCACTTGGTTCCATCATTTGCGGGGGCCGAATGTTTTCAAGGCAGGCGATGATGTCATCTATATTTTCAATCAACGCCGCACCTTGTTGAATAAGTTTATTGCATCCCTTTGTGCGAGGGTCGAGCGGCGAGCCTGGGGCGGCCATGACTTCGCGGTTTTGCTCGAGTGCATAACGCGCAGTAATGAGCGTGCCTGAGCGTTCCGCCGCTTCAATCACAATGACGCCCATTGAAAGGCCTGATATTATTCTGTTACGGCGCGGAAAATCGCGTGCTGTTGCGCGGTAGCCGAGCGGGCTTTCAGAAATAAGCGCCCCTTGTTCGGCCATGGCGTGATAAAGCTCGGCGTTTTGACGCGGGTATATATGATCCGCGCCGCCGCCTAAGACTGCGGCGGTGCCTGTCTGTAGCGCGCCTGCGTGGGCGCTAGCATCAATACCGCGGGCGAGACCTGAAATAACGGTGTAACCTGCCGCGCCAAGCTCGCTTGCGATTTGCCGCGCGAAACGTTGGCCGATGGCGGAGGCATTGCGTGATCCAACGATTGCGGCGCAGGGCTTATGGAGGATGTCTGTTCTGCCCAGAACGCTGATTAAGGGCGGGCATGGGTCAACGGCGCGTAAGTAAGCGGGGTATTCAGGCTCACATGCGGCGAGGACTTTTACGCCCATATTATCTGCTTGTTCCATCTCTGCTTCTATGGCCTCAATCGGAGGCACTACGCTTTCTTTGCGGCGCATGATGGAGGGCAGGGCGTCTATCGCGGCGCTCGCTGTTTTATAGCGCGCTATGAGATCACGAAAGGCAACGGGGCCAACACGGGGCGTGCGAGAGAGGCGTAGCCAATCTCTTTTCTCAGAAAATGAGAGTGTGCGTTGCTGCATTAGGACTTTTTGCCGATTTGGGACTCTGTCCCTTTTAAAATGCGCCCGATGTTCTCGGCGTGGCGAATGTATATAATAATGGCTAACACGGCACTCATAAGCGCGACGGGGAAGTTACCTAACAAATAGGCGGCTAGAGGAGTTATCCCTGCCGCGGCAAGGGCCGAGAGTGAAGAAATACGTGTAATGAATGCGCAGCCAAGCCATATCGCGCCTGCAATGAACCCAAGAGGCCAAGCCGTCGCGAAAAGGATGCCAAAGAAAGTCGCTACGCCTTTGCCGCCTTTGAATTTAAGCCAGACGGGGAAGCAATGCCCAATTAACGCGGCGGCCCCCGCATAAAGACCAATGGGGGCACCAAAGAAATGGTTAAATATAAGCGCGGCGACGCCAGCTTTGGCCGCGTCTAAGAGAAGCGTCAATAAAGCTATATCCTTGCGTCCCGTGCGCAGAACATTCGTCGCGCCAATATTGCCTGAGCCAATATCGCGAATATCACCTGCGCCGCTGGCGCGGGCAATTAAAAACCCAAAAGGAATAGAACCTAAGAGGTAGCCGCCGAGAATAGCATATAATATTGGAATAGAAAACATAACAAGAACATGAAGTATGTAAGGCCCAAAGTCTATGAAAAAGAGTCCATGAAAAAGAGTCTATGAAAAAGATAGAGCCAATGAAAAGATGTCAAGGCGGCTGTGTCTAGTATGAAAGTCTAATATGAAAAGAGACCTGTCTTAAGGGTGACTAGGTGACAAATTCAATTTTGCCTATTAAAAGCTAGGCTCAAATGGAGGCTTTCATGAGCGAAGACAGTAAATCTTATCCGGTGCCCGCAGATTTTGCGACATGGTCTAACTTAAACCCTGCCTCTTATGCGTCTATGTATGAGGCCTCGATAGCTGACCCTGAAGCTTTTTGGGGCGAGCACGGTCAGCGCCTTGACTGGATAAAGCCTTATACCAAAGTTAAAAATGTCAGCTGGGATAAGGCTGACCTCTCTGTCAAATGGTATGAAGACGGAGTTTTGAACGTCAGCGCAAATTGTATTGACCGTCACCTTAAAACACGCGGGGATAAAGCCGCCATCATTTGGGAGGGCGATAGTCCGGGCGTTTCCAAAACCTTGACGTATAAAGAGCTCCACAAAGAGGTCTGCCGCTTTGCCAATGTGATGAAAGCAAACGGCGTCAAAAAAGGTGACCGCGTTACCATATATATGCCGATGATATTAGAGGCGTCCTACGCCATGCTCGCTTGCGCGCGTATCGGCGCAGTCCATAGCGTTGTCTTTGGCGGCTTTAGCCCAGACGCGCTGGCGGGGCGTATTACGGATTGCGAGAGTACATTTGTTATCACCGCAGATGAAGGCCTGCGTGGGACAAAGAAAATTCCACTTAAAGACAACTGCGATGCCGCGTGCGACATTGCGGCCAAGTCAGGACAGCCCGTTAAAACTGTCCTGACTGTGCGCCATACCAAGGGCAATGTGAATATGACGGCTGGCCGTGATGTCTGGCTTGATGAAGCCTTGAAGTCTGTCTCAGATGATTGCCCGCCTGAGCCTATGAACGCCGAAGACCCGCTCTTTATTCTTTATACAAGTGGTTCAACAGGCAAACCCAAAGGCGTTCTGCACACAACAGGTGGTTATCTTGTTTGGGCGTCGATGACACATGAATATGTTTTCGATCTCAAAGAAGAAGATGTTTATTGGTGCTCTGCGGATGTGGGCTGGGTCACGGGCCATACATATATTGTTTACGGCCCGCTCGCGAACGGCGCGACAACCGTGATGTTTGAAGGCGTACCAACCTATCCTGATGCGTCTCGCTTTTGGCAGGTCTGTGATGAGCATAATGTTACCATATTCTATACAGCCCCTACCGCTATTCGCGCGCTCATGCGTGAGGGGGAAGGCCCCGTCAAAGCAACGTCGCGCAAATCCCTACGCATACTCGGCACAGTCGGCGAGCCGATTAATCCCGAAGCATGGGAATGGTATTACCATGTTGTCGGCGAGGCGCGTTGCCCTATCGTTGATACGTGGTGGCAGACGGAAACAGGCGGGGCGATGATTGTGCCGCTACCCGGTACATCAGTTATGAAACCGGGCGCAGGGTCACATCCCTTCTTTGGCGTGGAGCCAGCCCTCGTTGACGCCGAAGGTAATGAGCTATTTGGCGAGACCGAAGGCAACCTGATTATCAAAGGCTCTTGGCCCGGACAGATGCGCACCGTTTACGGCGATCATAAGCGGTTTTATGAGACTTATTTTAGCGCCTATCCCGGTAATTATTTCACGGGCGATGGGTGTAAACGCGACGCCGACGGCTTCTATTGGATTACGGGCCGCGTCGATGATGTTATCAATGTCTCAGGTCACCGTATGGGCACCGCCGAAGTTGAGTCCGCACTCGTCAGTCATAGCGCCGTCGCCGAAGCCGCCGTTGTGGGGTATCCGCATGATATTAAGGGGCAAGGCATTTACGCCTATGTTACCTGCACAGCAGGCACGGATATTACCGAGGATTTACGCAAAGATTTAGTCAAGCACGTACGCGCTGAAATTGGCCCGATTGCCACGCCAGACTTAATTCAATTTGCGCCGGGCCTCCCGAAGACGCGTTCCGGTAAAATCATGCGCCGTATCTTGCGTAAAATCGCCGAGGATAGTTTTGATAATTTGGGCGATATCTCAACGCTAGCGGAGCCTGAAGTGGTTGATGACTTGATTGAAAATAGAATGAACCGCGCGTCTTAACTCTCAGATGTAATCTCTGGAGCAGGCGCGCTCGGGCGCTTGCGTTTATTCACGCGTCTTTTGGCGCGGCGTTCTTCGCGTAGCTTAATGAGTGGCGGCATACGGCCCGGTAAGTCCAAGAGAATCGCATCGCGCTCTTCTTGGGTTTTTGTTGTCCAATAGGAAATTTCATCCTGCGTACGTCCGCACCCAAAACATAAACCGCTTTCGCGCTCCATAGAGCAGACGAGCTGACATGGGCTATCTGCGGGTTCTAGCTCTAAATCACTGGTGTCATTTGACATATTTATTCCCGTTTCGGTTTATTTCTATTTAGCGAATTAATAAGACGGACTCAAATAACTTCATTATATTACGATATTTGATGTTATTTCATTAGACAGGCTTAATCAAACTATATAAAGAAATCTTTATATTCTAATATGGTGTGTCACTATGAGCGATGAAAATCAAGACGAAATAATCTTGAACGATTTAAATGACGATGATCTCGTCCAGCAAATGCAGGATGATTTATATGATGGGATGATTCCCGAAGTCACTGAAGGCACGCAAATTTTGCTGAACCGTGGGTGGGATGCCAATACTGTTTTAAACAACGCGCTTGTCGGCGGTATGAAATTTGTAGGCGATGATTTTCGCGATGGTATCTTGTTTGTTCCCGAAGTCCTGCAAGCGGCAAACGCGATGAAGGGCGGCATGGGGTTGCTTCGCCCGATTTTGGCGGCGTCTGAAAATAAAGTCTCAACAGGTAAAGTCGTCATCGGTACGGTTAAAGGCGATATCCATGATATTGGAAAAAATCTTGTCGCGATGATGCTCGAAGGCGCAGGATTTGAAGTCTTTAACCTCGGTATCAACACGTCTTGGGATGAGTTTAACGAAGCGATGGAAAAACACGAGCCTGACATTATTGGTATGTCCGCGCTTTTGACAACCACCATGCCTTATATGGCTGTTGTCATTGAAGAGATGGAAAAGCGCAATATGCGTAAAGATATTGCTATCATGGTCGGCGGCGCGCCGCTGAACCAAGAATTTGCCGACGCGATTAAAGCTGACCAATATGGCCGCGACGCCGCGATAAGCGCCGAACTTGCCAAAACGATTGTTGGCATTAACTCCTAAGAGAGACTTTCATGACGCGCACTATTTTATCCTCCGCCACCAAAGAAGTCGCTATTGGTTTTGATGAGCCTTTCGTGATGATTGGCGAGCGCATTAACCCCACGGGGCGAAAGCTTTTTTCTAAGGAACTTAAAGAAGGCAATTATTGGCGCGTAAAAAAAGAAGTCCTGAAACAAGTCGAAGCGGGCGCGCAAGTCCTTGATGTGAATGTCGGCGTCCCGCTCGCGGATGAGCCTAAAATTATGTCAGAGGTTATTCCGCTTATTCAAAGTCTGACTGACGCTCCGCTCTGTATTGATAGCTCAATTATCGAGGCTTTGGAATCAGGCCTCGCGGCGTATAAAGGCCGGCCTTTGCTTAACTCGACAACTGCCGAAGAAGAGGTCATGGAGCGGGTGCTTCCCCTCGTGGCGAAATATGATTGCGCCGTGGTGGCGATATCAAATGATGATACGGGCATTTCCGAAGACCCTGATGTGCGTTTCGAGGTCGCCAAGCGCATTGTCAACCGTGCCTCTGATTACGGGATTAAGCCCGAAGATGTTGTGGTTGACCCGCTTGTAATGCCAGTAGGGGCAATAAATAGTGCGGGCAAAGATGTATTCCGCTTGCTGCACCGTCTTAGGAATGAGCTGGGTGTCAACACAACATGCGGCGCGTCCAACGTGGCCTTTGGCCTACCTAACCGCCACACTGTTAATAACGCCTTCCTGCCGATGCTCTCTTGCTCTGGCATGACATCCGCTATCGTCAATGTTTTGGACGATGGCTTAGTCCCCGCCGTTCGCGCCGCAGATGTGCTCAACGGTGTCGATCCAGGATGCAGTAATTGGATCAGCCATTACCGACCCAAACCCGCAGAAGGCGAGCGCGGCAGAAGAGGCGGAGGCCGCCGCCGTAGAGGCTAGTGAGTGGTGGTGTGGCCCTCGAAACGGACGTCAGTTCAGTGTCCTTAGTTAGGCGAGTTTAAGCCGCAGATATCATAGTCCATTACGTAAAAGCATGACCTCTTTGATAGAAGTGTTCAAGTCGGCATAACTATTACTTCGCCTGTTTTAATAACTTATCAACCATTGTTGCTCATCCTATATGCGTGTCGCATTGACTGTGAATTCTGGACGCCAAGCCCGATCTTAGTTGGGAGATGGGCATGATTAAAATGAGTAAAAAAACACTATTCCGTAGAATCTTAATAAGACGCTTCAATAGAAGATTTCTGTCATCAAGAGGCCTAGCTCAGATAATTGGTTCTGGCAGTGCTTTGGCGCTCCTCATGGGGACGACTTCAGCACAAGCGCAACAGGCCACGCCTTATTCTTTTGGCGAGATGTTACAATCCGGTGGTGTGACCCTGCCCTTAGGAATTACCGCTAAAGCTGAAGCCATAACGACAGGAACAGGCGCGAATGCAATCTCTACAACACATGGGCAGACCGGCAATAACCCTGCCTTTATGGGTGGCCGCCTAGATACGCCACCTGATGTGGGTTTTGCGGAAGCCACGTATCCTTTGAGCGGCGCAGAATTCGCGACTCGCATTGCCTCTATAAACCGATCTCAACTCACGAATGGCACAACGACGCAATATGAAAGCAGTATTGGATTTAAAGTCACATTTAGCCAGCCAACACCCGCAGCATATTTTTATGGCATGGATATAGATGGCGATGAATGGAAAACGGCCTTTGGATTTGACAATGCCGGTAATTTTGTTGCTCCTAATATTTTAACTGAGCCTGGAACCAGCAATCTAAAAATTCTTCCAAATACGCCCATAGATGAAGCGGGCTGGGAAGCGGATATTCCAGGGCTAAATGTCCCATCTGAACTTGACCTTATTGTTGTGGGGACATTCTCCTCCCCGGTTGGTCCTGAAACGACAACCAACCAAGTTATCTATGATTTCGGGGGCCAAGCGCTCACAGAACTCTATTTCTTCTACGGTTTGGGAGG
>JALZWM010000147.1 GCA_023300105.1 Hellea sp.
AAGCAAGGCCAGAAATTTATTCACCCCGCCAGGAATAAAAACGGCGCGATTACGTTCGCAGGCCTCAACGGCCTGCTCAGCGCAGTCTTTGGCCTCCATAAACATAAAGCTTGGTAATTTACTCACCGCGCTGCGAGTCCCGTTCACATCATGAAATTCTGTAAAAACAAACCCTGGACAGAGCGCGCTTACATGTACGCCGCTCTTGCTCATTTCCATATTTAAGCTCTCAGAGAACTTTATTAGAAAACTTTTCACAGCCGCATAAAGTGTATGTCCGTTAGAGCCCGGTAAATGACCCGCTAACGAAGCCACATTGATTATCCGTCCAAACCCATTTTCGGCCATAGCGGGCGCAAGTTTACGCGCCAGTTCGCAAGGCGCCGTTAGCATCAACTGTATGAAATTAGCATGGTCTTCCCATGAGCTATCAAAATAGCCACCTGGGTGCCCATAGCCTGCATTATTAACGAGGCCGTCTATATGTAGTTTTTTAGCCGCCAAACGTTTCAAGAGCTGGTCCGTAGCGCCTGCGTCAAATAAATCCACGGAGAAGATGTGGCTAGTCGTTTCAAATTCTTTTTTAAGTTCCGTGGCCAAAGCAATCATTGGTGCTTCGCGGCGCGCACACAACGCCAAGTCCCATCCACGAGCGGCATATTCACGGGCTATAGCCGCCCCTATGCCCGCAGATGCACCTGTAATAAGGCAAACTGGTTTACGCCCTTTTTTGTCTATTTGGGTCATTACAGTCTCTCAAATAATTAAGATGCACCTTTGCGTATTTCTGATAACAAAGGCAGTACTGATATGAAAGGCTTATCCTAAAGCCTAAGGAAAATTAGGCGAATGTCATGTTAAATGAAACCTTCATACGGTTGAGTATATTTATCGGAGTCCTCGTTATTTTCATCAGTTTAGAGGCTCTGTTTCCAAAAAAAAAACGTACGCAAGCACGCCGGAAACGCTGGATTACACATGCTTGTTTCACAGTGATTAACACTGCTGCGCTTCGCCTCTTAGGTCCTATTGCCGCCTTATCCATAGCGAGTTGGGTTAACTTTCATAATATTGGGCTTTTTAACGCCACCGATTGGCCGCTTTGGTTAGAGGTTAGCTTAGCTTTTATTATTTTTGATTTTGCTATTTATCTTCAGCACGTCGTGACTCATAAAGTTCCCCTCCTGTGGCGATTACATAAGGTTCACCATTCAGATCGGGATTTAGATGCCAGCTCGGCCCTACGGTTTCATCCGTTAGAAATTATGCTCTCGATGATTTATAAATGCAGTCTTATTTTTCTTATTGGCCCCGCAGTTATCGCGGTACTTATTTTTGAAATTTTCCTCAATGCATCTGCTATTTTTAATCACGCCAATCTCACCCTACCATTTCGAATTGACCGTCTTATAAGGCTATTCATTGTAACCCCCGACATGCACCGCGTTCACCATTCTATTATCCCATCAGAAACAGATAGTAATTTTGGATTTAATCTCTCCATTTGGGATCGTATTTTTAAAACCTACAAAGCCCAACCCAAAGCGGGTCACACAGAGATGGTGATTGGTTTATCAGAACATCAAACAGATGCACCAACGAGCCTTATTTGGAGCTTAAAGCTTCCATTTGCAAAACATCGGGATTAATTTATTCTGAGGTTATAAAGGAAATACTATGCCTCTTCTTATCATATCTATCCTGCTTGGTCTTATCGGTATTTGGGTTGCAGTCACATTCAACCAGTTAGTCAGTATGCGCCAGATGGCCGAAAACGGCTGGAGCGATATTGAAGTCCAGCTTAAACGCCGCGCTGACCTCATCCCACGTCTTGTCTCAACCGTTAAAGGCTATGCGGCGCATGAGAATAAATTATTTATTGATATCACCGAAAAACGCAATCAAGCTCTCGCGGCAGGAAATAATCCTAAAACACGCGGCGCGGCCGAAGCTGCTCTCGCCCCGCCCATGGGACGCCTCATGGCGGTAGCTGAAGATTACCCTGACCTGAAAGCCAGTCAAAATTTTCTCGATTTGCAAAATGAACTTGCAGACACAGAAGATAAAATTGAGATGGCGCGGCGCTTTTATAATGGCGCGGTACGGATCTTAAATATCAAAGTTCAATCCGTGCCATCAAATCTTGTCGCCGGTCCTTTGGGCTTTCGTCAACTCGGTTATTTTGAGATCGATATCGCAGATGCAGTCGCTCCCAATATTGAGTTTAAAACATGATCCGCATTCTTTTATCACTTTGCCTGAGCGTCTTATTTTTAAGCGGCGCGGCTTTAGCCGAAGAAAAAATAACATCCTATGAGGTCAACATAAATGTTCAACAAGATGCCGACTTTATTTTAACAGAAAAAATAAATGTCATTTCCGAAGGCCGTCAAATTCGGCGCGGTATCTTCCGTGACCTCCCGCGTTTCAAATTAGACGAAGGCGCGAAAATTCCTTACCAATATAAAATTTTATCTATCACTCGAAATGGAAACCCCGAGCCCTTTGCCAATAGTGATAGAGATAATGCGACACAAATCCGCATAGGTGACGCCGATTACTTTCTCCCGCGCGGCGCACATAATTACGTCATCACCTATGAAGTGAAAAATGAGGTCCGTTATAATGAAAGTTTCGATGAGGTGTATTGGAATGCCATCGGTACATATTGGAATTTTCCAATGGATAAGGCCAACGCCACAATCACCTTTCCTCAAGCAATCGTGCCGCTTGAATTAAATTGTTTCACGGGAAGGTACGGCGCAACTGAATCTAATTGCAAAATGTCCCGCAATGGTCAGAGCTTTTATATTGAAGCCTTGTCTTCATTAGGTCCACGTGAAGGCATGTCAGTCTCTATTAAGTTTGCCAAAGGCATCATCGACCCGCCCAGCCAAGAAGATAAAAAGATGTTGTGGTGGTTTAAAAATGGCGCGATTGCCCTGCTAGGATTTTCTTTGATTGGTCTTTTTGGGTATTATTATAGAGCCTGGAATAAAGTCGGGCGCGACCCTCAAAAGAAGCCTATTTTTGCACGTTACGGACCGCCAGAAGGTTATTCCCCTGCCGCAGTACATCAAATTTATTACAGAGGCCTGCGCGGCAACAAAGCCTTAATTTCCAGCCTCATCCATATGTCCGTCAATAAACATTTAGAGATGGAATCGTCAAAGTCCGAAACCAATATTCGTTATCTGGGTCAAAATAAAGACGATACATTACCTGTTGAGCAAGCCGCTTTGGTTCGCAAACTTTTTACGCGGCAGTCGTTTATTCACCTTGGAAAGACACCTAATATAACCTTTACCTCTGCCTATACGTCCTTCAAGCGCATCGTATCAAAGACGTACGGACGCGACTATTTTCAATGGAACGCGCGTTCAAGTATTTTTGGAATTGCCTTAAGTGTTTTCAGTGTCGTTGCTGCCTTCACACAATTCTACGGTAATAATTCAGAGTATTTCTTTATCACCCTTGCCGTGCTTGCAGTCCTTAATTTGTTCTTTGTTTTTATCATGCCTGCGCCGACTAAAAAGGGACAAAAGATTAGATCTGAAATTGAAGGGTTTAAACTCTATTTAGAAACCGCAGAGAAAGGACGCCTCAACGCTGAAAAAGATGTGCTCAGCGGCCGTGAACCCCCGATGACGACAGAGCGTTACGAGTCCTTTTTGCCTTATGCCATTGCCTTAGATGTTGAAAAGCCTTGGACCAAATACTTTGAAAAAATCCTGCCAGACGTTGCAAAATCTTACAGCCCAAGTTGGGGCTATATGCGCGGCGGCAATTATGGGTCTATAGGCGGCATTAACCGCGCGCTAGAATCAAACCTCAACTCAGGTGTTTCCCGCGCTATGCCGCAAAGCTCTAGCTCGTCCGGCGGCGGGGGCGGTGGATTTTCTGGCGGAGGCGGAGGCGGCGGAGGCGGCGGAGGTTGGTAATCAACCCACCACTCAATCCAGCTTATTTAAGCAAACGCACTTCGGTTTGCGGTAATGGCATCTTGATATTGTTTTTTTTCAAAATTCGCCAAACCATAAAATTCAAATCTGATGTAAATTTATTCGGGCCGTCATCAATACCTGAACACCAAAATTCAACGGCAAATTCAATACCCGATTTCCCAAAGGCTCGTAATTCTAAGTCGGGCTCTTCGGGCTCTTGAAGCACACTTCGGTGACTTGAAATCTCAGGAATAATAATGGCTTCAAGTTTATCGACATCGGTATCATAGGCCACTGTGAAATAAACCTCATATCTTTGGCGCGGGTCTTTGTGCGTCCAATTCTCATATGCATTTTCAATAAAAGTCGTATTTGGTACCATGATGTCTTTACCGTCAGTTGTTTCAACAACAGTCGAGCGCATATTAATCGCCTCCACAAAGCCTTCGCGTCCGTCTTCTAGGGAGACAAAATCACCAACGCGAACCGAGCGGTCAAACAAAATAATCATGCCTGAGACAAAATTCGCCGCAACGGGCTGTAGGCCAAGGCCAATACCCAAAGACATTGCCGATATAATCATCACAAGACCAGACATTGGAACTTTGGCCGCGCCCATAACCATGACGAAAATAATACCAAAGAGAAAGATTTGGAATATCTTTGAAACAACTTCAACGGTGCTACTATCAAGTGACTCTTGAGAGCGAATAGCCGTTTGACCTTTACTATTAAGGATTCCTCCAAGCTTAAAGAAGATTGACCCAAAAATACCTAATTGAACAACAGTCATTAAAGTAATTGGCGTATCGCCCATTTTCATTAACTCAGCCCCTTTCAGGAATCCTGTTAGATCATCGAAATATCCAAACACCGCTAAAACAGCGAGTGGTATTAAAACCCACGTTGCAATTTTTCTTAAAAGTTCATTTGGAATAAAAGTTTTAATCGCCTTATAAAGTAAGAAAACAACGGCGAGACCTTGCGCCAATTTAACAAGCCAATCTTGCCCCGCAACCGGGACAGCTTTCAAAACAGTTGCAAAGACGGCTAAGAGTAGAACCAAAATAGCGGCTCTTAAAAATTCACGCGAACGGTAAATATAATCACGGACGACTTTTAATTTCATTCCTTCAGCTGGAGCTTGGTTAAATAAAAATATTTTATTGCGAAGAGTCTTCGCAATGATTGGAGATAATACATAAGCGGCAACGATAGCACCGACTTGCGCCAAGAATGAGATACTCGTCAGCCAACCTATAATTTTATCGACAATAGTTTTACCCAGCGCCTTAATCTCTTCGGCTGAGGTTGGGAAAAGGCTTTTCTTTGCGGGCACCTCGTCGCTTACGACGGCCAGTTCAGCCTCTTGTTTTTTCTTTTGCTCAGCAACAGCTTCAGCAATTGCTCGGTCAGCCTTTTCTCGTGCTTCCATCGCCTCAATAAGCGCCGGGTCATTAAGGTCAATTATTTGAGAGTTAGCGGCGCTAGGCGTTATTTCTAGAGCCTCTTCAAGCACCTCGGTAGTTTCGGCGGTCTGTTGTTTTGATGCGTCAACTTCAGCACTTTGCGAATAGGCTTGCTGGCCGATAAGAGTTAAGCACGCAAAACATAGTGTAAACATTATGCGAATAAGTATTTGGACTGAATGTTTCATCATAATCCCCCCGTTTTACGTAGTGTTATGCCAAAAAACTATCTTTTGTAAATCTTTTTGAGCTATATTCACTTTGTAATTTGGAGTTCTCAAAATGGCTAAGCCCAAAAAAGTCGTCCTTGCCTATTCTGGCGGTTTGGATACATCAATCATTCTTAAATGGTTGCAAGAAGAAAAAGGCTGCGAAGTTGTTACCTTCACTGCAGATCTTGGCCAAGGCGAAGAACTAGAACCTGCGCGCCGTAAAGCTGAGGCCTGCGGCGTCAAAGAAATTTTCATCGACGACCTCCGCGAAGAATTCGTACGTGATTTCGTTTTTCCGATGTTTCGCGCCAATGCGCTCTACGAAGGATTGTATCTTCTGGGGACATCAATCGCCCGCCCGCTTATCTCTAAGCGGCAAATTGAAATCGCGCACATGGTCGGCGCAGATGCCGTTTGTCACGGCGCAACGGGTAAAGGAAATGATCAGGTCCGTTTTGAGCTTGCCTATTATGCTTTAGACCCAGACATTAAAGTTATCGCGCCTTGGCGTGAATGGGAATTGAACTCAAGAACTAAACTCATTGAATATGCTGAGAAACATAATATTGAGATCGCCACAGATAAGCGCGGCGAAGCCCCTTTCTCGGTTGACGCGAACCTACTGCATACTTCATCTGAAGGAAAAGCGCTTGAAGATCCAAATGAAGAAGCGCCAGAATTTGTTTACCAGCGTACCGTCAGCCCTGAAGCGGCACCTGACAAAGCCACATATATCGAAGTTGGATTTGAGCAAGGAGATGCTGTCTCTATTAACGGCGATGAGATGTCACCTGCAACGCTCTTAACCAAACTCAATGAACTTGGTGGCGCGAACGGAATTGGTCGTTTGGACTTATTAGAGAATCGGTTTGTCGGGATGAAATCGCGCGGTATCTATGAGACGCCCGGCGGGACTATTCTTTTAATGGCGCATCGCGGTATTGAGCAAATCACAATGGATAAAGGTGCCATGCATCTAAAAGATGAGTTAATGCCTAAATATGCCGAACTTGTTTATAATGGCTATTGGTACTCACCTGAGCGTGAAATGATTCAAGCCGCCGTTGATAAGAGCCAAGAACTTGTCACAGGTACCGTGCGTCTCAAACTTTATAAGGGCAATGTTGATATTGTCGGCCGTAAGTCACCTTATTCGCTCTACTCACAAGAACACGTGACCTTCGAAGAAGATGATGTTTATGATCAAGCCGATGCAGGCGGGTTTATTAAAATCAACGCCTTACGTTTACGTCTACTAAAGGCCCGCGACCGCAAAGCAGGACGTAACGTTTAGGTATTTAAAAAATCAGACATGAATTAATCGATTCATACATGATAAATCATTTAAAATTTTGATAAAGCGGGGGCCTTAAAGGCTCGCCGTTTTTTCATTTTACTTATTTATCCAATAGCATTTCATCCGTCAGCGCCATCATGCTGGTCTTGTCCCCTAACATGCCTTCTGACATTTGCATCTCTGAAGTTAACTCGGGTACAGTTGAGATCGCGTTTAAGGGCGGCGTATCTCCACCTGAAAATAGCATTTTTCCTAGCGTCATCCCAAGAACACCCATCGCTAATCCAGCCATAAATATAATTGGCCTAGCAATCCCACTTGCCGTTGGCACGGCTTTCAATGTTGTACCCATTTGGCCTTGTCTCACGTGTTCGGGCATTTGTGATTGGGGAATATAATGTTGCTGCAATTGAGGCTGGAATTGTTGTTGGTGCGTAGGTTGAAACTGCTGTGGTGGAGCGGGCTGAGCCTGTTGCGCTGGTGCCTGAATTTGCCCTTGATGTGGAACAACTTTTGGCTGTCGCGTATAAGGCTGCGCAGCATGCTGCTGAGGGACATGATGCTGAGAGCTTGGGCCAGCAGCATGTTTAGATTGAGGCGTAAGTCCTGCTGGAGGCGCATAAGGCTGAGGCTGTAATTGCTGAAGCGTTAGCGGGTGATGCGGAGCATCTATTGGCGCTGGAATTTGCATAGCTTTTTGCGCCATTTGTTGACGAAATTCTGCTGGATTGAACTCTTCAACCATAACTTGCTCCCTAAATTATAACCTCTAACTACTCTAATTTTTCTAAGATGCACTTAATGCGGTGTTAACCAAGTTTTCAGGATTCGCGTCAATGGTAGTAGCAGAAGAAAATCTGTGCTGTTTAATCTATGAAAAAGAAAAGCTTTTCCTATTTTAAATAAATACCGACCCAATAAACATTCAGGATCAATAACCTGGCAGGAGACTAATGATGAGTACATCATCGACGAACGAGCTTAAATTTCGCGATAGCGTTGACTTAATGTTTAATCGCGCCGCCAGTTTTATGGATATCTCTCCTAAACTCATTGAAAAGATACGCGTCTGTAACGCTACTTACACCGTACGTTTTGGGGTTAAACTTCGCGGAGAAGTCCACACATTTACCGGTTACCGCGCCGTCCATTCAGAACATAAAGAGCCCGTCAAAGGCGGCATTCGCTACTCGCTTGATGTGAACCAAGACGAAGTCGAAGCTCTCGCTGCCCTTATGACCTATAAAACAGCTCTTGTTGAAGTGCCTTATGGCGGCTCCAAAGGTGGTCTTTGTATTGACCCAAAAGCGTGGGACGAGGAGGAATTGGAACGTATTACAAGACGTTTCACGTTTGAGCTTGCCCGTCGCGACCTTATCCATCCTTCATTAAATGTCCCTGCCCCTGATATGGGTACAGGCGAGCGCGAAATGGCGTGGATGATGGATGAATACCGCCGATTAAATAACACTAACATTGATAATATCGCCTGCGTCACAGGCAAGCCCGTTCATTTGGGCGGTATTGAAGGCCGTGTTGAAGCCACAGGGCGCGGCGTTCAATATGCGCTACAGGAATTTTTTCGTCATAATGATGATAAGAAAAAAGCTAGCCTACGCGGTGAACTTGATGGCAAGAAAATCGTCATACAGGGCCTTGGAAATGTAGGCTATCATGCTGCAAAGTTCTTATCGGAGGAAGACGGCGCGAAAATTATTACGGTGATTGAACGTTTCGGCGTTGTGCGTAATCCCAAAGGTGTCAATATCGAAAAATTGAAGCAACATATGCTCTCAGGTGAACCGCTCGCTGACTTCCAAGGCGGAACAGTCACAAACCCTGACCCAACTGCCATTTGCGATGCATGTGATATTCTTATCCCCGCAGCAATGGAAGCGGCAATCAATATGGATAACGCACATTCGATCAAAGCCAAAGTTATCGTCGAAGCCGCAAATGGCCCTGTCACGGCAAAGGCTGATAAAATTTTACGCGATAAAGGTGTTTTTATTATCCCGGATATGTATGCCAATGCAGGCGGCGTTACCGTCTCTTATTTTGAATGGGTCAAAAATATTGGCCACATCCGTTTCGGACGGTTACAACGCCGTAACCAAGAAGCTAAGAACCGTGAACTCATCGAGGCGCTTGAAACACAAGGTGGGTTAAAATTCACAAAGTCCTTTAAATCTGGCTTTATCGAAGGTGCAAATGAAATTGACCTCGTACGGGCAGGCCTCGATGATACGATGCGCGGAGCGTATGGTAACATAAAAGCCGCGTTGATAGCGAAACCAGAACTCGAAGATATGCGCACTGCAGCATTTTACGTGGCAATTTCCGATATCGCGTTACATTATAGAAGCATCGGTCTTTAACGCTAAGACGGGTTCTTAAAATCAATAATTTAAACACACAAGTCTGGCTTATCCTTTGCAATTCACCCTTGCTTTTTGGGGACTCCTCGCTATAGACCTTCATCCCTTACTTGAGGGAGCAGCGTATTAGGCTAAAGGCATGCCTAAGCGCTCAAAAAGGCAGCTACCCATCTAGGTCTAGACGGGCGGCATTATTAGGAGACCGAAATGCCCAAAATGAAGACCAAGTCAGGCGCTAAAAAGCGTTTTAAACTGACCGCCAGCGGTAAGGTGAAAGCCGGACAAGCTGGAAAACAACATGGTATGATCAAGCGTACCAATGACCAAATTCGTAAATTGCGCGGGACGACTGTCCTTTGTAAGCAAGATGCGAAAGTCATCAAGAAAAGCTACCTGCCCAACGGCAGAAAAAAGAAATAGGAGCGAGTTATGTCACGTGTAAAACGCGGTGTCACCAAGCACGCCCGCCACAAAAAAATTATCGATGCAGCCAAGGGTTACCGCGGCCGTCGTAAGAATACATTCCGTATTGCAAACCAAGCCGTCGAGAAGGCTGGTCAATATGCTTATATTGGTCGTAAACTAAAGAAACGCCAATTCCGCGCTCTTTGGATTCAGCGTATTAACGCTGCGGCTCGTCTTCATGGCATGACTTATGGACGTTTCATGGATGGCCTCAATAAAGCTGGTATTAGCTTGGATCGTAAGGTTCTTGCGGATATGGCTGGTAACGAGCCAGAAGCTTTTAAAGCGCTTGTCGAAACAGCTAAAAAACACGCCTCAGCGCCGCATACTGTTAAAGCTTAAGATTTCCAAAATAATTTAAATGGCTCCTTTTTAAGGGGCTATTTTTTTGTTTAAAAATAAGACTCGTTTTTCATGAAAAGTTCTCTGTTGCACGAGTTTCAATTATTCACGACCTTTATAAAGATCATGATTATAAAAACTAATATTTACCGCTTTACCGCATAAAGTAGGTATTCATGATTACCTGAGCCCCCTTTAATGGGAGAGTCGCAGACGCCTTTAATGAGCCATCCTTGGGCTATAACCCAATCAGATACATTCTTTAAGGCTTGCTCCGACAGCGCTTCCGATTTCACCAAACCACCCTTCCCTATGCCAGTTTTCCCGACTTCAAATTGTGGTTTGACCAAGGTGATAAGCTCTGAGCCTGAAGCCGCGAGTTTCAACGGAATGTCCAAAACTTTTATCGCCGAAATAAAGCTTGCATCGCAGACAATGAGTTCTGGATATTTACCAAAATCCGCAGGGTCTAGGCTACGCGCATCTCGGGATTCCATTGAAACGATTTCAGGGATAGTTTTTAGTTTAGAATGCAACTGGCTATGGCCAACATCCACGGCATAAATTTTAGAACCCCCGCCCTGAAGCAATACATCAGAAAACCCGCCTGTTGACGCCCCGACATCGAGACATGTTTTACCCATTGGATTAACGCCAAACTCAGTCAATGCATGAGCCAGTTTAACGCCGCCGCGCGACACCCACGGATGTTCGTCAGTGGCCTCAATCGTTGCACCACCGGCAATTTTATCTGATGGTTTTTTGAGGGGTTTTCCGTCAACCTTAACGAGGCCCGCTTTTATCGCCGCCTGCGCCCGTGCACGGGATTCGTAGAACCCTTGCGCAGTGAGGTAAAGGTCAGCGCGCACGTCTAGGCGCGGAAGGCGTGTTCTGACAATTCTTGGCCGAGCACCTTAAAGACCGTTTCAACAATGCTATCGGCATCAAGGCCTGCTTGCTTATACATGTTGGCAGGTGTGTCTTGATCAATGAATGTATCAGGCAAAGTCATAGTCCGTATTTTAAGCCCGCGGTCAAGGCGTCCCATATCTGAGAGCGCATGGAGAACAAAAGCGCCAAAGCCACCAACGGAGCCTTCTTCGATTGTGATTAAAACTTGGTGGTTATCTGCCAATTGTTTGACGAGGTCATGGTCGAGAGGTTTCGCAAAACGCGCATCCGCAACCGTCGCAGACAGGCCAAGTGTTTCAAGTTGCTGCGCGGCCATCATGGCTTCGCCGAGACGCGTACCATAAGAGAGCAGCGCGACTTGTGTGCCTTCTTTAAGAATACGTCCCTTACCAATTTCAAGGACTTCAGGCTTTTCTGGAATTTCAATACCCGTGGCTTCACCTCGTGCATAGCGAAATCCCATAGGGCCTTCATTATAAGCCACAGAGGTCGCCACCATACGTGCAAGATCAGCTTCATCAGCCGCTGCCATCAAGACCATGTTTGGAAGACAGCCCATAAAGGCGATATCAAAAGCGCCCGCGTGTGTTGGGCCGTCCGCGCCGACAAGACCCGCGCGGTCCATCGCAAAGCGAACAGGCAGGTTTTGAATACAGACATCATGAACCACTTGGTCATAGCCGCGTTGTAGGAAGGTCGAATAAATCGCAGCAAAGGGTTTAAATCCGTCCGCAGCAAGGCCTGCCGCAAATGTCACAGCATGTTGCTCCGCTATGCCGACATCGAACATGCGGTCAGGGAAAGCCTCGCCAAAGATCTTCATGCCAGTTCCGCCTGGCATTGCCGCCGTTATGCCAACAATTTTATCATCCTTAGCGGCTTGTTTAGCAAGCTGTTGCCCAAAGACAGACGTATAGCTTGGCGCATTAGGAATGGATTTACTTTGCTCGCCAGTAACAACATTGAACTTTGACACGCCGTGATATTTATCAGCTGAATTTTCAGCAGGTGCGTAACCTTTACCTTTTTGCGTTACGACATGAAGCAGCACAGGGCCATCTTTCATTTTCTTTACATTTTCAAGCACGGGAACAAGCGCGTCAAGATCATGGCCATCAACAGGGCCAACATAATAAAAGCCAAGCTCCTCGAACCATGTGCCGCCCATGAACATACCGCGTGTATATTCTTCAGTTTTTCTAGCCGTGGATTTAATCGGGCGCGGCGCGTCTTTGACAACAGATTTCGCCATGCCGCGCAGAGCTTGATAACCGCCTGAGCTGACCATTTTAGAGAGCATATGACTCATCGCGCCAACAGGCGGTGCAATCGACATATCATTATCATTGAGAATAACGATTTGGCGCGAGTCAGTTGCGCCTGCATTATTCATGGCTTCATAGGCCATACCCGCCGTAATAGACCCATCGCCAATAACTGAAATAACGTGACCTTCTTTGCCCGCGAGATCGCGTGCTGTAGCAAAACCCATACCTGCTGAAATGGAGGTTGAACTATGAGCCGCGCCAAAGGGGTCATATTCAGATTCCGCGCGTTTCGTAAATCCAGAAAGCCCGCCACCTTTGCGGATCGTGCGCATACGCTCGCGGCGGCCTGTTAAAACCTTATGAGGGTAACATTGATGTCCAACATCCCAAATCAGCTTATCGTCAGGCGTATTAAACACATGATGGATAGCGACAGTTAACTCAACAACACCAAGCCCAGCGCCCAAATGTCCACCCGTCACAGACACGGCATCAATGACTTCGGTCCGTACTTCGTCTGCAAGCTGCTTGATTTGCTCGCGGGTAAAATCACGTGTATCCGCAGGGATATTAACCGTGTCTAAAAGAGGCGTGTTTACCATGCGTTTTGTTCTCTTTCTATATCCCCAGTTACCAAAACTGATTAACCAAGGTTGATTTGGTCTTTAATGCGACCGATGCAAGACAAAATCAACTGTATCACACAGAGTTTGTCCATCTTTTCCAAAAGGCTTAAGGTAACCTTTTGCCCTAGCCCCTAAATAGGCGGCTTTTTCTCTCGCTCCTTCAAGGCCCAAGATAGATACAAATGTGGCTTTCCCAAGGTTTTCATCTTTACCAACCGCTTTTCCAACAAGTTCAGCATCGCCTTCAACATCCAAAATATCATCTTTGATTTGAAAGGCGAGGCCCATATCACGTGCGTAGTTCTTGAGGCTGTCATGTTGCGCTATGGACGCACCGCCCAACGATGCGCCAGCACTCACGGAATATTCAATTAAAGCTCCCGTCTTTAGTTCTTGAAGCTGCGTAATCAGCGCTTCATCACGGTCAGTCTCGGATACAGAGATATCAATAACCTGTCCACCAATCATCCCGTGCGCCCCGCCTGCTTTTGCGAGACCAGAAATAAGGCCTAGGCGAACATTGGCGTCACTATGCACAGCGTCCATCGCTAAAAGCTCAAAAGCATGTGTTAATAATCCATCGCCCGCTAAAACCGCCATGGCTTCATCATAGGCTTTGTGGACGGTTGGTTTTCCGCGCCTCACATCGTCATCATCCATACAGGGCAAGTCATCGTGAACGAGCGAATAAACATGCAAGCATTCCAAGGCCGCAGCCGCAATAAAAACGCCCTCAGTTTCATTCCCTAGCATCCGTGCAGTCTCGACCATCAAGAACGGGCGTAAGCGTTTACCGCCCCCTAGGGCCGCGTAACGCATGGCTTCCATTATAACGGATTGATGTCCCGCAGGTTCAGGAAGCTGCGCCGCAAGAACCGTTTCCATCTGTTTGGCAACAGACGTTAATTGAATTGAGAAATCAGACGTCATTAAATCACCAGAAATAAGCAAGCAAAAGACTTACGCGGCATCAAAGGGTTCTGTTGCAGTATTTCCTTTACCGTGGAGGACTATTTTATCCACTTTCATTTGTGCATCTTTTAACTTGCCTTCGCAATGCGCTTTTAATGTCGCGCCGCGTTGATAAATCGTAATGCTCTCTTCGAGAGGCGCGTCGCCGCGCTCTAACTTTTCTACAATGCCTTCTAGCTCACGCAAGGCATCTTCGAAGCTCATATCTTTAATTGCGGCAGCAGCCATTTTGTTCTCCGTAGCTATTTTGCTATATAATTTGAAGGCCGTTCAAGGCGGCGGTGACTCCAATGCAAGTCGCCATTTTGAGACTTACATTTCCAACCGCGCTTCATGAGAGAGCCTTTAAGCATTCTATTAAACCAGCCATGGCCAGAAACATAAATAATTTTACCATCTTTTGCATGGTCAGCCAAGACATCGCACATCGCATTTGCACGGGCGCGGGCGTCGCCATGGGACTCCATCCCATCAGACCAACCACAATACCAAACAATCCGTGACCACGTCCCCCAACTTTTCGGTCGAATTTTTAAAGGTCCTAAATATGGTGACGGCAAAGCCGCTTCGATTAATTCATCATATGTAAAATCAGGCGCACGGCCCGACGCAAGTTCAGCTGATTCTATAGCGCGGCGTAGGGAGCTGGAAATAACGACGTCAGCTTTCATCGTCCAAGTTTTGAGGCGTTTCGGTATTTTTTGCTCAGCTTCAAGACCGCCCTTATCATACTCTTTCCACCAGAGGCGGTACTCCCGCCACGTTAGCTTGACCTTGCGCGAAAGCGCGGGTTTGCCATGCCGGGCAATTATAATGGTATCTATGCTCATTGCGACGCGCTTTTGCCCTTAAATGATAAGCTATGTCTATAGGTTATCTTTTCAAATATTCGTCACTCTATTTTATTTACGAGCGATTACCTTTTGAACGCAGGCTAATTAATCATCCCTGATACAAAGTGGATTCTCTGAGACTTAAAGTTTTTTAAAAAACCGTCTTGGCGGGCAGAAGAACTCTTCGTCATCACAACAGGGCTTTGTTTGAACTAAAACACGCTTGGCTTCCCCGCGGATACTCTCGACTGGTACATAGCCAACGCCCCTGCTCGATTGAGATATCCGACTATCCGTAGAATTGTCTCGGTTATCCCCCATCACAAAAACATGGCCTTCGGGCACATTAAAAATTTTCGTGTTGTCGAAGCCACTATCATCCGTTGTTTCGAAAATTAAGAAAGGTCGAGTTTTCTGATCGAATTTCTCTTCATAAATTTTTACAGCAATCGGCCGTCCAAACTGCTGCACCTTAACTTCATCTTGCATCTGTCTTTCGATGATTGTCCCATTCAGATATAGCCTGCCTTTACGTATTTCGACCGTGTCTCCCGACAGGCCAATAACGCGCTTGATAAAGGCTAATTTCATTTTTCCATTTTTGAATACAACAATATCTCCGCGCGAAGGGGTTTTTTGACGCGAAAATGTGTACGCTAAATTAGAAACATACACATAGTCACCCGTATTTAAAGCCGGAGCCATAGAGTCACTAGGAATTTTGGAAAGTCCACCAACAGGTCGTAACATCAGGATAAACAAAAAAACATTACATATGCCAAGCGTGATGGCAAAACCTATAAAACCTTTGAGCAATACTAACTTCATCTAGAGTTTTAACATAATGCGGCGCTTTGCGGGACAACGGAACTCATGTCCTTTATTATCGATTTCTTTGGCGCAACGTTTAAACGAGAACATCATAAATTCAGCACGGCCAATCAAATGGGTTAGCGGAACAAACCCTGGCCCCTTATCGTCGCGGCTATCCGTTGAATTATCGCGATTATCCCCCATAAAAAAAACAGTTTCAGCGGGCATGATGAATTCTTTGGTATTATCTAAATGGCCCGTGTCTGTTTGTTCATAAATTAAATGGCTATTTTCTTCATCCGGCCATTGTTCACTATAAACATCGACTCCTTCCACATTGCCCCGATGCTCACGATATAGGAAATTATCAATTGGGTCTCGCGGGATTATAATATCATTTATAAATAACCGCCCACGGTACACTCTGATTTTATCTCCAGGCAGCCCCACCACGCGTTTAATCATAACCAAGTCGTTTTTAGGGTGACGGAATACGGCGACATCACCGCGCTCGGGCAGCTTGGATAATATTTTTCCTTCTTTCAAAAATGGTAATTTATGCAGGCCAAAGGGTGGGGAATGCCGTGAAAATCCATAAGCATATTTTGAGACATATAAATGATCGCCCACTTCTAAGGTTGGCAACATAGACTCTGAGGGTATTTTATAATGGCCCCAAACAAAGGTCAAAAAGGTAAGCATAAAACAGGCTAATACAGCGAAAAACTTCACCTCAGACCATATGCGGCTGCTCAAACTAAGTTTAGCTTCAGGTTCAATATCAGATTTCTTTTTATCCATAATGCGCCAATGCCGCGATATGCAGGCTTTATCAAGTCTTTCATTCTTTAAATTTGGACAGTATTGTGCCCCGTATGAAACATATATTGATATTCCTTTGTTTAGTTCTAACTGCTTGCGCCGCAGCGCCTGTTAAAATTGCCGGCGAAGCTCCCACAGGAAATTACAAGTTAGACCCAACTCATGCCAGCGTGACATGGTCACTCTCTCATGCGGGGCTCTCAAATTACACGGCTCGGTTTGATACTATAAGCGGAGCGCTCAATTTTAACTCCGCCTCACCTGAAGCCAGCACCGTCGATATTCGTATTGACTCAAGCTCAGTGAGTACAGGTCTTGATAAGTTTGATAATGAGCTCGCCACAAGCGGAAGTTTCTTTGATGCAGGCACATATCCGAGTATTCGCTTCGTCTCGACAGGCATCACTGTGACGGGCGAAGCCACAGGCATTATTACTGGTGACCTCACCCTGAAAGGTGTAACCAAACCCTTGACGCTCGATACGGCCTTTAACGGCGCGGGGAAATCATTTGGGAACCCCGGTAAAACACTCGGGTTTTCGGCCACAGGTAAATTCAACCGCTCTGATTTCAATATGGGTCATCTTGTAGCTTTCGGTATTGGAGATGAAGTCACATTAAAAATCGAAACAGAATTTAACGAAACAAGATAATGGCCACGGGAGCAAACACACACTCATTACCCCAGCTAATTGAGGCCTTACAGCAAGGCGGTATTGCTATTGTTCCGACAGAAACTGTTTATGGGTTGACCGCGCGGGCCGATAGAAAAAAATCAGTTGACCGTATTTATACCCTTAAAGGCCGAGGTTTTGAGAAGCCCTTAGCGCTCTGTGTTGAAAATTTGGATATGGCAAAAGCTTATGGACATATGAGCGGCCTTGCGGAAGAATTAGCTGCCGCCTTTTGGCCTGGCCCCTTGTCCTTAGTTGTTAAAGCCAAGGCGCTAAAAAGCGGCACGGTATTAGACCCCCGCCTTTACGGGAAAGATAAAGATGGTAATAAAACGGTTTCGCTCAGGTGCCCGCAATCTACGTGGTTAAGCGCAGTTAACGCCATGCCCTTAGCTCTCACAAGCGCGAACCTATCAGGACAACCCGACCCACTTAATGTCGATGACGCGACGGCAAGCTTGGGCGAAGGGGTAGATGTGATTCTTAATGGACCGCCCTGCGCTGTCGGTTTATCCTCAACAGTAATCGCCATTAATGGCCGCGAGGCAAGCATACTCCGCGCGGGTAGTTTGACGCCCGAGGACTTTGTCTCTTTTAATATTCAAGGACGTGACTGGCATGCTTGATCTGGATAAATTAAAGACCGCTTTACCTACGCAGAGCTGGACACAAGACCCCGATATAATCGCGCCTCACTTGACCGAGTGGCGCGACAAATATCAAGGCCACACACCGTTAATGCTCACACCGCGCAACACAGCAGAGGTCGCTTTGGCGGTCAAAATTTGCGCGCAGCATAATATCAAAATCATGCCTCAAGGCGGGAATACAGGACTTGTTGGCGGTCAAACGCCTATGGGTGAGGTTTTACTCTCGACACGGAAAATGAATAAGCTGCGGGATTTAAATGCCGTAAATAACTCGATGATTGTCGAGGCGGGCGCGACCTTGCAATCCATTCACCGCGCGGCCGATACGATAGAGCGAAAATTTCCACTTTTCCTCGCGTCCCAAGGATCTTGCACAATCGGCGGGAACCTTTCGACAAATGCGGGCGGCAATCATGTTTTAAAATATGGCACAACAAAAGATTTAGTTTTTGGCGTTGAAGCTGTCCTCGCGAGCGGCGAAATTTATAACGGCCTGACAAGCCTACGTAAGGACAATACAGGCTATGACCTCTCACGTCTCTTTTTAGGCGCGGAAGGCACCTTGGGTATTATTACGGCGGCAAGCCTGAAGCTCTTTCCTAAACCCGGTTATATTCAACGCGCCATAGTAGGCGTCGATAATCCTACATCTGCCATGGCGCTTTTAGGACATTGCCGCGCAGGCGACGCGCTTTCTATGTTTGAAGTCATTCCGCATATTGGTTTTGAAGCTGTGGTGAATAATATGCCAAATCAACGCGATCCTTTCGCCAGCCCTCACCCTTGGTATGTTTTGATAGATTGGGACGTTGAAACCGAAGAACTAGGCGCAAAACTCGCCCAAGCAAAACTCGCTAACGCCGTAGAGACAGGTATCATAAGAGACGCTGTGATTGCTCAAAATGAAACACAGGCCGCGCAGATTTTATCCATTCGTGAAAATATGTCAGCAGGACAAAAGTTTCTCGGCGGCTCCATTAAGTTCGATATTACTGTGCCTCTGCAAACTATTCCCGAGTTTATAAAAACGGCAGGAAAAAAGGTCGAGACTCTTATTCCCGGATGCCGCCCTGTCAGTTTCGGTCATTTTGGCGATGGTAATATTCATTATAATATCGCTCAGCCCTATGGAATGGATAAAGAAAAATTTCTAGGTAAGTGGCAAACTGTGTCAGAAGTCATCTTTGACACCGTAGACGCATTTGGCGGATCAATTTCTGCTGAGCATGGTATAGGCACGATGAAAAAAGAGGACCTCGTACGCCGCGCAGACCCCGTTAAACTCGCTATGCTTAAAACAATTAAGGTTGCTCTTGACCCTCAAAATATCATGAACCCACGTGTGATGATTTAAGCACCCACAATTCAATTAGAAAATCTGAGACTTGACGCCTCGCAGCTCCTCCCTTATATCGCGCCGATGAGCGGGGGACCACCTAAAGCAAACCCGTGACCAGAGGCTGAGGAGCCATAAAATGAAAAAAGATACACATCCAGATTATCACATGATCAATGTTCAAATGGTTGACGGTTCGACTTACGAAACACGTTCAACTTATGGCAAAGAAGGCGATACACTCGTGCTCGATATTGACAGTAAAACACATCCAGCTTGGACAGGCGGCGACGCTAAGCTTATGGACCGCGGCGGACGCGTTTCACGCTTTAAGGACAAGTTTGCAGGATTTGGCGTTTAACGCACTTTCTACAATATACAAAAAAGGCCTCCAAATGGGGGCCTTTTTTAGTGGAAATATCTCATTGGGTTTATTTGGTAACACCGCTCTTATTTCGTAAGAACTCTGCCAAAAGCCGCTTCAAGACGGTTTATTTGATCCGCTACGGTATTACCGTCTTGTGCCGCAATCGACCCATATAAAGATCTATCCAAACGCGCAATACGTTCATAAAGCTGTTCAGAGCGCGCTAAGAGATCCAAAAGACGCGCGGGGAGTGCATAGGCATCTTTAGCAAGGTCAGAGAAGCTTAAACCTTCTCTTGCTTTCTTCTCTGCAACAAGACGATATTTTTCCTGACGGGCTTCGGAAGATTTCATCTCTCCCTCTTTTAGTGCCCGTTGAACAAGTAACCAACTCGCAACTTGCATCAAGCGTGTTGTGAGCCGCATAGATTGACTCGCATATGTTAAAGCATCATTCCTGCCCAGTTTTTTGCTATCTTGACGCCCAGGTCCATCAAGATAAGCCGCTGTCTCCTCAACGATGTCCATGCCTTCACGAAATGTCTTAGCAAAGAGTTCGGACTTCGTAAATTCTAAAAGACGCTCTTCCGCCTGAGGAGTCAAAGTGTCTAATCTTTTTGCTGTCTCCGAATCTGTATTATATATTGCGCTCATTATAATCTTCCCGGTTTCGATGCCCACCATCATGGGTGTTGTACTCGTGCTGTTAAGGTTTGCAAGCCTTAGGCCATCACAAGGTTCATCAAAGGTTACTTATTTTTTCGGGACAAATAAGAGATTTGCGGAGGATAAATCACGCTTTTTCTTGAGTAATTCCACTTCTATGCGTTTAACCTCTTCTTGGAGTCGCGCGATACGCGTTTCGAGTTCCGTAACCGAAACACCGTAGAGGTCATCCCCTATTGAAAACTTTGTTTCGCTTTGATGCATATCATCATTCATAACCATCTCCCCTACCGCATTAAACATACTTGCAAATTATGATTAACCGTCTTATATCATAGATATCGCGTAGGAAACGAGGGTTTTCAACCGACAATGACCCCGCTAAGCGGGGTTTTTTTAATGGCATAACTGCCATTTATAAAAGGCTAAAGAGAGGCCCGTTATGACACAGATATTAATGCCGAAAGCAACGGCTGTTTGGCTCATTGATAATACAGGCATGACTTTCAAACAAATCAGCCAGTTTTGTTCGCTACATATTCTAGAGGTCGAAGGTATTGCAGACGGCGATGTTGCTGCAGGTATCCGCGGAGCGGACCCCATTGCCAATGGTCAAGTTAGCCGCGAAGAAATTGAAAAAGCGGAAAAAGACAAAAATTACGCGATGAAGCCCAATATTTTCGACAGCGATAAGCTAGCGCCTAAAAAAGGGAAGAAAAAAGGTCCTCGCTATACACCACTCTCCCGTCGTCAAGATCGTCCTGACGCGATTGCTTGGATTGTCCGTAATCACCCTGAAGTTTCAGATGCACAAATTTCAAAACTTGTCGGAACAACAAAACCAACAATCAATTCTATTAGAGAACGTACACATTGGAAAATAAGTACAATTAATCCAACTGACCCCGTCTCATTAGGGTTATGTTCGCAAATCGATTTAGATGGGCTCGTAAAAAAAGCGGCTGAGAAAAAAGCTAAACAAGATGCTAAAATAGCAAAAGAAACAGGCCAACCCTTAAAATCAGTTGAAGATGCTACCGCTCAAGTACCTGCGCCAGAAGAACCAAAAACTGAGCATACACTTGAGAGCCTCTTTAAGCCCTCTGAACCAAATAGCTAATCACTGAAAAAGCCTAACTTTAGTGTACTCTAAATTAGGTTTTTTCTAAGTTATCTCTCTCTGCGCGGCATGGTGTAGTTTAATGCCAACCGCCCACCGTCGACATAGATACATTGTCCTGTAATATAGCTTGAATCTTCAGACGCTAAAAAAGAGGCCACGCTTGCAACCTCATCAGGTAAAGCAACACGCCCCATAGGGGTACGCGCATGTATTCCGTCCAACTTATCACCAGATACCTCCGCCAACATATCCGTCTTCACTGAGCCAGGGCCAATCGCATTAACGCGTATACCATATGGCGCCAGTTCAATCGCCATAGCCTTCGTCATTTGCAGCAACCCGCCTTTAGAGATGGTATAAGCCAAATAATCAGCTATCGCGACAGTATCATTAATTGAAGACATATTGATAATTACATATGGCCTTTCTGTGAGATGAGAACGATCATCACGAGTCTCAATCTCAGCCACCATATGTGTAGCAACAGCTTTAGAAACTAAAAACGCGCCGCGTAAGTTCACCGCCAAAACACGGTCAAAATCAGAAACGCTCAAATCAAGTGATCCACCTTTCAAGGCGATACCTGCATTATTAATCACGCCATCCAAACGTTCAAAAGCTGCCAATGAATTCGCAATTAAATTATGAACTTCCAGTTTATCGGAGACATCACACTCAACGCTAATGGCGCGATCTGGACCAAAACCAATATCTGCAAGGGCGCTCTCACACGCTGCGCCGTCCATATCTGACAGTACAACTCGGTGACCATCTTCGAGTAGGCGGCGCGCACAGGAAAAACCTATACCACGCGCGGCACCTGTCACTATAAAAACACGTTCAGACATAATACTCTTTCATTTAAGAAACTTGATTATGTCATAACAATATGACGGAGTAAAACATTCCTAACTTTTAGGTTAGTTTAGAGTCTAGATTGAGGAACTGTCAGCCTGTAGCCGACAACTGTTTAATTTCTTCTTTGAGAGACAGCTTTTGTCTTTTTAGATCTGATATTCGCAAATGATCGGGGACCAGACTTCGCATTTCTTCTTTAATGCGTGCGTCCAACTCTGCATGTTTAACTGTTAAAGTATCCAAGCGAGCCGATTTTGCCATTCACACCTCCATAATTAAGACTTGATGTGTAACACAAAGTTTAGCCTAAGTCATTACTCTCCTTGCGAGAGCGGTTTCGCTATCGTAGAATACGGTTTATGAGCGATGAACAACAAAGCAAAGAGATAAACAAAATTGAACTCATTGAGATTCTGACGGGTTTAAAATTCGAACATAGAAGTATTGATAATGAGATCAATGCCGTCACCGAAACCGGCGTTGCTGACATGTTGAAAGTCAGGCGTATGAAGAAAATAAAGCTTTCAATCAAAGATAAAATTGCCTTTATCGAAAACCAACTCACCCCCGATATTATTGCTTAATATTAGCTTTTAGACCTAGTAGATTTTTTTGATATATACATAGCCCGATCCGCGCGTGCTAATATTTGATCAGGCGTGTCTGCTGGTTCACAAGGCGCTATACCCCAAGCCGTCGTAATATTAATGTCACCTGTTGGCATTTCAACCTTTTGCTCAGATATACGGCATGCCAAAGTCGAAGCCTTCGCATGTGCTGTCCGAGTGTCTGTTTTGAAAAGCAATACTCCGAATTCATCACCGCCAAGACGTGCGACCATGTCACAATCTCTAACGCCATTGAGTAAAACTTCTCCCGTTTTACGCAAAAATTCATCGCCAATACCGTGACCAAATCTATCATTGATTGATTTGAAGTCATTCAAATCAAAAAAGATTATAGAAGACAACATGTCATAGCGTGCCATGACTGTTTGTGCGCGAGATAATTCGCGCATAAATGCACGGCGATTGTAAACTGGCATTAGCGGGTCAGTGTCAGCCGCGCGTTCCAAGTCTAAGACGCGTAGACGCAAGCGTGTGATTTCAGCACTCATATATTCGTTTTCTGACACAAGATCAGAATCTAATGAATTGGGCCTATCTAGAGTACGAGTAGCACTTGTTTGCAGTAATGTAGAAACGCGTGAAGTGGCCATGTGAATACCTAGTTATTATCAAACCTTTGTAGCTGAAGTGACGTTAAAAAAGCTGAAACCATCTCGGTTAAGAAAAGGTAAAAATCCAGGCGGAATGTATTTTTGATAAATTAAAATTTGACGCAATGATTTAAGGCGATATTATGTATTGCTTTCTAGTGGACCTTACGGAAAGTAATCATGGCAACCTTTATAGCTATAATAATGGGATCGACCTCAGACTGGCCGACCATGAAACACGCAGCAGACATATTAGACACGCTAGAAATTTCTTATGAGAGTAAAGTTGTTTCGGCTCACAGAACACCTGATCGTCTCTATGATTTTGCTAAATCTGCTAAAGATACAGGCTATAAAGTTATAATCGCAGGCGCAGGCGGCGCAGCACATCTTCCTGGCATGACCGCCTCAATGACGCAACTCCCTGTTTTAGGCGTCCCGATTGAAAGTAAAGCCTTGTCAGGCATGGATAGTCTGCTTTCAATCGCTCAAATGCCAGGGGGCGTACCTGTAGGGACTTTAGCCATAGGGAAGTCAGGCGCAAAAAATGCGGCGCTTCTGGCGGCTTCAATATTGGCTTTATCTGACGATAAAATTGCAGCAGCCTTGAAAGCTTGGCGCGCAGAGCAAACAGCTTCCGTCGCAATTGACCCGGTTAGTTAAATGCCATCAACACATCAATCACCGCTTCAGCCAGGAAGTACAATTGGAATATTGGGTGGTGGACAATTAGGCCGCATGTTAAACTTAGCCGCGGCACGGCTTGGCTTTCACTGTCATATTTTTGATCCAGAATGGGCTAGTCCTGCTGCTAAAGTTGCTCAGTTTGAAACCAACGCGAAATATGAAGACATAAACGCCGTATTGAATTTTGCTAAAACTTGCGATATCGTCACCTATGAATTTGAAAATGTTCCAAGCCTAACCGCAAAAACAGCAGGAAGTGCGGCTCCGCTTCACCCCGGCGCACGGGCGTTAAATGTTGCTCAAGACCGCCTAACCGAAAAAAACTTTATTCAAAACGAAGCCAAAGTTCCCGTCGCACTTTTTCAAAGCGTCGACTCAGTGCATGAACTTCGCCGAGCTATAAAAAAGCTTGGTTTGCCCGCTGTTCTAAAAACACGCCGTATGGGGTATGACGGCAAGGGTCAGTTCATTCTAAACTCTGAAGAAGATATAGAACCCGCATGGGCCGCTATGCAAAACGCGCCAGCTATTTTAGAGCAATTCGTTGACTTCAAACGTGAAGTTTCTGTAATAGCAGCCCGTAGTACCACGGGCGAAATCGCGGCCTACCCTTTAATTGAGAACCAGCATAAAAATCACATCCTCCATACGAGCACAAGCCCAACAACTGGCGATGATGGCCGAGCCCAAGCTCTAGCTATTCAAATCATGAATTCATTGAGTTATGTCGGCGTGATGGCAACTGAATTTTTTGAATTGCACGATGGAAGTCTTGTCGTAAATGAAATTGCACCGCGTGTTCATAATTCAGGTCACTGGACTCAAAATGCTGGGTGCGTCGATCAATTTGAACTTCATATCCGCGCCATTGCAGGCTGGCCTTTGGGGAAAACACAGCCAAAACATAAAATGCAGATGACCAACCTTATCGGAAATGATATAAATAGCTTGCCGATTTATGCAAAAGAAAAAGATTGCTTTATTCACCTCTACGGAAAGAAGGATATCAAGGCGGGCCGTAAAATGGGACACATAAATCGTATTATTGTATAAATAGCAGCATTAATAATACATATTAATGCTGCTATTTTATTATTCATTACAAGTAATTTAATCGCGCCGCCTCTTTAAAATATGTATATTGCGCAAGATGAAGAGAGACCTTGTATTTAAAATTGCGATATTATCGCTCGTGATGACGATCACCTCTTTGCCGGCACAAGCCCAGATTAGGGTTGATGCACGCATCCATTCCTCTTCTGGCTCTTGCTCTCAATGTGACCTTTCAAATAAACGCATGAATGGTGTTAAACTTAAAAATGCCAATTTTTCAGGGTCAAGTTTTAATAATTCAAATCTCTCCGGCGGTAACTTTGATGGATCAAACCTTACAGGCGCGCATTTTAGAAAAGCGCTCATGTATAAAATTGAGGGTGATAATGTAAATTTGAATGGCGCCAACCTCGCTGACGCGACCTTGACTGAAGCAAACCTAGGCAACTCTGTTTTCATCGGGACAGACTTTAAACGTGCCGATTTAACGCGAGGAAAATTTAAAGGCGGAGATTTTCGTAAAACCTCTTTTGAGCGTGCGATAGCTTCGGATGTCAATTTTGAAAATACGAATTTTACGGATGCAAATCTCGATCACATTAATTTACATAATGCCAATTTAAAGGGCGGACAGTTTAAAAACGTTACATTTGGCAATGCTGTATTGCTCGAGGCCAGCCTTGACGGTGCTAATTTATCTGATGCCAATATGGCTCAAGTCCAAGGCTTGAAACAAGATCAACTCGATACCGCTTGCGGTAATGCTAATACTCGCCTCCCCTTTGGACTTTCAGTTCCTTATTGCGAAGGCACGTTGACGGTAGAATCTGAGCATGGCCATGATAATATGGACCCACAACTTGCTAAAGCCGCAAAACGGCTTGACCGCGCAATTGGCGATCTCGAAACTATTTTAAAAGCAACACCAAAAGATAATCGTAAGCTACGCCGCAAGCTTCAAAGCATTCATTCCGACCTTGTGAGTTCTAAGCGCGCAATAGAGCGCTAAACTCTAAACTTTAGGGTCAACGGGCACCAATTTCAGGTTCAGCTCTTTCAATTGCTTATTATCGACTTCCGCTGGCGCGTTCATCATCAAATCTTGCGCTTGACCGTTCATCGGGAAGAGAATCACGTCGCGAATTGTATTCGTACCCGCGAGCAACATAACAATACGGTCAACACCTGGCGCAATACCCCCATGGGGCGGCGCGCCGAATTTAAACGCATTGATCATACCAGCAAATTTATCTTCAACGACCTCTGGGCCGTAACCTGCAATATCAAACGCCTTATACATAACGTCAGCTTTATGGTTTCTGATAGCGCCTGAGGATAGCTCTACGCCGTTACAAACAATATCATATTGATACGCAAGGATATCAAGTTGCTTTTCAACAGTGTCAGCTTCTTCAAGGACCTGCATCGCCGTTTTACCTTCTGGCGCTTGCGGCATAGAGAACGGGTTATGTGAGAAATCAATTTTTTTATTATCTTCGTCCCACTCATACATTGGGTAATCAATAACCCAGCAGAATTTGAAAACGCCGTCAGGAATCATGTCCAAATCAGCGGCAACTTTATTACGCGCCGCGCCCGCGAGTTTATAGGCAGGACCTGTTTTACCCGCAGAGAAGAAAATACCGTCGCCAGCTTCGAGACCCATTTTTTCTAGAAGCGCTTTAAGATGCGTTGGTTCAAAATTCTTAAGAACAGGGTCTTGTGAATCAACACCCCCACCCTCGGCTTCTTTAAGACGTGCATAGCCAAGTCCAGGCATTTGCATTTCTTTCTTCGCCCATTTGTCCATATTATCAAAGAACTTGCGTGACTTATTTGCCGCCGCGCCCTTAGCAGGAATAGCAATAACTTTACCGCCGCCGCCTGTAATTTTAGCGAAGATACCAAAGCCCGTTTTAGACTCGTCCGTAAAAAACTCCGACACATCCGTTAACTCAAAAGGAATGCGCAGGTCAGGCTTATCCGAGCCATATTTTTCCATAGACTCTTTATAAGGAATACGTGGGAAGGGCGTTTGGACTTCGCGGCCATCAGCGAATTCTTCAAACACGCCAGCCATAACAGGCTCAATCGCTTGAAAGACATCTTCTTGTGTGACGAAACTCATTTCGACATCGAGTTGATAAAACTCACCCGGTGAGCGGTCAGCGCGTGCATCTTCGTCCCGGAAACAAGGCGCGATTTGGAAATAACGATCAAAGCCCGCAACCATAATCAATTGTTTAAATTGCTGCGGCGCTTGTGGAAGCGCGTAAAATTTACCGGGATTCAAACGTGACGGTACTAAAAAGTCGCGCGCGCCTTCAGGCGAGCTAGCTGTTAAGATCGGTGTTTGAAATTCTGTAAAGCCTTGACTAATCATACGGCTACGCAGGGAATTAATCACCTGACCGCGCATGATGATGTTCTTGTGCAAAGTCTCGCGGCGCAGGTCGAGATAACGATGCTTCAGGCGAATTTCTTCAGGATAGTCCTGCTCACCAAAGACTGGGAGCGGAAGTGACGCGGCTGCGCTCTCAATAATCATCTCGTCAGCACGAAGTTCAACCTCACCAGTCCCGATGTCGCTATTAATAGCTTCGCCGTCGCGTGCCAAAAGTTCGCCTGTGACTGTTATAACTGATTCGGACGGACAGCGCTTTGCCGCTTCATAAAACTCAGCAACAGGATAGACTACAATTTGGCTAATGCCATAATGATCGCGCAAGTCAATAAAAAGAGCATTTGCATGCTCACGTTTACGATGCACCCAACCGGATAGTTTCACCGTCTGTCCGACATTTTCCTTACGTAATTCGCCGCAAGTATGACTACGATAAGCGTGCATTATAAGCTCCTAAAATATAGGAGCGAATTAGCTTAATGGGCGGTTAAGTCAAGTCTCACGTCAGGAAGAGTAGCTCTTAATCAACCAAGCGGAAAAATTCCGCGCGTTGATCAGCTTGATGAAACTTACCTGAAAGAGCGGAACTGATCATGCGGTGCGGTGTTTTAATACCGCGCATAGTCATACATAAATGTTCACCTTTTGCCATAACAGCAACGTCTTCTGTTCCAAGTGCTTTCTTAAGCTCATTGGCAATGTCAGACACCAGCTGTTCCTGTAGCGTTAATTTATGCGCATGTTTATGGGCTATTCGTGCAAATTTCGAGAGGCCTAAAACTTTATCATCTGCAATATAGGCAACAGAAACATCACACCAGAACGGCAGCATATGATGTTCGCACATGGACCAGACACGCATGCCTGTGACGGCAACCATTTGGTTATGCGATACGGATGAAAAAGTCGTATCGAGCTTGCCTGGCTCATATTCAATAAAGTCTCGCCAGAAGTTGGCTATGCGCCGCGGGGTTTCTTTAAGGCCCTCACGCGTTGGGTCTTCACCCAAGGCTTCGAGCAGTTCAGAAACAAGGGATTTAACTCGGGCATGGTCTATTTTTTTTGTCATGATGGTTCTTTATATTATAACGCAGTTCAAAATTTATACGTAGCCACTATAAATAGCGATTAATTATTAAGATAGGTTTGTGCGAATGTTTTCAACGCGTTTACGATTCATGCCACGGTCTGAATAACCTACGCGCGATGCCGAACGGACATGCCAAACATTGTCTTTATAATGACGAATTTCGACATCATCGACAAATTTGAAAAGCTTGGACATATAAGTCGCCGACAGATAGCTATCAGTTTCTGATGTTATGGTTCCACCCGTGACCGTTATCGCATTTTTAATTGCCGATAAGGACCCATTAAGCGGCGCAATTTTCTTTTCAGGTTGCACATCAATTTCGGATGAGACGCAATTGGGCGCTGTCGCAGGCTCTGCAAGATGCCCATCCACAAGACCTTTGGCTTTGCCCTTTTGAGATTTCAACCCCAGAAGAAAAAACAGCGCGCATATCGCGAGAATTACAAAAACGAAAAACTTCATTATGGCTAACCTAATTAAAAATTATTTGAGACATGTAATCATCATACCACGTGGGTCCCGTCAAGCTTTGGAAGAAACCATTATGCCCGCCGTGGTCATGAATGATGAGCTGCGCATTATCATTCAGGGTCAGTGTTTTAATATCTTCCACCGGAATAATGCCGTCATCACGTGACGTAATCAGGCTTATTGGGACGGGACAATATTCCAAATCATGCGGGTCAACGCGGTAGGCTTTAAAATAGGTCTCCATATCAGGATATTTAGAATGAATAGGAATAAGCTTACTTGTGATGCTCAGCACTTTGCGCTCGGACATGATATGGTTGAAATCATAAATATCAGGATAAAGCGCCTGCTTCTTACGCAGCGAGGCCGTCCATTTTTTAAGAAAATAACGACGGTATAACCACGTCTTATCAATGAGCGGGGCCGCGCCCCATGGGTCAACAACGGGGCTGATAGCGAAAATATGTTTAAGATTTTTTATTGTGAGATCACGCAGTGACCGTGCAATCCGTAATGAGAAATTACCACCCAGCGAAAACCCAGCGATATGAACGGGCGCGCCGTCTGCAAGATCAGCCGCTTGTTTAACCGCGTCAAAAACCTCATTAAATAATGTCGAGAAAAACAGACCTTCATTCAGGTCATGACTATTCCCGTGATCGCGGTAATTCAGCCGAAAGACCGAAGCCCCTTGGTTATACATGCGCCGCCCGCAGGCCACGACATAAGTACTGTCTTGGCTCCCCTCCCATCCATGGAGTAAAATCACCAAGGCTTTGTTTTCAGGGTTAGGTGAATAGCTCCCCTTGAGACGCACCCCGTCTTCGCACTCTATTATATGGTCTTGAGCAACGTCCAGCATCGGATTCTTACCGCGCTTACGGAACTTGAAGCTCGCCAAGGCCGTTTGCACGAGTGACGGCCGCAGCCAGAAAGGCGGGTTAAACGGCCGGACATCAGTCAATGGAGCATCAGGCGAGGTTTCACCTAACGCGGTGTCTAGCCCAGATATATCGTCTTGCGAATTCATATGCATTAGGTGGCTTGCCAAGCCTAGAAAATCAATCCTAAAAAACGTTATGACTCAGTTCAAAAAAATATCCCTGTTATGCTTAGGACTTTTACTTACAGGGTGCGCAACCTTAGAACTCGGCACAGCTTATTCTCTGGCAACACTTTCGCCAACAGAGATTGATCCGCGCACGGGACGCATCGCGATATTATGGCCTGAAACTTTCACCCATTACCGCGCGCCTTTTACAGAATTTAAAGCCGTAAAAGACGGAGCCGTTCAACTCGAAGGTGAGTTTAAATTCATCACGGACCCAGACAGCGTCAATTTTGTTCCCCGCAATCCAAAAGAGCTTGGCGAGCTTATCGTCTACGCCGTAGACGAAAGCCAATTTCCCCTCGCCTATAAAGCCCAAGATGTTCTGCGCGATCAAAAGAAAACAGATAAATTCTTCGGCGGCTCTGATTGGGATGTCACCACCCATACAGATTTTAGCTTCACCGTCGAGAAAGAGGCTTACTTGGCTTATTGCGCCGGCAAAGAAGAGCTCGACATTTCAATTTGGGTCAAAGCAAACGCAAATAAACCCTTCCAACGCCTTGTCGACGATAAAGGCATCGATAAATTTTTATCGGGACAGTTAAAAGGCGATTGCAAAAAACCTGAGACGAATTTGATTACGCCGACAAAAAATTAATACACTAAATTTTTAATCGTTAAATCTTCCCAATTTGGGTTTTGGTCTTCGATTAATTTATCTTTCCAATCACGCTTCCAACGTTTGAGACGTTTCTCACGGGTAATCGCGTCGTCAACATTATCATGATGTTCAAAGTAAACGAGCCGCGTGATATTATATTTCTTAACGTGCTTAGACCCAACACCAGATTTATGTTCAGACACGCGCTGAATGAGGTCGTTGGTAACACCGATGTAGATTGGGCCGCGCGGCGTGGTCGCCATGATGTAAACGAAGTAAGTTTTAGTATTAAAGGTCAAAACTCTCCCCCTCTGTTATCCTAGCCTTGAGCTGGTCCCGGATTAAATCCGGGATGACATTATATGAACATCTGTCATCCCGGCCTTGCGCCGGGACCGACATAGTAACGATGAAATCTACTGTACAAGTTAAGTGATTGTTTCTCAGCGAGTACGAAACTTACACTCTCTATGTGGGCACATGGTCGGTCCCGCGTCAAGCGCGGGGTGCAATATTAGGTGATTTCAAATTCCATAATAACTTCATCCACCGCGAGGTTATCGCCCGCTTCGCAATTGACCTTGGCGATGATGCCCTTTTTTTCAGCGCGTAATGTGTTTTCCATTTTCATGGCTTCGACAATAGCGAGGGCTTGGCCGTCTTGTACTTCGTCGCCTTCTTTGACTAAGACCGAAACGATGACGCCGGGCATTGGGCAAAGTAATAAGTTCGACGTATCGGGCGCGGTTTTAATCGGCATTAATTTCGCTAGCTCCGCTCCGCGCGGAGTCCTAACAGCGACTTTAAACTTACAGCCTCTATGCCAAACTGTATAACCTTCGGCGCATTTGCGGGCTTTGAAATTAAAACTCTCATTATCAACAAAGGCGCGCACGAGCGGCATTCCTGGTTTCCAACTGGACAGGACTTCCATTTCAATCTTGGCTGTATCATCACCGGAGTTATCCATAACGATGGTGCGAAGCCCTTGTTCGCCGTTGATATCGGCGGTGTAATGCGTATCGCCAATTTGCCCACTTCTTATTGTAACGGCCCACTCATCGGGGATATGGCGTTCATGATTATGCAGCGCGCCAGAAATATCAGCGTTACGGTGCTCGGAGATATCATGCATGAGCGCGCAGACCGCCGCGATTTTACGTGTATGCCCAAGATTGACTTCAGCCCCTTCAAAGCCGTCAGGATATTCATCCGCGATAAAGGCCGTGGTAATATCACCGCGAATAAAGCGGTCATGATCATAAACAGCTTGGAGGAAAGGAATATTATGTCCAATGCCGTCCAGCTCGAACTCATCAAGAGCATGGCGCATTGTACTAAGCGCGACATTACGGTCCTTGCCCCAAGTACAAAGCTTAGCAATCATCGGGTCGTAATACATCGAGATTTCGCCGCCTTCATAAACGCCTGTATCATTACGAATGATTGA
>JALZWM010000148.1 GCA_023300105.1 Hellea sp.
AGCTTTGGGGCTTCACGTGGATCATAACAGGCCCGCGCGACAAGCAGCAGTCCAATCTCGTCGGCTTCTGACTCATGCTTACGCGAAAACGGCAACGCAAAACCATATTGACTGATACCGCCAAAAACACCCATGACGGCTCTTTGCGCGCCAAAATCCATACCGCCAGCGCCCATTGAGACGCCTGCGCCGACTATGCGCTGCATATTTTGTTGCGCCATACGCTCTGCGCCGTGATGGGCGAGCGCATGCGCGACCTCATGGCCCATAATAGCGGCAAGGCCGTCTTCATTCTCAGCAATAGGAATAAGCCCTGTATAAACAGCCGTATACCCCCCCGGTAAAGCAAAGGCATTGGCTTGCTCTGAGTCAATAACATTAAAAGCCCAATCAAAGCCCGGGTCAGAATCAGATGCGGCCCGCGCGATACGCGTTCCAATTTCGCGCACGGCATCAACCACAGGACCACTTTGCAACACGTTTTGCTGATTATCCGCTAAAATTTGTTGATAGCTTTGAAGCCCGAGCTGCATTTCAGCAGCTGGCTTCATCGTCCGAAGTTGTTTGCGCCCCGTATAGGGCACTGTTTTTTGGTTCGCGAAATAATAAACGCCCGCGCCAATAGCGAAAAGCAACATAATTTGCCAACGAAAACCACCACGGCGTCTGCGCATTCCGCCCGTTCGTCTATTATTTGTACGATAGACCATAAGCCACCCTGTAAACTTTTTATTGGTATATAACATATAATATGCGTGTTTGAATACTTGTATCAACACTGCGCTTTCATTAAAGAGAGACAATTTGGCTTTTCAGGCCAGATTCGAACCCGATTTGTATAATTAGAGGCCCGAATTTTATGCCAAAAAGAACCGATATCCAGTCTATCTTAATTATCGGGGCTGGACCGATTGTGATTGGTCAGGCCTGCGAGTTTGATTATTCTGGTGTACAAGCCTGTAAAGCCCTCACAGATGAAGGCTACCGCGTTATTCTCGTCAACTCAAACCCTGCCACAATCATGACCGACCCCGGTATGGCAGACGCGACATATATTGAACCTATCACCCCTGAAATTGTCGAAAAAATCATCGCGATTGAAAAACCAGATGCTTTGCTTCCGACCATGGGCGGGCAAACGGCTTTAAATACAGCGCTCGCATTAGAGCAAATGGGCGTGCTTGAAAAATACGGCGTTGAAATGATCGGCGCAAAAGCTGACGTCATTGATAAAGCCGAAAACCGCGAGCGCTTTGCAGAAGCCATGATTAAGATCGGGTTAGAGAACCCGCGCGCGACAATCATTGAAGCTCCGAACGGCGATATTGCGGCAGGCGTTGCAACGGCTGTTGAAAAATTACACCTCACAGGCTTGCCCGCGATTATCCGTCCTGCCTTTACGTTGGGCGGCACAGGCGGCGGCGTTGCTTATAATATCGAAGAATTTGAAGAGATTGTGCGTTCAGGCCTCTCCGCCTCACCGACTAATCAAGTTCTTATTGATGAGAGCTTGCTCGGCTGGAAAGAATATGAAATGGAAGTTGTTCGCGACAAAGCGGATAATTGCATCATCATTTGCGCCATTGAAAACATTGACCCCATGGGCGTACATACGGGCGACTCAATTACTGTCGCTCCCGCCCTTACCTTGACGGATAAAGAATACCAAGTCATGCGCGACGCCTCGATTGCTGTCTTGCGCGAAATCGGCGTCGAGACAGGTGGCTCTAATGTTCAGTTTGGTCTCAACCCCAAAGATGGCCGTATGGTTGTCATTGAGATGAACCCGCGCGTGTCGCGCTCATCAGCCTTAGCCTCTAAAGCAACTGGCTTTCCCATTGCTAAAATTGCTGCCAAGCTTGCGGTGGGTTATACACTTGATGAGCTTGATAATGACATCACGGGCGCTACACCTGCTGCCTTTGAACCAACTATTGATTATGTCGTCACAAAAATACCGCGCTTTGCTTTTGAAAAATTCCCTGGCGCAGATCCTGTCCTAACCACAGCGATGCGCTCAGTTGGCGAGGCTATGGCGATTGGCCGAACATTTGCCGAGTCTTTACAGAAAGCGCTTCGTTCACTTGAAACAGACTTAACAGGCCTCAATGAAATTATTATCGATCCAGCCGGAGAGATGTCAGATGATGAGCTTAAAAATGCGATGAAAGCAAGGCTCTCTATTTTGGCGCCAGATCGCCTTTTAGTTATCGCCCAAGCTTTCCGCCAAGGCTTCACTGTTGAGAAAATATTCCAGTACACACAAATTGACCCTTGGTTCCTACGTCAAATCCAAGACCTTGTTAAAGCCGAAGAGTGGCTCAAGTCGAATGGACTTCCTAAGACTGAACAAGAATGGCGATCAATCAAATCAGAAGGTTTTGCAGATAGCCGCATTGGCGAATTAACAGGCAAGACTGAGCAAGCCGTGCGTAAAGCGCGGCGCGCGAAAGGTGTCCGCCCTGTTTATAAACGCGTCGATACATGCGCTGCCGAGTTTCAAGCTAAAACCCCTTACATGTATTCAACTTATGAAGTCCCAAGCTTTGGCGGGAAGGTTGAAGATGAATCCCGTGTCTCAAGCCGTGACAAGGTCATCATCCTTGGCGGTGGACCTAACCGTATTGGCCAAGGTATTGAATTTGATTATTGCTGTTGCCACGCGGCCTTTGCGCTCGAAGAAATTGATATTGAATCCATCATGGTCAATTGCAACCCCGAAACAGTTTCAACAGATTATGATACCTCTGACCGTTTATACTTTGAACCGTTAACAGAAGAAGATGTTCTCGAACTTATTATGACGGAACAAGAAGCTGGCACGCTAAAAGGCGTCATAGTTCAGTTCGGTGGACAAACACCCCTCAAACTCGCAGAAGCCTTAGAAGCCAACGGCATTCCATTGCTTGGGACTAAACGCGATGCGCTAGACCGCGCCGAAGACCGTGAGCGGTTTAAAGCGCTTGTCGAAAAGCTTGACCTTAAACAACCCAATAATGCCATTGCCAAGAATGCAAAAGAAGCCATTGAAGCTTCTAAAGTTGTTGGCTACCCAATCGTGCTACGTCCGTCCAATGTTTTGGGCGGCCGCGGTATGGAAATTGTTGATAATGATGCAGAGTTAAACCGCTATATTTCTGAAGCCGTCAGAGTTTCTGGAAAATCACCACTCCTTATTGATCAATATCTACGTGACGCAATCGAAGTTGATGTCGATGTTATTTGCGACGGTGAAGAGGTTTATGTCGCCGGTGTCATGGAACATATTGAAGAAGCAGGTGTTCACTCGGGCGACTCGGCCTGTTCCCTTCCGCCTTATACGTTATCGGATAAAATCGTTGCAGAGCTTGGACGTCAGGCCAAAGTCCTCGCTTTAGAGCTTGGCGTAATTGGTCTCATGAACACACAATTCGCCGTGAAAGACGATGTTGTTTATCTTATTGAAGTTAACCCGCGCGCCTCGCGTACGGTTCCTTTTGTCGCCAAGGCTATCGGGCAACCGATTGCAAATATCGCGGCGAAAGTTATGGCCGGCAAAAAACTCTCTGAGTTTGACCTTTCTGTTAAGCCGCAAAAATACATCGCGGTTAAAGAAGCGGTCTTTCCTTTTGCGCGCTTCCCTGGCGTTGATACAGTGCTTGGCCCTGAAATGCGCTCAACAGGTGAAGTTATGGGATTAGCGGATACTTTCGGTATGGCCTTTGCAAAAAGCCAGCTTGGTGGTGGTGTTGATCTGCCTTCATCAGGTAAAGTTTTCATATCGGTGCGTGAGCAGCATAAGCCCTTAATGGCAGAGTTAGCCAAAGACCTCATTGGTCTTGGTTTCAAAATTATCGCCACAGGCGGGACGACTAAGTATCTGCGCGAACAAGGTATCGAAGTTGAATATGTTAAAAAGGTTCACGAAGGCCGCCCGCATATTGTGGACGCCATGAAGAACGGCGAGGTGCACCTTGTCTTTAACACAACAAGCGGTAAGCAATCCCTACAAGATAGCTTCTCGCTAAGACGCGCTGCACTAACATTGAATATACCATACTTCACAACAGCGGCGGCGGCACGAGCATCGGTTCAAGCGATTATCGAATTATCCAAAGGCGATTATCAAGTTGAAAGCTTGCAGGCTATTGCAAAGAGCTAGAGACAATCTCTTCTTGCAAGACAGTATTTTTGTAAGGCATGTGAATTGAAACTTTAAAACGGTGGGAGGACTCTCCTACCGTTTATAAATGCCTACTCACACATATTTGTGTCTTGTTTGTGTCTTGAAAAATAGGCCGTTTACCTTTTTAAAAGATTTAGGCCTGAGTGTCAGACTTATAGAGTTAAGCTTACCCCTTGATTCTTGCGAAAAACGCCTTATTTGTTCGCCCGCTCAAGAATTTTGGATACGAAAAATGCAAAAATACCCTATGACAGTTGGCGGACACGCGGCTTTAGAAAAAGAATTGAAGCATTTGAAGTCTGTGGAACGTCCAGAGATTATCAATGCGATCTCCGTCGCCCGTGAACATGGTGACTTATCTGAGAACGCAGAATACCATGCGGCCAAAGAAAAACAGGGCTTTATTGAGGGACGTGTTCAAGAACTTGAATCAAAACTATCTTTAGCTCAAGTCATCGACACATCTAAAATGTCAGGGTCAACTGTAAAATTCGGTGCGATTGTTAAAATCGTAAATGAAGATACGGATGAGGAAAGCACGTACCAAATCGTTGGCGAAGACGAAGCCAGTGTTAAAGACGGCAAAGTCTCAATCACATCCCCTATCGCGCGGGCAATGATTTCCAAAGAAATCGGAGACGCCTTCGAAGTTATCGCTCCGGGCGGTTCTAAGGGATATGAAATTTTGGAAGTCAACTTCAAGTAATGAGCTCCGAACGCCTGAGCTGCTTAGTTATTACTGACGGGCGGCGAGGTATAGAAAATCAGGCCTTAGGCCTCGCAGAAGCAGCCGCAAGATTGCGGGCATCTGATATATCCCCTCTTACAATTGAATCTGGCACAGCCTTTAAGGCGGCAAGTCCAACGCTTCAATTCGCCATGAAATCAAGACCTGCCGATTATGGCATTACTGGCGCGCCGCCTGACTTTGCTATCGGTTGCGGGCGGCAAGCCATTGCCCCGTTATTCGCGCTCAAGAAAGCAGCCCCAAACTGTTTCACAGCTTATATCCAAGACCCCCGCCTTGACCCCTCTCGCTTTGACCTCGTCATTGCGCCCGAACATGACGGCTTAACAGGGGACAATATAGAGACCATGGTTGGCTCTCCCAATCGCATCATCAAGGCAGAGATTGCAGGTAAGACAATAAATTTTACCGACCAATTAGATGTACTCCCTATGCCGCGCGCCGCCTTTATGATTGGCGGAAATTCCAAAACACATAAACTAACACCGCAGATTCACGACGCCCATATAGCCGCAGCAAAGACCTGCCTCGAAAAAGGTCATAGTTTGCTTGTTTCAACGTCGCGCCGCACGCCTGACTTTGCCCGCAAAGGCTGGGAGGCCTTAGAAAGTGCCCATAAAAACATATGGCTTTATAATGGCGATGGCCCAAACCCTTATGCGGCCTTTCTGGGGGGAGCTGAGATAATTTGCGTGACTGAGGACAGCACAAATATGCTCACCGAGGCGGCAAGCTCTGGGAAGACAGTCTTCCGTCTTCCGATGGACGGTAAGGCAGGAAAGTTTCAACAGCTATATGATCAACTTACAGCACGTTGTCACATTACTCGTTTTAACGGTGAATTAGATATACCAACTTACCCCCCGTTAAATGAGACGGCCCGAATCGCAGACCTGTTTTGGGCTCATTTTGATGCACGAAGTGCCGTAATGAATTAAAAACGAAACCTCTGCAAAACCTATTGCTCTAACTCGTCTTACTTCTTATCCTTAGGCCTAAGGATTCAAATCATATGCAAATCAAACGCCATTTCACGACGGACGGAAAAAGCCCTTACGAGACTATTGCTTTCGCGAAGGTACGTAGTGAAGTGCGTGATATTTCAGGCGAAGCTATAACCGACGCAGTTGAATTTGAAGCGCCAGAGAATTGGTCTCAAGTCGCCTGTGATATTCTGGCGCAAAAGTATTTCAGGCGCGCAGGTGTTCCGTCCCTACTTAAAGCTGTCGATGAAGACACGGTACCAAGCTGGCTCCGCCGTCATGTTCCAGATGATACAAAGCCCAAGCGCGGTAAGAAACTTTTTAAATACGGCGGCGAAAATGATGCTCGTCAAGTGTTTGATAGACTCGCAGGATGTTGGGCCTATTGGGGATGGAAGGGCGGTTATTTCAACACAGAGAGCGACGCCCGTAATTTTTATGATGAATTACGCTTTATGCTGGCGGCGCAAATCGCAGCGCCAAACTCCCCACAATGGTTCAACACAGGACTTAATTGGGCTTACGGCATAGACGGCCCTGCGCAGGGTCATAGCTTTGTTGATTACAATACGGGCGAAGTAAAACACTCCACGAGCGCTTATGAGCACCCACAGCCTCACGCCTGCTTTATTCAATCCGCCAATGATGACCTTCTTGGCACTGGCGGCATTATGGACCTGTGGACCCGTGAAGCGCGGTTATTCAAATATGGCTCAGGCACAGGGTCTAACTTTTCAGGTATAAGAGGCGCAGGTGAACCACTCTCTGGCGGCGGAGAATCTTCTGGTTTAATGAGTTTTTTAAAAGTCGGTGACGCGTCAGCTGGCGCGATTAAGTCTGGCGGTACAACGCGCCGCGCCGCAAAAATGGTCATTGTCGATATTGACCATCCTGACGTCGAAGATTTTATTGACTGGAAAACTTCAGAAGAAATGAAAGTCGCGGCACTGGTGGCGGGCTCTAAAGTTTTGAAGCGTCGCCTCAATGCAATCCTAAAGGCTTGCATCAATTGTTCTGGTACCGAAGAAGAATGTTTTGATGTTTCGGAAAATGCAGCCTTAAAACGCGAGATCAAAGCCGCCCGCCGCGACGGTGTGCCTGACGGCGCGATACAACGAACGCTGCACCTCGCCCGCCAAGGCATCGACACGATAGATGTCCCTGAACTGGACGCAGATTGGGATAGCGAAGCTTACCGCACCGTCTCGGGACAAAACGCAAATAATACTGTGCGCATCACCGATGCCTTTTTAGACGCCGTCAAAAATGACGACACATGGGACCTTATCCGCCGTACAGACGGAGCTGTTGCCAAAAATATCCGAGCGCGCGAGCTATGGCACAAGATATCAAAAGCTGCTTGGTCATCAGCCGATCCTGGCGTGCAATATCACGACACAATTAATGCGTGGAACACATGTTCCGAGTCGGGCCCTATCACAGCCTCTAATCCGTGTTCAGAATATATGTTCTTAGACGATACGGCCTGTAACCTCGCCTCACTAAACCTGATTAAATTTCGCAAAGATGATAATCAGTTTGACCTCAAAGCGTTTGAACATGCATCCCGCATCTGGACGATTGTGCTCGAAATTTCTGTCTTAATGGCGCAGTTCCCGTCCGAAGCCATTGCCAAACGTTCCTATGAGTTCCGCACACTCGGTCTAGGTTATGCCAACCTTGGCGGGCTCTTGATGTCTTGCGGTATTGCTTATGATAGCATCGAGGGCCGCGCCGCAGCGGGCGCAATCACATCCGTCCTCACAGGGGCGGCTTATTTGACATCCGCCGACATGGCCAAATCAATGGGCGCCTTCCCGCGCTACGCAGAGAATATCAAACCGATGACACGGGTTATTCAAAACCATAGGCGCGCCGCAGAAGGCCGCGTGGCCTATGAAGGCCTCTCCTATCAACCAACACCGCTTAACCGCTCAGACTGTCCATTCGATGATCTGTGCAAACGCGCTGTTACGCTTTGGACGAAAGCGCAAAAAATGGGCGAAGCCACAGGTTTTAGAAACGCGCAAGTCAGCGTTATTGCGCCGACGGGAACTATCGGACTTTTGATGGATTGCGATACAACAGGTATCGAGCCAGACTTTGCTTTGGTGAAATTCAAGAAACTTGCTGGCGGCGGACATTTCAAAATTATCAACCGCTCTGTTCCGCGCGCGCTTAACGCGCTTGGCTATTCAGAAAAGCAAACCAAAGACATCATCACCTATGCTTTGGGTAACGGCACGCTAAAAGGCTCGGAAGGTATTAATCATTCAAGCCTGAAAGAACGCGGTTTTACAGACAAAGAACTCGGTCTTGTCGAAGCTGCTTTAGCCGATGCTTTTGATATTCGCTTTGTCTTCTCACGCTGGACGCTAGGTGATACGTTTTGCCAAGAGGGCCTTGGCCTCACAGAAGAGCAATTAAATAATCACGGCTCAGACCTGCTTCCGCTCTTAGGATTTGACGCGGCCGATATCGAAGCCGCAAATGTGCATTGCTCTGGCGCTATGACCCTCGAAGGTGCGCCGCATTTAGCCGCTGAACACCTCCCCGTTTTTGATTGCGCGATGCCGTGCGGGCGTGTGGGAACACGAGCGCTGAGCGCCGAGTCCCATATATTGATGATGGCCGCCGCGCAGCCATTTATTTCAGGCGCAATTTCAAAAACAGTCAATATGCCAGCCGCAGCAACAATTGATGAATGTGCAGATATTTACCTACAGGCTCACACATTAGGCCTTAAAGCGATTGCGCTTTACAGAGACGGCTCCAAGCTCTCGCAACCGCTTAATTCTGCTGTCTTCTCAGACCTAGAACTTGATGAATTCGATGAAGCTATTGAACGTCCAAACGCGGCCAAAGCCGCTCTTGGCGCGGAACGCATTGTTGAGAAAATTATTGAAAAAGTCGTTCAGAAACCCATGAAGCGCGAGCGTCTTCCTGATCGTCGCACGGGTTACATTCAAAAATCCTCTGTCGGCGGACATAAAGTCTATCTCCATACGGGTGAGTTTGCCGATGGAAGTCTCGGCGAAATTTTCATTGATATGCATAAAGAAGGCGCGGCCTTCCGCAGCTTAATGAATAACTTCGCCATCGCAATTTCAATCGGCCTGCAATACGGTGTCCCGCTTGAAGAATTTGTCGAAGCCTATGTCTTTACGCGCTTTGAGCCTTCGGGCCACGTCACAGGCAATGACCGGATTAAATTCGCAAATTCGATCTTGGATTATATCTTCCGCGAACTTGGCATTTCCTATCTGGGCTGGGATGACCTTGCCCATGTTGACCCCAATTCAGCGGCAGGCGATCAATTAGGCCTCGGCGCAGTTGAACGGCACGGCGGGCGCGAGGAAGAAGATGAGCAATTAATGCTGCCCGGTTATTCCAAAGGCTTTAACCGAGAAAGCTCAGGCGAGGATAATATCGTGCCTTTTTCTGTTCCTAAGGCTGATAATGATGACCCTTTAGCGCTAGAGTTGGACGAAGAAACCCTCGATGCAAGCGTGACGGAAATTAAAAAATCGGGAACGTTAGGAAAATCTGGAAATTCCACACCTGCTACGCCATCAGCCTCTCAAAAAGCGCGCTTCCAAGGTTATACAGGTGACCCCTGCCCAGAGTGTGGGCACTTCACCTTAATCCGAAATGGAACGTGCCAAAAATGCGATAGCTGCGGGACGACGACGGGCTGCTCTTAGTTCTAGTGTCGGCGGCTTAGAACGCCCAGAATAGGACACTGAGAATATTGGAATTAAGACAAATTAAAGTTGAATAATCAACATAGCCTTCATATGCTGCATTCAACATGGAGCTAAGTTTAATGGGTTTGAGTAGATGGATTTCAGAACTTAAATTAATCACTTTGTGTATGATGACATGCGTGTTGGGCCTATCGTGCTCATCACAGAAACCATGGAATGAAAACTCAACCGCCCATGAGACTATGCGGACAGATGGAAGTATCATACATTGGACCTTAACATCTGCTGTCACACGGCCTGCGCAAGGCGTTCTTTTAATCGCACAGGGCTCTGGCTGTTCGCCTGCGTTAAGTAGCCCAAATGTTCAGTTGTTAATTGAGAAGGTGCCTAATCTGCATGTTCTAACAATTGAGAAATACGGGGTGCGCCCTAACGATCCGGCTAACCGTTCTCGTGATAAGTGCCCAGACGCTTATTCTCGCAATCACACGATATCTCAACGTGTCGATGATGCTATGATTGTCTTGAAGAAATTGCGTAGCGAAGGTGGTTTAACAGATAAGCTAGGGTTATTCGGAGGCTCAGAAGGCGGGGCTGTTGTTTCTATCCTAAGCCGTAAAATTCCAGAAGCTGACGCCGTTGTTGTGTTTTCGACTGGAACAGGAATTCCATTGTCCAAGATGATATTGCCGCCTGAATATGCCGAGTTTAAAGATGAATTTGAAAAAGAATTTTCTCTTATCCGGGCTAATCCAAATAGTCATAAGATATGGAGTGGGAATAGTTATAAATGGTGGGCTGATGTTATGGACCGCAAACTATCCGATGATCTCCTTGCAAGTAAAGCTCCTATTCTAATTGTCCGTGGCATCCTTGATAAAACCACCCCCATAAGCGCAGACCATGCAACCAAAGCAGCTTTTGATGCGGCAAATGATACGCGACTTACTTACTGGGAGTTAGAGGATAGAGGGCATCATATGAAGGACTCCGAAGGTGTCTCTCATATGTCAGACGTGCTTGAGGACGTTTCCGACTGGATTTCAGAACAGATCGAATGAACGAAGAACTGCGATTATCAGCGGCTTAAAATCGCCTAAAGTAGCCTCTGAGTGCACGAGAAAGAGCTTTACCCTCTACGGCGACGGCGGCGTTTACCTGTTCCGCCGTAACGGAGGGCGCCTAAGACCTCAGCGGGGTTAGGCCAGTTCTTGGTCTTGGACTTAAATTCCCACTTGGCTTTTTCGAACTGCATAACATTTGATATGCGGGCATCCAGAAAAGCACGGGCTTTCATTTTTTCAGGTTCATTATCAGAGAGCCAAGCGGCCATCGTGGTACTGATAACGCCAGAAAGTATCGTGCGCTTGGAATAATAATTTGCGTCTGTACTTGTGTCGCCAATGGCGCGCCAGATTGTATCTGCACAGCTCCAGAGCTGCTTTGGCCCCTGCCCTAACGCGTCAGGAAGCGTGAGGCGAGCCAAGGCGCGGCGAGCCGCTTCTTCATGAGGACCAATCGCGTAGAGACGCGAGAGAACCCCTGCCGTGACTTTATCGCGAATTTTCATGGAAGACAGATCAAGTTCACTAAGGTCAGCGGCGACAGTGCGGTTCATCTCATTGGCCCAAAACGCAATAACGTCCAATGGCCCTTCAGGGAAATAAAGCGCGTCTGCCCCTTTGGGTAAGTCCGTATTAGCTACCGCCGCGCGTAGGCTCTTGGCTGTCCACCCGTCAAAGGCGGCAATTGGCAACATCGCCTTTAAAATGGCAAGTTGAGCGGTATGAGACAGGTCGGTCATAGGCGCATTATAACCCACAAAACCTAATTTGTCTTGCGGCGTAATATCGTGCGCTTAAACCAATCCGTTGCGCCTTTAACGCCAGAACCAGACAAGACGCCAAAGCGGAAAATTCGTTCAGCCAACATAATAACCCCGATGGATAAAATGCCTAAGAATAAGGCTGACAAAGTAAGCTCCCATAGCGGCGGGTCGGATGGCAAGCGAACAATAGCCGCGAAAGGTGCAGATAAAGGGAACCAACTCGCAAAGATAAGGATAGGGCTATCAGGAGATTCCATACCGATCGGCACCACCAAAATACAGGCTGATAAAACAATCATAATCGGTGTTGTTAGCGTTTGCGCATCCTGCATGGATTCAGCCAATGCGCCCAATGCAATAAAAAACGCGCCATAGAAGACATATCCCAAAATGAGGAAGATAATAAAAAAGACGACCATTTTAATGGTAAAAGTATTCTTCAAGCCTTCAGCAATTTCGGGGTCGCCAAAAAAAATAAATCCGATGACAGTCCCTATTCCCAAAATAATATAAGGCAACATAGCCGTTATGGTCAGCGCGGCTACGCCAAGCAATTTCCCAAAAATGATTTCTGTAAAGCGGGTTGACGCCAACATCATTTCCAAAAGCTTATTCATTTTTTCTTCGAGCATAGAGGTCAACAACATATAAGCCCCTGAAAATACCGTCAGCCATAACATCAGCGATAATATACCCGCTGCGAGATAAGGTACTCTATCTGTCATCGTGACTTTCTGAGAACCGCCTTCTTTTAAATCAGTTTTTGTGGGGTCGAATGTATTGACGGTCAGTGCCTCATTTCGTGCGGCATCTAATCCCTTTTGTGAGAGATTACCGCCCGCTAAATACCTATCCGTAGACAGACGTTTAAAATATTTTTTAGTTAATCTCTCGGCTTCCGGGTTATTGAAATTAGGAGACCAATAATCAGCGTTAATCCCGTTATCCTCATAGATATGTATGACACCGTTTAGCTTAATATCTTCTCCGTCAAACTGAAACTGTTTATCACCACGCATGTAAGCTTTAAGCGATGCAAGATCATGCGATGGGGGCTCTACAAATATCATGCGAGATTCAGCCGCTTTCAATTTATTGCCTGCACCTGGAATTTTTGCATTCAAATAATCTTGCCCAGCCTGAACACCTTTTTCCGCGATAAGCGCATTTAATTCTTTGGTTTGCGCGGCGGGTAAAATTGTTTCCCCTAGCGCAGATAAGACCTCAGTAGATATTTTTTCTCTATTATCTTTATCAAGTTGAATAATGGCCGCCTTATGCAAACCTGTTTCATCTAAGATAGTTTCATAGCGTGTCGGGGAAACCGACACACCCGACCACAAAACAAACGCATATATAAGTCCGCATATAAACGGCAAAAAGAAGGATATCCAAAAGCCCCATGTTTTTACATAACCAAGGTAATCCCGCCGCGCTATGAGGTAAGTTCGCCGCATATTAATTGCTGGAAATTTCACTGCCCTACCTCCAGAATATTCGTGTCCATATCCGCTCGCATATCATTTCCCACCATCGCCACAAAAGCCTCATGCAAGGTCGGTTGTTTCGGCTCGAAACGTGTGAGGTTAATTTTCTCCGCCACGCAGCGCTCTAAAATTTCTTGGTTATTGGCTTTATCCTTCAAAATAAGGTCTAACGTGCCGTCCTCTCGTTTTGATAAAGACTTAGCGAAAGGCGTCATCAACTCCGTCAAGCGCGCATCATCAGACCCAATCACCATACGGCGCGGGACTTTAGACAAAGCTTCATCCGTCGGCCCATCGAAAACCTTGCGGCCGCCTGCCATCAAAATAATACGGTCACACAAACGCTCTGCATGTTCCATGACATGGGTTGAAAAAATTATGGTTCGGCCACGATCTGCGATTTCGCGCACTATAGATTCGAGAACGTGTTGGTTGACTGGATCAAGACCAGAGAAAGGCTCGTCTAAAATATAAAATTCAGGGTCATGCGCAATCGCCGCCAAAAGTTGAACTTTTTGTGCCATGCCTTTGGACATATCTTTATTTTTTTTACGTTTGGCTTCAGATAAGCCATATTTATCAAGCATCGTATCCGCAATTTTAAATGCCTCTTTACTCTTTATCCCATTAAGCCGCGCCATGTGCGCAATACTTTCGCGCGCCGTTTGTTTCTTATAGAGGCCGCGCTCTTCGGGCAGAAACCCTATACGCCCAAAACTAGATTCCGCGCCCGGTTGACCACCAAATAATTTAACCTCGCCGCTATCAGGCTTAATCAAGCCCAGCGCCATACGCAGCGTTGTTGTTTTACCCGCGCCGTTCGGGCCGAGAAAGCCGATAATTTCGCCAGGCTTAACCGTGAAGCTCACATTTTCAACAGCTACCTTGCCGCCAAAAGATTTAGAAACGCCGTGAATAGATAATGGGGATTGCAAAGTCATACCTTCCTGCGATTTTAATTATTACGCCTGCTGTTCCAATACGTGATGTAAAAACTCAAGCATTTAATAATTATAAAATTAAATTATCTCTAAGACTTGCATCAGCGCATGTAAGCAGAGCATATTAGGCCATGCTTAAAAATACACGCTATTATTCATGAAAATCTCCCTAGATAACCGTATATTTATTCCAATTGAAAACTCCGACAATGGCGTCGTGAGCGGTAAAACTAGATTTCATTTCTGGCAAGACGGGATGGTTTTCTATGCTGATTATTTCGGTGGTGATGTTCGCGAAGGCCATATCATTGGGAAGTTTGATGAAGACGGCACAGGCGACTTACTCTACCATTGCCTGACCACGCAAAAGCAACTCAAAGCGGGCAAAGCTAGAGCTGTATTCACGTTAACAGAAGATGACCGCCTCGCTTTTGAGCTCGATTGGGAATGGATTACAGGTGACCATTCTTGGGGCCAATCGCGCTATGAAGAAGTGCTTGAACATGATATTATAAAGTTATGACATATGACATCATTCCAGACTTACCGCGCTGCGGATGGGTACCGTCAACCGACGCACTCTACACACATTATCACGACAAAGAATGGGGCCGTCCAATTTGGGACGATAAATCGCTTTTCTCTAAACTCATCCAAGATGGGCAACAAGCTGGACTTGCCTGGATTACAATTCTGCGCAAACGCGAAGAAATGCTACAGGCCTATGACGGCTTTGATCCTGATAAGCTAGTTCATTATACTGACAAAGACCGAGAGCGTCTGCTATCTAATGCAGGCATTATTCGGTCTAAATTAAAAATCAATGCAACGATTAGTAACGCACATGTTTTTGTAAAAATGCGCGACGAGGAAAATATCAATTTCAGCGAATATCTCTGGGACTACGTCGGCGGCGCGCCTGTACAAAATTCATGGAAGAAATTCAAAGACGCCCCCGTTGAAAGCCCCGCCTCTATTGCCCTATCCAAAGATATGAAAAAGCGCGGCTTTAAATTTGTCGGCCCCGTTATTCTCTATGCTTTCATGCAAGCGGTTGGTATGATCAACGATCATAGCACCGACTGTCATGCCTATAATCTGTGCCGAGAGCTTGGGTAATTTAAGCCTAGCGAAAAATAACCGTCCCCGTTAAGAAGGTTACTCATAAAACACCACAAGGGATTACCCGTGAAAGCCGTCATCAGTTCTACAGGTCTTTGGACTCCCACAGACTCTATCTCAAACGCTGAACTCGTCGAGAGCTACAACGCCTATGCCGATAAATGGAACGCGGAAAATGCCGCCGAGATTAAAGCTGGCACCAAAGACGAACTGACTTATTCTAATGCGGCCTTTATTGAAAAAGCCTCTGGCGTGAAATCGCGCTTTGTGATTTCCAAAGCGCCTATTCTTGACCCCGAAATTATGGCCCCGCGCATTCCCGCGCGTGCTGATGATGAACCAAGTATTTTAGCCGAAATCGCAGCAAAAGCAGCCCTGCAAGCCCTAGAGACGGCAGGCCGCAAGCCCGAAGATGTCGGCGCGGTGATTGTCGCCTGTTCAAACCTACAGCGCGGCTACCCCGCCGTTGCAGTGGAAGTACAATCTATTCTCGGCACATCGGGATTCGCTTTTGATATGAACGTCGCTTGTTCTTCGGCTACCTTTGGCATAGAGACTGCGCGCGGCTTAATTATTGGCGGCCAAGCGAAATCGGTTTTAGTTGTAAACCCTGAAATTTGCACAGCGCATTTAAATTTCAAAGACCGCGACGCGCATTTTATTTTCGGGGATGTCGCCACGGCGCTCTTGGTCGAGTCCGATGAAATAGCGCCCGCCGCGCATTGGGAAATAATTGGCTCTAAACTCGTCACACAATTTTCAAATAACATCCGCAATAATTTTGGCTTCCTCAATCACTGTGCGCCCGAAGATGATGGTATGGACAGCCCGCGCGGCCGCAAAGGTCTAACCGATAAGCTCTTCGTTCAAAATGGCCGTAGCGTGTTTAAAGAAGTCGTGCCGATGGTGGCGAAAATGATTAGCACAGAATGCGAAGTTAACGGCCTCGACCCGCATGAGCTTAAACGCATGTGGCTACACCAAGCCAATTTATCTATGAACCACTTAATTGCCAAAAAGGTCCTCGGCAAAGAAGTTGACCTAGACAAGGCGCCTGTTGTTTTAGACGAATATGCCAATACAAGTTCCGCTGGGTCTATCATTGCATTTCATAAGCATAATATCGATTTCAAAAACGGCGAGACTGGTCTGATTTGCTCCTTCGGCGCAGGTTATTCAGCAGGCGCTATCTTCGTACGCAAAGTTGCCTAAGTCTGCCGCCCCGCGGGCATGGCAGCGCATGTTATCGGGCCGCCGCCTTGACCTGCTTGACCCTTCCCCTTTTGATGTAGAAATAGAAGACATCGCACGCGGCCTTGCCCGTGTGGCACGGTGGAACGGTCAAACATCTGGCGACCATGCGTTTAGCGTGGCGGAGCATAGCGTTGTCGTCGAGCACCTCTTCACCGCGCTCAACCCGAAATCCACAAACGCTGAACGCCTCACAGCCCTGCTCCATGACGCGGCAGAATATGTCATTGGAGATATGATTAGCCCGTTTAAAACCGCGCTCGGCATTGATTACAAAGCCTTTGAAGCCCGTCTCGAAGAAGCCATTCATTTACGCTTTGGTCTGCCGCCCGAAATGCCCAAGGCGCTAAAGAAGAAAATCAAACAATGCGACCTTTATTGTGCGTGGTTCGAAGCCACCCAAATCGCAGGCTTTGACCCCGTTGAAGCCGATAAGTTTTTCATCGCTCCGCCAAGTGATATAAAAATCACGATAGATCCTCTTCCTGTCACAAAAGCGGAAGACCTATTTTTACTTAGGTTTACCGCATTAACGTATCAGAATAGCACTAAAACACGAACCTAAGTCCATTAGCGACGTACATGAACGACCTAAATCAACGACGTAGATGAAATTGATGCAACTTAAAGAAGTGTGTTTCTGCCCTATTTACGCCCTATTTACGCCCTTAAATAGAAATTTTTATAGATTTTCACCCTCTAGATTAAACTCTTTGCAGGAACTGAAGCTTTTAGCATAAATTTTGCATTAGAACTGATAAATTTAACTAGGGTTTTCAATTATGTACATAAAATCAATATTTACAGGACTTTTATTAAGTAGTGTTAGCACGAGCGCGCTAGCTCAAAACTCTTTACGTCCAAACATTATTCGAGTGGTACAAGCAGAGAGTACGACAAACTTTGATGGATATTTGAGAAAAGACAGCAAAAATTTATCCCACGTTTCGTCAGGAGACTGGTTTTCAATAGAAACTGGCAATTTAGGCGCTGGCGTTGACTCAGTTTCAATGCGCTATGCCAAAGGGGATTGGTTAAATGCAAATTTAGAAGTTCGTCTTGGGAGCCTAGACGGCCCTATTTTAGCTTCAGGCCCCCTCTCTGGAACCGGAAGTTGGGATCGCTATAGAAACGTCACATATAAAATGGATAATATTAATGGTGAAAATGAACTCTTTTTTGTCTTTTCAGGTGATGGAGCCGTTGGCAATATAGATAATATAAGGTTCGGCCAAACACAGCAAAATTTCTTACAAGCGGAACGCGCAACGATATCATCCGGCATCACTAAAGAACCTACAGGCGTTGCGAGCATTGATGATGGTGAATGGGTAAGATTCAATAATACTCTAATCGGCGACGGGTTCTCACAGTTTACCCTTAGATATATTAAAAGCGATAATGAACCAAACCATGTAACGCTTCATTTAGATAGTTTAGACGGCCCAAAAATTGGGGAAGCGAATTTAACGGTATCAGAAGGTAACTACAAAAACCGTATCGTCACAGCTCCTCTAGAGCACGTAGAAGGCAAGCATGATATTTATGCGAAATTCTCTGGCCCTGGCAAAGTCGATATGCTCGACTTTGTACGTCTAAAATCACAACCCCTCAGCACATCCTTAAAAGTTGCCGACGCAGACATAGTTCGCGGCATGAGTTATTTCGACAATGAAAAGTTTTTAAGCATGTTTAAAACTTGGCATAATTGGTTTCGGTTTAATTGGACAAGTGTCTCTTATAATTCAAAAGTTGAACTCACTTACGCACGAGGTAGTGATTTACCGATGAGCTTGGAAATTAGAAAATGGGGCCGAAATGGAACTGTTTTAGCAACTGTAGACTTACCCAATACAGGGAGTTACGATCAATACGAAACAATAAGTACTCACCTAAAAGAGGGATCAACAGGCATATACCATCTTGCTTTTAAATTAGTCGGAGAAGGAGGAGTCAATATTGGAGATATCGATTTAGTACGTATTGAAGATTCGGAAAGCCTACCCCTCGGTGAAGTAACATTAGACAATATTGCAATTGATCAATTCGGTTACAAACCTGAAATGGACAAAGTCGCAATTATCAGAGACGGTCAGACAGGCGAAGGCAGCACAGCTTCTGATTATATACCTGGAGGTCTAGTTGCACTTGTCGATGCGACAACAAACGAAATTGTCTATACCGCCGCTCCAACAGAGCACATGAACGGCGCAATCGATCCTTTATCTGGTGACCGCGCGTGGTGGTTTGACTTTTCCGAAATTCAAACATCTGGAGAGTATTATATTTATGATGCTGCTAATAATGCACGTTCAGCAACATTTGAAATTAATGAAAACATTTATGATAATATTCTACGTGAAGCCTTTAGAACGTTTCTATATCAACGCTCTGGGTTTGAAAAAACGGCAGAGCTTGCCGGCGAAGATTACGCCGACGGCGCAAGTCATACGGGGCCACTTCAAGATACTGGGGCACGGTTATTTGATGACCAACGTAACGCGTCAACGTCAAGAGACCTAAGCGGCGGGTGGTACGACGCAGGTGATTTCCATAAATACAGTAACTGGACAGCTGATTATATTTTAGGATTACTTGATGCTTATCATGCGAACCCAGACGCATGGGGAGATGACTGGGACATGCCAGATTCTGGAAACGGTATTCCCGATATATTGGACGAGGTGCGTTGGGGCGTTGAACATTTACAGCGCATGCAAGAAACAAGTGATGAGACCACTGCAGCGAATGTAGGCGCAGTATTATCTGTTCTTAATTCCGATGACAGCGTAAGCCCAGCATCTGAAAATGAAGAAAACAGTTTCTACGGTTCTGTTTCAACATCGGCGACTTATACATCTGCGGCAGCTTTCGCCTTTGCAGCAAGCACATTCGAAGATATTCCTAATCAAGGATTTCAAGATTTGGCTGATAGCTTAGAGACAAGCGCCGTGTCTGCCTATGCTTGGGCAGAGAGTAATCCGAATGTTCGCTTTAACAATACTGAAAACGGTGTTGGCAACGGCAACTCAGAAGTTAGCGATGATTATAGCTTAGAAGCAAAACACAGAGTAGCTGCTATTTATCTCTACGGACTAACGGGTGACACAGCCTATCAAACATTTGTGGAGACAGACTACACAGCTTCTAACTTTATGACAAACCTTTGGGCCTCGCCTTATGAAGTCGAAGAACCAACAGCACTTTTACATTATTCCAGTCTTGAAGGCATTAACCCTGCCATTAGCACTGATATACAAGATCAGTTTAACGACATCATGGAATTAGCTGGAAATGCAAGGCCTGCCTTGGCTGATGACCCTTATAGGTCTTACATCCAAGAATATACGTGGGGCTCAAATAAACAGAAGTCACGTAAAGGCAATATGTTCACCCAATTGGTTACACATGACATTGGCGAACGTGATGACCAAGAAAACTTAAACGTCGCGGCTGGGTACCTACATTATCTCCATGGTGTAAACCCGCTGGGTAAAGTTTATCTTACCAATATGAATGGTTTGGGTGCAGAGCGGTCTGTTGATGAAATGTATCACAGATGGTTCATTGATGGCAGTCCATGGGATAACGTGAACACGTCCTTTGGCCCTCCTCCTGGTTTTTTAGTCGGTGGTCCAAACCAATATTACAGTGAAGGTGACGGTTCATTAGAAGTCGATCAACCGCCTGCGAAGTCTTATGTCGAGACAAATTCATTTCTTGATAATGAACAAAGCTGGCAGTTTACGGAAAACTCGAATGGATACCAAATCGAGTATCTAAAATTATTATCTCAATTCGTAAGATAATTGCGAACAGACCTAAGCTAGAAACCCATCAGGGTTTCTAGCGCATAATTTTATAGCGTAATCCTTACGCCCTCCCTATATAGATATTGAATATCTTTTGGAGGAATAGACATATGGGTAAGGAACTCATCAATTGGGAAAATGGCCGCTGGATTGGTCAAACTCTTGAAGTTGAGAACGGCGTCTGCGCTGTCCCTTCTGCGCCCCAAGGGGACATAGAGGGCGGTCTTGAGTATAATGATGAAGTCAAAGCCGCTACGGACCACCTTTACGCAGAAGTCTCCGACTTTATCCCTAAATTTGAGTGGCCTGCCTACGCCCCACTTGTCCACGCGATAAATACGCTCAAGAAAAAGAAAAACGCCGTTATCCTCGCGCATAATTATATGACGCCAGATATCTTTGGCCTCATCGGGGATTATAAAGGCGATAGCCTCGGCCTTGCCATTGAAGCCACAAAGACTGACGCCGATATCATTATCCAAGGCGGCGTGCATTTCATGGCCGAAACGTCCAAAATTCTTTGCCCTGAAAAACAGGTCTTCATCCCGTCCATGCGCGCGGGCTGTTCCCTCGCCTCCTCGATTACGGGCGAAGATATTAAACTGATTAAACAGCGCTATCCCGGCATTCCTGTTGTGACCTATGTCAACACATCCGCAGACGTAAAAGCCGAGAGCGACATCTGCTGTACCTCGTCAAACGCCGTTGCTATTGTCGAGCATATTTGCGCGGAGTGGGGCGTGAAGAAAGTCATAATGCTGCCAGATGAATTCCTCGCCAAAAACGTGGCAAAGCAAACAGACATCGAAGTTATCGCGTGGCATGGCCGCTGCGAAGTGCATGCGCGGTTTAGCGCCCAAGACGTGCGCGATATGAGAGACGCACATCCCGGGGTTGTTGTTCTGGCCCATCCTGAATGTCCGCCCGAAGTCGTCGCCGAGTCTGACTTTACAGGCTCCACCAAAGCGATGTCTGATTATGTTTCTGACAACACGCCCAAGAACGTTATTTTGCTAACAGAATGTTCCATGTCCGATAATGTCGCCATGGCCAATCCCAAAACAGATTTCGTGCGGCCCTGTAATTTATGTCCGCACATGAAACGCATCACACTAGAAAATATTTACACCTGCCTACGCGACGAAACCAATGAAGTCCTCGTCCCAGAGGCAGAACGTAAACGCGCCCACAAAGCCGTCATGGATATGATCAATGTCAAGTTCGACCCCGTCAAAGGGCACTTTGATCCGAATCTGCCTGAGGCCGATGTTAAGGTAATTTAGTCAGTGCATTTTTTGTTGAAAACAAAATACGCACACAAGGCGCAAAAAACGCGAAGTCTTATCGCGTTCTTTTGTGCCGCTAGTCTCATATCCCTTCTAGTAATCACCTTATGCGGAACTCCATCTGCAAACGCACAAAATATTCCAGAGAGTCGCCGCTCGAAAAAGATTATAAAAGCCAATAGTGGACACGCTAATTTCTGGCAAAACCTAAAAACAGGTTGGGATTGGTTTGAGACACATCAAAATCCGCCTAATGTAACCGTAAACCAAAAGACATATAGCTTTACGGCCAATTGATAATTTTATTTACCTCATCGTCTTGAAAGACTAACTTACTTTATGACATCCAATTTTCATTACTTAAGACACGCATAATGCCCGTAGGTAACCTCGAAACAAAACGCCTCCCTGCTGGCGCTGTCCTTGTTGTCGGCGCTGGGCTTGCGGGGCTTTACCTAGCGCTTAAGCTTGCGCCGCGAAAAGTTTATATCCTCACATCTCGGCGCTCATCTGTTGGCTCAGCTTCGGCTTGGGCGCAGG
>JALZWM010000149.1 GCA_023300105.1 Hellea sp.
AATGCACGGTCAGGATATTGCTTCGCCGCATAGGCAATCGCTTTGGCTGTATCTTCAATCATTTGCGGATAGACGGCCTCTGGGTAAAGACGGTAATTCGGAACAACAATATCATAGCCTTCGGAGGTAAAACCTTCAGCAACGAACTTATAAATATCCTTGCTACCTTCACTCCAACTCCCGCCGTGGGTAAAGATAATAACAGGGGCATTGGCGCGAGGTTTAGCCGCTTTATAGATATCAAGCTTTTGACGATCCAAATCGCCATAGCTGACATCTTTCGCCTTAGAAAAACTGCCCGAAGGCGTAATACTGTTTAAAATCGTGACAGGCGCACAAGCAGCCAAAGCGGCGACGCCAGAGACGACCGCCGTAAGTCCGAGTAAAAGCCTACGTTTTAGCAACAGCTACCGCTCTGGCTTGGGTCTGTTGTTAGCTTCGGCGCACCTTTTTTCGTTTCCTGTGGGTCACGGCGACGAACACCACAATCCTCAGCAGGCCATTCAATACGATCAGTCACAGGAATGCTTGGCTCAACTGTATAGAACATATCGGCATAAGGCTCTTGTTGGAGCAAATTAAACGTCTTCGCGCAGACTGCTGAGCGTTCGCCGCGAATAAAAACATGACCATCGTCATCTTTGATGTGGCTCCACGGACCTTTGTATATAACAGCTTGGTTCTTTTCCAAACACTCGCCCTGTTTACCTTTATAGGCTAGATAAGTTGCAGAGCGATATTCAATGCCCTCAACAACCTGCCAAGGGTCATCTTCAAATTTATCAATCAGAATGCCATGGAAACCAACGTCTTCTAGGGCTTCAACAAACCCTGTTTCAGTGAGAGCACCGGAAATACATCCTGACCATAAACGTGCATCGTTCTTAAGCGCATCAGGGCTGTCCTCATCCGAGATAATATCCGAGACAGCAACACGGCCACCAACTTTTAAGACACGGAACATTTCAGTAAAGAGTTGCCTCTTCTTAGAATCAGACACCAGGTTGAGCACGCAATTGGACACAATCACATCGACAGAGTTATCAGGGATCATCGTCATTTCTGACTTCATCCGTAGAATTTCAGCTTCCATACGCTCCATGTCGCCTGCATTTTTAACAGGGTTCTTAGCAAGCCATTCATTGAGCTGGTCTAGGTCGAGTTTTAGGTCTTCAATATGTCCGCGCCTGAATTCAACATTGGCGTACCCAACGCGTTCAGCGATAACAGGCGCATTTGCGCGCGCAAGCTCAAGCATATCATCCGTCATATCAACGCCAATGACTTTGCCCTTTGGTCCAACAATTTGAGAGGCGATAAAGCAAATTTTTCCACCGCCCGAGCCTAGGTCCAAGACAGTTTCACCTTCGCGGACATAGCGAGATGGGTCGCCGCATCCGTAATCACGGTCTAAAACGTCTTGAGGAATGATTTTCAAATATTGTGGATCATAATCAATTGGGCAACATAGCGCTGCTTCCACGGCATTCGCTCCCGCTGCGTAGCGTTCTTGCACATCATCGCGTACATCTGCATTTGTGGCATCTACGCCGGCTAAATCATCCATGGATAGACCTCATTTATTTCGTTCATCTTATTACTAACCCTTCGAACGTCAAATTCAAATGACGGATTCGTGAGTGAGACGAGATATATACAGTTAAATTTTAGAGTATAGGTATCGAAATAACGATTTCTTGATTTCCTATTGAAGTGCCATAAGGATTAGGTCGGGCAAAGAATTCATTAATATGAGAGAGATATGTTTAGCAGGCCTATAAAATTAACATTAGGAACGTGGACGCTAACCGCAGCCTTAACCTTGCTGAGTGCCTGCTCCAGCCCAAGCACCATATCAGTTTCAGGTTCATCAACGGTCCTGCCTGTTGTTTCAAGGGCCGCCCAAGCTTATTCAGATACCACAGGACAACGCATCATTGTGAACTCTGGCGGCTCTGGCGTTGGATTTAACCAACTCGCCGAGAGCAAAAGCGACATTGGCATGATGTCACGTGATATAACGGATAAAGAAAAAGCCCAGTACCCAGATAGTCAATTCACGCCTGTCGCCATAGGCATAGATGCGGTTATCCCTGTTGTCTCCTCAGAAATCTATGAAGCCGGCGTAACAGCCCTGTCACTTGCCGATATTGCCGCTGTATATAAAGGCGAGGTTGATAACTGGTCCACCTTTGGCGGTCCCGACAAAGAAATATTAGTTATCGATAAAGAAGCGAGCCGCGGTACGCGTCACACATTTATGAAAGCCGTTATGGGTAGCTCTACAGCAAAAGCAGCAGGTGCTGACCTTGTGCTTGGCGCCAATAATGAAGAACAAACCGCGATGGCCCAAAGCGATGCCGCTATAGGTATGATATCTTTGGCGTGGATGAATGACGATGTTAGAGGTCTCTCCATTAAAGACGGAGCAAGCTTGATAGACCCTAATCTTAAAACTATCGCAGACGGTAATTACCCAATTGCGCGAGAGCTTATCATCGTCATTAGAGACGACATTTCTTCCGAAGCACAAAAATTTGTCGATTACATTCTTAGCCCCGAAGGGCAGACTTTCGTTGAAACGTCGGGGTATATTAAAATAAACCCGTGAACCAAATTTCTCTAAACCCTAGATTACGTACCGACATAACTTTTCCCAAGTGGAACGGGTTAAAAAGCTATGCGGTTGGATCGGCTTTATTCTCTTCAACGATTATCATGCTCATCTTAGGCACGCTACTCATCCAAAGTCATCCCGCACTATTCGCGAATGATTTAAATTTACTCTCTGAAGTTTGGGACCCTGCAGGCGGGCAATACGGCATCATCCCGATGATCTTTGGCACCTTAATAATCATGAGCATTGCCATGATTATTGCTCTCCCTCTTGGTGTCTTGTCAGCCATTTACATTGCCGAAACGCGCTCAGATAGATTGAAGCACATTTTAAAATCCTCTCTAGAAGTCTTAGCTGGCATACCCTCCATTGTGTATGGCCTCATTGGTGTGGCCTATCTCAGCATTTGGGTAGCAGAAGGGTTTGAACTTCAAACGGGGCGCGTTATTTTAACAGCGGGTCTTCTCCTTGCTCTCATGATACTCCCGACAATCATGACACTCTCAGAAGACGCAATTTCCAGCGTCCCTAGAGCATACCGAGAGAATGCGGCCTCACTTGGATTATACCATTACGAAATCATCAAGGACATTGTTCTGCCTGCCGCTAAAGCTGACATAGCAGGCGCGGCGCTTCTTGCCTTAGGGCGCGCGCTTGGTGAAACAATGGCTGTCATGCTTGTCATTGGCTCTCTAGACCGTTTGCCGTCACCACTGTTTAATGTCTTAGCTTCCAGTCAAACCATAACCTCCAAGCTTGGCCGTGAAATCGCGGAGTCAGCTTTTGGCTCAACTCATTTTAGCGTCCTCGTTTTGATGAGCTTAATATTAGTGGCATTCACGCTAATCCTAACCATCGCGGCGCAAAAGTTATTCACTAAAGATCCGCACAATGCTTAGCCGTACTGTCAAAAACACCCTCTTCGCCAGCGCCCTTCGTATTGCGCTGTTTATAAGCCTCGCGATATTAATCTTCTTAATTGGAGCAATTTTACTTGAAGGTTTCAAGGCCCTGTCTCCAAGTTTTATTGTCTCAGAAGCTCGCGACTTTGGCGCTGCAGGCGGCATCCGCTATCAACTTTTAGGAAGCCTTATATTGATAATCGTTGCTGCGGTGCTCGTTGTCCCTTTCGCATTAGGGACCGCTTTATACCGCAGTGAGTATGTAACATCAGAAAAACTGGGTCGGTGCATTGACCTCACTATTTTTAGTCTTAATGGCATACCCTCCATCACCTATGGTCTCTTTGGTCTCATTGTCTTCGTCAACATTTTAGGCATGGGTGTATCTTGGCTGATAGGGTCAATATTGCTCGCAATAATGATACTCCCGACCGTCACCGTTTCGACACACCAAGCCATGCGAGCTATTCCAAACATTTATAGAGAGAGCGCCCTAGCCTTAGGCCTCACCCGCGCGGAGATGGTACGGAAGGTCATCTTGCCGCAAAGCCTACACGGCCTCGTCACAGGGCTCTTAATCGGCCTTGCCCGCGCCATTGGCGAGACAGCGCCGATAATGTTTGTGGCAACAGCCTTTTCAGGCGTGACATGGCCCCAAAGCATCTATGAGCCAGTCTCGACGCTTCCTACCCATATCCTCGCCCTCGCACAGCAGGCAACTAACCCCGATGCGCTTCGTAATGCATGGGGCGCTAGCCTTAGCCTTATTATTATTGTTATGATTTTGAGCGGCCTTGCCTTTATCGCAAGACGTAAACTTGAACCTCAGAGGTCTATGTAATGCCTAAACCCGAACTTAAACTAGTTGGCGTCGAGACGCAAACATCTGCCGTAAGCTTAAAAGGGTTTCAGGCCTGGTTCGGCGAGACCTGCGTCGTCCAAGACATGACCTTAGAGCTACCTGCCAATGGGGTCACTTGTATCGTGGGACCTTCTGGTAGTGGTAAATCTACGCTTCTACGCGGGTTAAACCGTATTAATGAAGATATTTCAGGCTATGCTATGAAGGGCCAAGTCCTCATACAAGATAGTTGCGCAAAAGACGGTTTCAAGGATATCACAGAACTCCGCGCCAAAGTCGGCATGGTCTTCCAACGCCCCTGTGTCTTTCCTTGTTCCATCAAAGATAATGTTCTGTTCGGCGTGAAAAATAAACGTTTGAGCAAATTAGAGAGAGCCGCCCTCGTTGAAGAAAGTTTAAAATCTGCCGCGCTGTGGAAAGAAGTAGCCCACCGCCTAGATAGTCCCGCCAGTACGCTATCGCTAGGCCAGCAACAAAGATTATGCATCGCTAGAACCCTAGCCGTAAAACCTGATATCCTCTTATTGGATGAGCCCACAGCCTCGGTCGATCCAACCTCAGCCCGTGCGTTAGAAACGCTTATCAAAAATCTCAAGGACGATTACACTATCATCATGGTCACTCATGACATTCGGCAAACGCGCCGCATCGCGGATAACGTCCTATTCCTCTGCGACGGCCAGGTCATTGAAATGGGAAGCACCGATCACATGTTCTCCAAAACAGCTAAACCCAAAACAAAAACCTATTTGTCCGAAGAGTTTTGCGACTGTTAATTTCACTTATTACCCACTATACGCCTCCCATGAGTATTAAATCTGTAAAACTGTATCATTATCCTCTCTCGCGTTCAGCCCGTGTGAAATGGCTTTTGCATGAACTGCTAGGTGACGGCTTTGAAACAGAGCGTGTGGCTTTGATGCAGGGCGCGCATTATAGCGAAGACTTTCTGGCCAAGAATCCTAATCATGCCGTGCCCGTACTGGACATAAATTTCGCCGACGGCACTTCAAAAACTATGTTTGAAAGCGGCGCGATGATACTCCTTTTGGCAGATGCCTATAAGGATAAAGGCCTCGCGCCTGCGCCGGACGACCTTTTGGCCCGCGCGGATTACCTACAAATGATTTACTTTGGCGGGGCGTGGATGGATATGATGCTCTGGCAAATTCGCCTGCATGAGGACCTACTCCCCGAAGCTGTACGCAGCGAACGTGTTAGCGCCTTTAACCGTGATAAATTCATCAACGAAGTGGAGCCACAACTCAAAGCCCGCCTTGAAAAACACGCCTATATTTGCGGCGATGATTTCACCGCCGCTGACTGTATGATCGGGCAAAACATCAACTGGGCTCGCGCGTATAAAATGTGCCAAGACCCTGTATTCAAAAGCTACATGTCCCGCGTGTCAAAGCGCGAAGGCTTCATCAAAGGCTTTGCCGATGCGAAAGACTTTGGAAGCTAGACTTTACCCTCAAAATCAGCCGCGCTGTGGCGTTCAAGGAGGCCTTTTTCAGCGTCCCAAGAACGGTTGACTAATTGCCCGCGTTTAAAGGCTGGACGTTCCGAGAGTTGTGTTGTCCAGCGGCCAAGATGCTTGTAGCTCTCAACATCCAAGAAATCTTTGGCTTCATAAAGAAGACCACGGGCCATAGCGCCGTACCACGGGTAAACCCCAAAATCGGCAATCGTTAGCTCATCGCCGGCCATGAATTCATTTTTCGCTAAATGCTGATCTAGCACATCCATCTGGCGTTTGACTTCCATCGAGAAACGATTGATCGCATATTCAAATTTGAACGGTGCATAAGCATAGAAATGCCCAAAGCCGCCGCCCAGATAGGGCGCGCTGCCCATGTGCCACATCAACCATGACATCGTTGCGGCGCGCTTCGCCCCGTCTTTTGGCAAAAAGGCATCAAATTTTTCGGCCAGATAAAATAGGATAGCGCCGCTTTCAAAAATACGCTGTGGGTCACCTTTACCTGAATGGTCCATCATAGCTGGAATTTTAGAATTTGGGTTCGCACCAACAAAACCGCTCGTGAACTGATCCCCGTCCATGATGTTGATAAGCCACGCATCATATTCCGCGCCTGTGTGCCCCGCTTCCAAAAGCTCTTCAAGCATAACGGTGACTTTAACGCCGTTGGGCGTACCAAGTGAGTAAAGCTGCAAAGGGTGCTTGCCCACAGGCAAGTCTTTTTCAGATGTCGCGCCAGAAATCGGGCGGTTGATATTGGCAAAACGATTACCGTCTCCGCCTTGATCCCATGTCCAAACTTTGGGCGGCGTATAATCTGAAAACGTTTGCGTCATGATAAACCTTTATTACGTTAAATCTGTATCTACAGAAATTAACAACTTATTACAGGACTTAACAAGGCTGTATTCGCCTTTTTAAAAATCATAACCTTCGTGGCTATTTTCAAGCTCATAAAGTGTGACTTCGGCAAATTCGTCCACATCAGCCGTATTATTCACGTGATAATTACCAGCTTTGAAATACATGTAATCCCCAGCAATATTATAACCACTATCTGTTTGATCAATCGTTGTTTGCCCAACTACGACGCCGTTTTGCGTAATAAACACATCAATAAAATTACCTCTTGCAACTATCTCATAAGTAAAGATTTCGCCGAGCAAAAACCCATTCGCGGGATTAGGTTGATTGTCTTCAATTGAACCAATAATATCAAATGTAATATCATCACCGTCACGAATTTCATGACAGGCATAAATAGACCCATGCGTATTACCTGGTAACTTGCGGTAGTAAAGCCTTATGGGTTCATCATTACGGGCATGAATTTGACCAATAATTGTGCGGCCAATTTGATTATCTTGTCCCGTTGTCGTGACAGCATTAACTGACATTGTCACACGCAGCGTCCCATCAACGCCGCCAGCTTCATCCTGTGCGTCTTGGGGTTGCGATGAAAAGGCCCAATTATTGAGGTTCGGACGCTCTGTTGTACTATTCGTATTTGTATTGATAGACGTATCACCGCGCCGTAACATTTCACGAAACTCTGTGCGTGTGAACCTTGCATTCTCAGATGTCGTCGCGCCAATGACAGGTGCGCGCATAACAAGGCCTCCGTCGGCCCCTGTTCGGAAATAGAGCGGGTCTGTAAAGCCTGCGTCTAGCTCGCGTTCACTGGGAGCATCTTGCAGTCCAGTTAACTCACCATCTTCATTCAACGGGAAATCTAAACGCCAATCAATCAGCTCGAAATTCTCGGACGGTAAAGCTGTTGGGTCGAGACCAAATTGAAAGGCATCTCGAATATCGCCTGCGGAAACCTCTAATGCAAAACGTGTGGTTTGGCCGAGGTCGTCTGAGACATCAAACGATAAATTATAGACATTGTCTTCATTACTATCAGCAGGGGTCTCGAAATCCAATGACTCGCGCGGCGCCAGTACGCCAGTTGCTGCGTCGAAGGTAAACGCTTGTGCGTCAACAGAATCGATGAGTACGAGTGTGATGGGATCGCCATCAGGGTCAGAGGCTTCTAAGGTGTAGAAGCTTCCAGTTTCCCCTTCCATGACTTTAGCTTGCGTAGATGAACTTATCGTCGGCGCACTCGACGTGACAGGCGTTGGTATTGGAGCCGGCACAACACTTTGCACAGAAGGTGACGTGCTACCACTGCTACCACCGCCGCCACATGATGTTAAACCGCCATAAACAGCCAGGCCTAGTGTGAACTTCAAGGTAAGCGAAAAAGTCTTGTTCATGTTTAATCATCCCACGTAGAGCGTACCAATCTAGGCATTCCCTGTTTTAGTATTCCCTAATTTGGTATAGGCATTTGGTATAGCTATAGGCAGCAAACTGACATCTTTCTAGAAGAATAGGCAGTCCTCACGATAACTTGAACGGCGATCAAACATGACCACGCGCCCATTATTCAGCCTTATGAAAGAGAATTTTATTCTCAATTTAGTGAATTTATTGGAGCAAGTCCGTTCGTTGAGAATCTTAGTTCTCGGAAAAAGACTTTAGTCAGCGGTACTTGGGGTGCAATCTCAATGGTCGTCTAACATCCTATAACGCCCGCTAACAGACATCACCGCCAGCCCCCTTGACTCTCACCCGTCTCTTATCCTAAAGCGCGCGTGGGTCACGCTCCCCCACTGGAGCGCACTTTAGATGCTGTACAAAAAATCAGCTGATGGAGCATATCATGGCAATAGCCGCTAAACCGACGGTTAAACCTGTCGATCCCCGCTTTAGTGCGGGCCCTACCAAGAAACGTCCCGGATGGACATTAGACGCGCTAAGCGATGCCGCTTTGGGCCGTTCTCACCGCTCTGCGCTTGGTAAAGCTAAATTAAAAGAAGTCATCGACCTCACGCGTGAGGTTCTCGAAGTGCCTGCGGATTACCGCATTGCGATTGTGCCTGCTTCCGATACGGGCGCTGTTGAAATGGCCATGTGGTCATTACTTGGACCGCGCGGCGTCGATGTTGCCGCATGGGAGAACTTTGGGAACGCTTGGATTACAGATGCCAAGAACCAACTCCCGCTTGATGATTTACGTATTCTCGAAGCGCCTTACGGGCAGCTTCCACCGCTCCATGAATATACAGGCGACCGCGACCTTGTCTTTACATGGAACGGCACAACGGCGGGCGTACGCGTGCCGAACGCTAATTTCATTCCTGCTGACCGCGAAGGCCTGACCATTTGCGATGCGACCTCTGCGGTTTACGCGCAAGATATTGAATGGGATAAAATTGATGTCCTAACCTATAGCTGGCAGAAAAACATGGGCGGCGAAGCTGGCCACGGTATGCTTATTCTTAGCCCCCGCGCCGTTGAACGTCTTGAGACTTACACACCGCCTTGGCCTATGCCGAAGATTTTCCGCATGACAAGCAAAGGCAAGTTGAATGAAGCCCTATTCCAAGGCGCGACAATCAATACGCCGTCATTGCTTTGTGCTGAAGATCATCTCGATGCTCTGAACTGGGTAAAATCTAACGGCGGACTGCAGTTCATGCTGGGCCGCGCGGATGATAACGCCCAAGTCCTTTATGACTGGATTGAACAAGCTGACTGGATTGATAACCTCGCAGAAAAAACCGAAGAACGTTCAAATACGGGCGTCTGTATGAAAATCGTTGACCCCCGCGTTTTAGCTCTCCCTAAGGACGAGCAAGCAGCCTTTGCCAAATCAATTGTCAAACTTTTGGGCGATGAAAACGTCGCGCTTGATTTCGGCTCTTATAAAACTGCTCCTGCGGGTTTCCGCGTCTGGGCATCAGGTTTGATTGAAAAATCAGATCTTCAAGCCTTAACACCTTGGCTCGATTGGGCCTTTGAAACTAAAATTGCGGAGTTGACTAATGCCTAAAGTTCTCATTTCAGATAAAATGTCTCCTTCCGCTATGGAAGTGTTTAAAAATCGCGGCGTCGATGTTGATGTCATCACAGGCCTTAGCAAAGAAGAACTCATCAAAATAATTCCAGAGTATGATGGTCTTGCTGTGCGCTCTTCTACGCGTCCTGATGCTGAAATCATCACAGCCGCTAAAAACCTCAAAGTCATAGGCCGCGCGGGTATTGGCGTCGATAATATCGACATCAAAGCCGCAACAGATAAAGGCGTTGTTGTTATGAACACGCCTTTTGGTAATGCCATCACAACTGCCGAACATGCTATCGCCATGCTCTTCTCTGCGGCGCGGCAAATTCCGTCTGCTTCTGCTCGAACACAAAACGGCGAATGGCCAAAGTCTGATTACAAAGGGACTGAGCTCTTTAACAAAACACTGGGCCTTATCGGTTGCGGAAACATCGGTAGCCTTGTCGCGGAACGCGCCCTTGGCCTTAAGATGAAAGTCATCGCCTTTGACCCTTACCTCACAGAGGAACGCGCTGTTAAACTTGGCGTCGAAAAGGTTGAGCTTGATGCGCTGTTCCAACGCGCTGATGCGATTACGCTGCATACGCCGCTTGTTGAAGGCACCAAGAACATCGTCTCGCGCGAGCGCCTTGGTATGACTAAGAAGGGCATCATCATTGTCAATTGCGCCCGCGGGGGACTTGTCGATGAAGAAGCCCTCAAAGACGCCCTTGATGCAGGTCACGTCAGAGCCGCCGCTTTAGACGTATTTGCTGTTGAGCCAGCCAAAGAGCATCCGCTTTTCGGAACGCCTAACTTTATCGCAACGCCGCATCTTGGCGCGTCCACATTGGAAGCCCAAGAAAACGTCGCCGTTCAAGTCGCAGAGCAAATGGCGGATTACCTGCTAACAGGCGCTGTATCCAACGCCCTGAATACGCCGTCTATCTCTGCCGAAGAAGCCCCGCGCCTTAAGCCTTGGGTAGACCTTGCCAGCAAACTAGGAACCTTGATGGGGCAGTTGCTTCATTCACCTGCGACAAATGTTGAGTTAACCTTCAAGGGCGATATCACTGCACTAAATACAAAACCAATGTCAGCGGCAGCCTTAGCAGGATTGCTTAAGACGGCTATGCCTGAGGCAAATATGGTTTCCGCGCCTGTTCTTGCGAAAGAGCGCGGCATTGAAGTTAAAGAAAGTTATATTGACGAAGCAGAACGCGCCGACAGCTTGATCCGCCTTACAGTTGAAACCAAGGAACGCAAGTTCGCAATTGTTGGAACAATCTACCGCGGTGAGCCGCGTATAGTGCGTTTATTCGGCGTGGCCATGGATGCAGCCTTCTCTGCGAACATGCTCTATATCCGCAATGATGACCGCCCTGGATTTATCGGCAAGCTAGGTAACTTACTTGGGGATGCGAAAATCAATATCGCGACATTTTCTATGGGCCGTATGGAGCAAGGCGGTGAAGCCGTCTGTCTTGTCTCCGTTGACGATTGTCCATCAGAAGCCGTTTGTGCTGAAATCGCAGCAATTGAACAAGTCAAAATTGTCGACGCGGTTTGCATTTAAGCCTTCAGTCTAGCGTATGAACCCTAGCTTTTAAGCTGGGGTTCATACGCAAACTTATAATGTTTCCAAAATACAGGAAACCGCTTATGTTAAAATCAATATGCATCTCAACGGGTTTAATTGCTGTCCTAAGTGCTACCCCTGCCTTTGCTCAAATAACTGAAGTCCGCGTGGGGATTAGTGACTTTGACGAAACCACTCTTGACCTAGGTATTTCCGCCGTTAATGGCCGCGAGAACAGTGTTGCTATTAATGGTGAGATTATTTTTGAAGAGCCAGAGTTTTTAAAATGGGCCCTCACACCACAGCCCTACATCAATGCCACAATAAATCTTGAAGGAGAAACATCTTACGGGGGCGCAGGTTTGTTATGGCGTCAAACTTTTGGTGATAAATTTTATGGTGACTTTGCCTTTGGCCTTGTGGTGCATACTGGAACCAATGTTGTTGACCGCGATAATGCGTTAAGCTTTTTCGAATTCATAGAGCTCACAAATGAAGAAATTTCATTTGGCTCACGTATCCTCTTTCGGGAACAACTCACGCTCGGCTACCGCATAACAGATAAATGGTCAGCCGAAGTCTTTGCAGAACACCTCTCTAACGGGCAAATTTTAGGCTCCGTAAATGAAGGAGTCGATATTTTAGGCCTCAAGGCATCTAAACGATTTTAGGTAGCCCTCTAGGTTTCCCTGTAGATAACCCTCTTTTTGGATTCGCCTTCTTAGATAACTTGCCCTATGAACTGGAAAAGTCTGAGAACGAGATTCTTTAGGCGCGTTGGTTTTACCTCCGCGCCTTTCTTATGAGGTAGTGTCATGGCTAATGTTGTTGTTGTTGGGTCCCAGTGGGGCGATGAAGGCAAAGGTAAAATCGTCGATTGGCTGTCCAGCCGCGCCGATGTGGTTGTCCGCTTTCAAGGCGGTCATAATGCAGGTCATACGCTCGTCGTAGACGGTACAACCTACAAGCTCTCTTTACTCCCCAGTGGCGTTGTTCGCGGCGGCAAGCTCTCTGTAATTGGTAATGGTGTTGTCCTCGATCCTTGGGCGTTCCTGTCCGAAGTCGAACGCATCAAAGAGCAAGGCGTAAAAATCAATCCAGAAAACCTCTTAATCTCTGAATCTGCCGCGCTTATCCTCCCTATTCATTCCGAACTTGATGGCATACGCGAGAACCGCGTTGACGGCGTTAAGATTGGTACGACCAAGCGCGGCATTGGCCCCGCTTACGAAGACAAAGTTGCCCGCCGCGCTATTCGTGTTTGTGATTTGGCCGATGAAGAACATCTGCTTTCGCGCGTTAAAAACTTACTCCATCATCATAACGCTCTACGCCGCGGCCTAGGTCAGCCTGAAACGGACGCAGAAGAGCTGTATCAAAAACTTCTAGAAATCGCGCCGAAAATACTCCCTTTCAGGGCCCCTGTCTGGCATGCTTTGGATGAAGCCCAACGCTCAGATAAACGCATCCTCTTTGAAGGCGCGCAAGGCGCAATGCTCGATATCGATCATGGCACTTATCCCTTCGTGACCAGCTCAAACACAATTGCAGGTCAAGCGGCGGCGGGTTCTGGGATGGGACCACGGGCGCTTAATTATATTCTCGGCATTACAAAAGCTTACACAACACGTGTCGGTGAAGGCCCTTTCCCAACAGAACTTACAGATGCTGTTGGTCAACGCCTCGGTGAACGCGGCCACGAATTTGGGACTGTGACAGGACGTCAAAGACGGTGTGG
>JALZWM010000150.1 GCA_023300105.1 Hellea sp.
GCCAAAGGGCTCAATGTCCTCTTGATTATCGCGATGGGTATTATGGCAATTGCTATTCTCTTCCTGCTAAGCTTCAGCCTCTTACTCATGACAAACAATGTTATTAGCGCTGAGTTTTTAAAAGAGCTTGCGCAAACCAATAAAGATATTGGCTTAGGCAATCCCATAATGGCCGTATTTGGCGCAGGCATCATCGCCGCCATGTGGTTTTATGTTCTTAATATTTTGCGTAAAATTGTAAGCACTTTACTCGATGGCAATCCATTTATTTCAGATAATATTTCCCGGTTGCGGACAATGTGGATTATTATTGCCTTATCAGAAGTCGTCCGTATTATCCTTGTGAACCTATCAAGCGCGGGTGAAATGGTGATTGATCTTAGGGCCGGTACAATATTTTTGGTCTTTGTTATTGCCGCCTTATCGGAAGTTTTCCGTCACGGCGCAGAGCTACGGCGAGACGCGGAGTTAACAATTTAATGGCTATTCGTGTAAATCTTGACCGCGTTCTTTTAGACCGCCGTATGTCTTTGACAGAGCTTGCAGAACGCGTTGGCATTACGCTTGCGAATTTATCTATTTTAAAAACAGGCAAAGCCCGTGCCGTCCGTTTCTCAACATTATCAGCGCTATGCCGCGAGCTGGATTGCCAGCCCGCCGACATATTAGTTTATGAGCCCGACGCATATGAAAACGGGGCTGCTAAAGAAGCCGCAGAGTAGCTTCCCTCTAATGCTTAAGCCAAGGCCGCCTTTTGTAGCTTACAAAGCTCCCCAATACCGAGGCCTGCAAGGCGCATAAGTTCAGCCATTTCATCGACCGTGAAAGGTGTATCTTCCGCGCTGGCCTGAACTTCGATCACGCCACCCGTTTCCGTTAGAACAAAATTGGCATCAGCTTGCGCCGCGCTATCTTCGACATATTCAAGGTCAAGGCGGCATTCGCCTTCAACAATGCCGCAGCTTACAGCCGCCATATTATCCGTCACAGGATTTTCTTTGATAAGGCCTTTTTCTACCAAACCTTCACAGGCTTGATAAAGCGCAACCCAAGCGCCTGTAATTGACGCTGTGCGGGTTCCGCCGTCTGCTTGCATAACATCGCAATCAACAATGATTTGGCGCTCACCAAGTTTCTTTAAATCAATCGCAGCCCGCAGGGAGCGGCCAATCAAGCGTTGAATTTCAACAGTCCGTCCACCTTGTTTGCCGCGCGCGGCTTCACGGTTATTTCGGCTGTGTGTAGCGCGCGGTAGCATGCCATATTCAGCAGTGACCCAACCTTTGCCAGACCCCTTCATCCAACGCGGGACATTTTCGTCCACACTGGCTGTGCAAAGCACATGTGTTTCTCCAAATTTAGCCAGGCATGAGCCTTCGGCATAACGGCTAACACTAGCTTCTAGGGTGACGCTGCGAAGGCTATCAAGATTACGGTTATCGGGACGCATAAAAAACTCCATTTTTGGGTTGACCTAGCGACCCCAGTGCAAACGCGCCAGAGTTAATTACCTTGACCAATAGAATTATTTCTTCGCATAAGTCATTATGCATAAATTCATCAAAGTCACTGGTTGTCTTTTACTCCTCGCCTTCATCGGAATCATTATATTTGTCTTTGGTTTTTTTGTGCCAAACACAGATGCCAAAATCAATCCTGTCACCCCACATTCGCCTTATAAAATATCGGACGCAGCACAAGCCCTGCATGATGAGCTTTATATTGCAGACCTACATGCCGACAGCCTGCTCTGGCGGCGCAATCCTGTAAAACGTTGGAACCGAGGACAAGTAGACATTCCGCGTTTGAGGGATGGCGGTGTTGAATTTCAGATATTTAGCGCTGTCACGAAATCACCGCGCGGACTGAACTTTGATAGTAATGATGCTGACGCACCTGATGATATAAGCCTACTAGCAAAAGCGCAGCTTTGGCCTGTGCGGACATGGGGTTCTATATACGAGCGTGCGGCCTTCCAAGCGCAGCGCCTACAAAGAATAGAAGCGAACGCTGCCAATAAACTCGTTATCGCGCGGACCGCGTCTGACCTCAATCAACCCGAGGGTATTTTAACAACACTTTTGCTAACCGAAGGCGCTCATCCACTTGAAGGGAAGATAGAAAATGTCGAACGCTTATTTGATGAAGGTTACCGTGCTATGGGGCTACAGCATTTTTTTGATAATGAACTTGGCGGTTCAAAGCATGGGCGCACACAAGCTGGCCTAACGGAGTTTGGACGCAAAGCCGTTTTAGAAATGCGGCGTCTTGGTATTATAATTGATGTTGCCCATAGTTCCGATCAAACAGTGCTTGATGTTTTAGCCCTCACCCAAGACCCTATATTTATTAGTCACGGCGGAGCAGTTAGCCACTGTCCGCGAACCGCCAATAGGAACTTGCCCGATGATATCTTGAAACAGATTGCGGCGCGGGGTGGTTTATTGGGGGTCGGTTATTTTGATGGCGCGATTTGTGATCCGTCCCCCAGCGGCATCGCGAAAGCCATCATAGACGCCGTCACTTTAATGGGACCAAATGCCGTTGCGCTTGGGTCGGATTATGACGGGAGCGTAGAAACATCTTTAGATACGTCAGAGCTTGCGATTATCACACATGAGTTAATGAAGGCAGGTATGACAGATGACCTTATTCGTAAAGTCATGGGCGAAAATGCGCATAATTTTTTTGCCGCGAACCTGCCGCGTTAGTTAGGACTAAGCCTAATTAAAGAACCTCGCCGTCAACTGCGCTTTGCAACGCTTCGAGCCTGTCTTTGACGGCTTTGAGTTCTGGATATAATTTTTTGGCTTCGCGGTAAGCTTCAAGCGCCTCTTCTTGACGACCTAATTTTTCAAAGACATTTCCCATCGTCCAAAGCGCGTAAAAATGGCGAGGTTCAAAAATAAGAGCCTGCGCCGCCTCAGTAAGCGTGCGGCTCATATCTTTTTCTTCGAGGGCCAAGCGAGACGAGCGAGCCCAACCTTCAGCATAATCAGGACTTAATGTTGTAACATGATCAAACATGCGGCGTGCGAGCTTTAAATCCCCACGTTTTTGTGCGGCTGTTCCGCGCCTTAGGACAAAATCAATCGAAGCGGATCCACTATCAAGCCAAAGCGCCCAAATTTCTTCCGCGATTAGATTTGCGTCTTCAGGGTCTGTTTCAGCTTGAAGCCGTGTAAATATTTCATCAAGTCGCGCTTCACGCTCAGCACGCGGTGTTAAGTTTGAGTAATCAGGTTTTTCTAAAAGCACCTCCGTGCTCGGCTCTTGCGCTATAATGTCAGCGTCATCATCCCCATCTGGATTAGATTTAAATATATTCTTGAGTGTTTCACACTTATAAATTGGGGCACCATTACCTTTAGGAATAATAACAACTTCAAAACCATCCTCACACTCTGGCGCCTCACCTTTCGGCAAGGCGTCTTGGGCCGCAGCAGAAGTTGCCAAAAGGCTTGTCATTAGGAGACTGAAGAAAATAGGTTTCATAACAGTAGATACAGTGAGGCCTCCAACCATTTCTGGCAAGAGGCCTTCACATAAATTCTTTAAGCTCAGAGAGCTATTAACCTTGGCGCGCTTTAAAACGCGGATCAGTTTTATTAATCACGTACAAACGACCTTTACGGCGTACGATTTGGCAATCGCGATGACGACCTTTTAGTGATTTTAAAGAGCTACGGACTTTCATGGTCTTGGCCTTTTAGATTCCAAATTGAAAGCGGCGTATAAGGGCGAGGTTTATGCCCGTCAAGAAGTTTTATAAGCCGCTCTCACTTAGTCCACAATTAAATCAAACAGATATCAAGCTAGCTATCAACATCCGCGTCGAGGGCGTTCTCGATAATAAAGTTCCGGCGTGGCTCAACGACGTCCCCCATAAGCTTGGTGAATAGCTCATCAGCCGAGTCGGCAGCATCTACTCTAACCTGCAAGAGCGAACGGGCATTCGTATCCAGCGTTGTTTCCCAGAGCTGGTTCGGGTTCATTTCACCCAGTCCCTTATAGCGCTGAATTTTAAAGCCTTTGCGGCCGCCTTCGAAAATAATCTCGAGGAGCTGTGCCGGACCGTACATCTCAACGGCAGCGGCGTCGCCGCGTTGGAAAATAGCTTTGCCAGAATAAGTCTCTTTTAGGTTCGGAGCGAGCTTATGAAGACGTCTTGCGTCCGAGCTTTCTCTAAAGGCGTAGCGCAACGTGATACGGTCCATAACACCGCGAACATCACGTTCGAGAACCAGCGCGCCGTCATCATCATAACGGCCAGCCCAGCCATCTTCACCCTCATCCGCAATCGCGTCGAGGCGCTCTACAACGGTTGCGATAACCGCAGGGCTTTCTTCAACCACAAGACCGCCAGCAATCGCAATTTGCGCAATGGCGGCATCTGGCGCGCGGTGTTTAAGACGGTTGATAAGGCCTTGGACTTGAAGCGCTTCATTTGCCACGCGTTTGAGGTCTTCACCCGCAATTTTCGCCCCGCCATCCAGTGTCAGGCTGGCCTCTTGGCTACCCGCGTCAATCAGATAATCATCAAGCTCAGACTGGTCTTTGATATATTGCGTGCTCTTGCCGCGTTCGACTTTATAGAGCGGGGGCTGGGCGATATAGAGATAGCCGCGCTCAATAAGCTCTGGCATCTGGCGGTAAAAGAAAGTCAGCAAAAGCGTACGGATATGCGCGCCGTCAACATCCGCATCGGTCATGATGACGACTTTATGATAACGGATTTTATCAATATTAAAATCTTCTCGGCCAATACCTGTGCCTAGCGCCGTAATCATTGTGCCAATTTCTTGAGACCCAAGCATACGGTCAAAGCGGGCACGTTCTACGTTGAGAATTTTACCTTTGAGCGGCAAGATCGCTTGGTTCTTACGGTCACGCGCTTGTTTGGCAGAGCCTCCCGCAGAGTCGCCCTCCACTATGAAGATTTCAGACAGCGCAGGATCGCGTTCTTGGCAATCGGCAAGCTTGCCGGGAAGCGAGGAAATATCGAGCGCAGATTTACGGCGCGTAAGATCGCGAGCTTTCCGGGCCGCTTCGCGCGCGGCGGCAGCTTCTGCGATTTTCATAATCACGAGCTTGGCTTCATTCGGGTTTTCTTCAAACCATTCGCCAAGCGCTTGGTTCATCGCAGATTCGACAACAGGGCGAACTTCAGATGAAACGAGCTTATCTTTTGTTTGGCTAGAAAATTTAGGATCGGGCACTTTGACGGACAAGACACAGGTCAGGCCTTCACGCGCATCATCGCCCGAAATATTGACTTTCTCTTTTTTCGCAATCCCAGAATCCGCAGCGTATTTATTTATCGTCCGAGTTAGCGCGCCGCGAAAGCCTGCCAAATGGGTTCCGCCATCGCGCTGTGGGATGTTATTCGTAAAGCAACGCACATTTTCATGATAGCCATCATTCCACCAAAGCGCCGCCTCGACGGTAATCCCCTCTTGCTCTTTTAGAACAATAATGGGTTTCTCTAGCTGGCCTTCTTTATTGGCATCCAAATGACGAACAAAAGCTTCGATACCACCTTCGTAATAAAGCTCGGTGACGATGTCTTCTTCGGGACGTTCATCAGTGAGAATAATCATCACACCCGAGTTCAAAAAGGCAAGCTCGCGCAAACGCCGTTCAAGTGTGCTACGGTCAAATTCGACCATGGTGAAGGTTTCTTCGGACGGTAGAAAACGCACGCGTGTTCCGGTCAGAATTTTCTTATCCCCGTTACGACGTGTTTCTTCGGGCGCATCGCCAACTTCTTTTAAAGATGCCACAGAGTCCCCGTGGCTAAATTCCATATAGTGTTCTTTGCCGTGCCGCCAAATCGTGAGCTGCAAGGACACAGAAAGCGCGTTCACCACAGAGACGCCCACGCCATGAAGACCGCCAGATACTTTATAAGAATTTTGATCGAATTTTCCGCCCGCATGAAGCTGTGTCATGATAACCTCGGCCGCTGACATGCCTTCTTCTTCATGCATATCAACGGGAATACCGCGCCCATTATCGCGCACAGAACAAGACCCATCCGTATGCAGCGTAACCTCTACGCGGTCGGCATGTCCCGCAAGGCTTTCATCAATGGAATTATCGACAACTTCATAGACCATATGATGCAGCCCAGAGCCATCATCCGTATCGCCAATATACATCCCAGGACGTTTTCGTACCGCGTCCAAGCCCTTAAGAACTTTAATGCTATCCGCGCCGTAAACCGCTTCTTCGTTTGTTGCTGGGTCTGCCATAGGTTCGTGTCCTCGAATCAGACTAAACATAGGGTAGAAAGACTTTAAATGCACGGAAAAACCACGGTTAGTCACGGCAGCTGACGGGCCGCATTATTCCTGTTTAAGTTATTGACAACGCAATCACTAAGACGCCTGTCACAAATGAAAATGGCGCGCAGAATACAACCTGATTATATGTCAATTTATCAGCCCACCAAAGTGCATAATTATGATGCCAGCGGCGCGGTATCAACATGAGGACCCCCGCTGTCACGGCTAAGAAAATACCAATTATTTGATATGCGGTCATATAATTTGAATGAGGCGCATAACTAAAAAATGCGGCTCCAACAATGAACCGCAAACTAATTTCTGTATAATTTATCAAATTTGTACTGGCGAATTTACGCAAGCACGCAATGGCAAATGACGGACGCGTGACCATCGCTCCACTGACCCAGAGTAGCCAGATTCCAAATACGATAATAACAAAACGACTGAAGAGTTCCATTAAGCCGCCTCAAACTTATGATGCTCTCGGTGCCACTTCAAATACCTCGGATGAGGCCAGCTTGATTCCATACTCGGCAATATTGCCTTACGGTCCTTATTGATAAGGCGGTCAACTTCCTCCGTGTTATTGACTTTCCGCGAGACTAAAATTTCGTAATCATCAGAGAGTGACAACAAACCTCTATCAAACATCCAATGAATTGTTCCCGAGAGAGCTATACCATTATTCACACTATCCGGCCCATTTGCTTCAACCGATTTTATATGAGCGGCCTGGACTTCAGCGCGGCCCCCTCCATTAATCAAACGCATCCCGGTCAGAGCGCATTGTTTATCATACGCCTCAATCACCTTTTCTCTGAACATACGGCTTCGAACTTTTTTGTTCAAAACGACTTCAACAGTCTGTCTCTCAACATCATAGACGAAAGGGTCTAGCGCGGCCTCAGCAAACTCCAATTCGCCGTCAAAGCGAGGAAGTTCACCTCTATCGACAGCCGCCAAGGCAACAATTTTAAGATAATCTAACTCTGAAATTTGCCTAACAGCCCATACCTGCTTTCCGTTATTCACGCTTCCATCGCCATTATCGAGAAAGCTATTCGCGATTTTACCGTTTATTCTAAAAGGAACATTTTCGGGGAATGGCACATAACTGCGCGCTTGAATATTAGCATAAAAGTGACCATTGGGATCTTTGGGGTCTGGCACAATATTTTCTACAATCGCGGTTCCCGTATATCCGCCTGTCTTGCCTGACTGATAATAGAGAATATGATCACCTATAAATGGCTCAGCGCGTTTCAAATATCGCTTAGGGAAATGATATCGCGTAGCAGGGTCGTCATCATATTTCGTTCCTGGATTATGAATGAATACGCCTTTAGCCATAATCAAGCATGTCAATTAAAAGAAGTTTTGACAATTGATTTCTAAACCAAACTCTCCAAATCTTCTTTCGTTAGGTTTGCTGCGGCGAAATAGACGAGATCCAAGAGCACAGCGGGCCGGCCTTGGCCCACGGTTTGCGCGATGGAGTTGAGGTAATCTGCATTATCGGGGGACAAGCGCACTGTTGTGCGGCGCGAAGGGGCAAAGCGAATTTCAGAAAACCATGCGGTCACGTCAGAGGCATGAAAATCGCCTCTGATATGGGACACCGCGCGGTCTATGACTTTGGAGCGGGCTTTGGTTTTCATCCGCCGCCCCATTTGGGTAATTAAAGCCTCCGCGCCGGGCTCGATTAACATCTCTATCGCTTTTGTGCTCATAAGAGCGAGTTAGAACATTATGGTTTATTTTTGGTTAAATCTTAGGCCGTTTGAAAGACCAATTGACCGTCAATTTAAGCAAGTTAATAAAGCCTTTAACTGCAACGCCATTTGAAAGAATAACTTACCATGATTAGTTATCTTACCCATTTTATAAAAATGAATAAAAGCTTTATAAATGGGGCGAATTGAAAGAGACTTCCTCCATCACTTAACTTACCAGCTTGGCTCTCCCATGATGCTTGAAATTCAGACCCTAGAGACATTCGATAGCTGGTTAAAATCTGAGCCCTGCACACCTGCCGCCATACAAGCGCTAGATTTACGTGCCTATAAAAGCAAATTAAAGGCCAAAAAATTCCACGGCTCTATTTTTCTAAGCTGTAAGCTCTGCCGCGCCTCCGCCCATGCCATTGTCAAAGGCGGCGGCATGATCGTCCCCGATAGCCCCAAGCTCACCTTCCCGACGCATAGGCGCACGCTCTATTCCCCTGAGACTCTCTTTCGAGGCTATAAGGGCGGCAACGCACAGGATTATAAGAACAGCTATGATTATCAAGTTTACGCAGAATATTTAGGCCACGGGAAGCGCGACACAGCTCTGGATGTGGGATTATTTCGTTACTTGCATGACCATTCCATCACCGACGCCCTCTATGAGCTTATAAAGGGGCGTAAAGTTGTCGCCGTTATGGGCGGGCATGGGATGGAGCGCGCAGATGTTTTTTACACCAAAATCGCAAAGCTCTCGCGGCGGCTCACCCAAGCTGGTTTTCTAATGGTCAGCGGCGGCGGCCCCGGCGCGATGGAGGCCACGCATTTTGGCGCTTATTTCGCAAGCAGGCCCGAAGCCGAAATGTTAGAGGCCATTGCGCTAATGGGTCAGCGCCCCAAAGGCGCTGAGGCTGGTAAAGAATATGCAGATACGGATTGGTTACAGCGTGCATGGAAAATCCGCGAGGCCTATCCGCAATCAGATGCGGACAAAGAAAAATACACAAGCATCGGTATTCCGACATGGTTTTACGGGCATGAGCCGCCAGCGCCCTTCCCCACACATATTGCGAAATATTTCGCCAACTCTATCCGTGAAGATGAGCTGTTGATGATAGCGCGGCACGGCGTCATTTTCGCCCCCGGGAGCGCAGGCACCCGCCAAGAAATATTCCAAGACGCGGCGCAAAATCACTACGGCACAGCAGGGAATTACTCGCCCATGATTATGTTTGGTAAAGACTACTGGACAGGCAAAGACCCACATCCATACTCCTACCCCGTCTGGCCACTCTTGGAAGCGGCGGCGGCGGAGCATTATAAGGATTTACTGGCGATTACAGATGATGAAGCCGAGATTGAGGCGCTGATTAAGAGGTATGACCCAGAGGCGCATCGGGTTTAGTGTCTTACTTTGAAGATTTTAATACATTCAAGAACGGAGACATATTTACCTATAAGTCCCTTTAAGGTTTACCAAAAACGTTACTTTCCAAATTATCTATAGCTATTTTTCGGCTAGTGAGTTTTTTAAATATAGGCCAATTTTTCTTAGCAATTGCGTTATTTGCATTCAACGCATTTGAGACTCTCGCTAAATCTAACAAACTATCATATCCAAAATCCAAATTATCAAAGCTATAAAATGCGAATAAAATCATGCAAAGCTCATCCTTTTGCGTGGCATTAGCGTCAATAATACTATGTAAAAATAGTCTCGTGGATACCCCAAACCAACCAAGTCGAATTTTTGCGTCAAAGGAGTCACGTAACCTATCTGCTTCCTCTATATTTAGTTTAGAGTAGTTTTCCGTGAACTTCAAAAATTGTACTTTAACTCCCTCATAATCACCTTTCTCGAATACAAAACTGTGAGCCAAATCGGTTAATTTTTCAACAGGGTCCATTTTCTACCTTAACTTTCCATTTCGACGCTAACCTAACGGAACGAAAACCTCAATTTTGTTTATAGTCTTCTGACGAGTGTCCTTCTTACGGAGTTTTAGGAAACTAACTAAACCGTCCAAAGAAATCCGCGTTAATCAGAAACGCTTCGTCCTCACACAGGCCGACCGCCGTATCTATGCCTGCTTCTTGGAGGAGCGCCGCGCCGCGCCAATGGACGCGCGGGTCCGGGTCGATGACGGCGATGACGCAGCGCGTAATACCCGCGTCTATTAAGGCATTGGCGCAGGGCGCGGTTTGGCCGTAATGCGAGCAAGGCTCTAGCGTGACATAGGCGGTTGCGCCTTTGGCGGCTATGCCTGCGACTTGGAGCGCATTGGCTTCGCCGTGGGGGCGGCCCCCATCAGAGGTCACGCCTTGTCCAACAATTTTGCCGTCTTTGACCAGCACACAGCCTACAGCAGGGTTTTCCGCCGTGCGCCCTTGCTGTCCCCGCGCAAGATCCAGCGCGAGTGACATAAAGTGGGTGTCGCTTAAATTACGCAGTTTTAGACTTTGGGATAGGCGGCAGTTCTTTCGCGCGTTTCTTATCCAAGTAAGCGGCGGATTTAATATTTATCGTACCGTCTTCAAGCTCGATTAACAGAGGATTTCCTGTTGGCAATTCAAAGCCTGGGATATCTTTATCAGACACGTCAAAGAGACGTTTAAGCAACGCG
>JALZWM010000151.1 GCA_023300105.1 Hellea sp.
GGCCGCGCAAGGCAGCTCCATGCGCTCCTCTTTGACCGAAATTTCACGCCGCCAAGGCATATCCCTGAGCTTTTTAGAGCAGCTTTTTGGTAAACTCCGCCGCGCAGGCCTCGTTGAAAGCTCTCGCGGAGCCAGTGGCGGTTATGTTTTAACGGCTCCCGCCGCTGAGATGACCCTCGACCGTATCATTTTTGCCGTGGATGAAGATATCAAAGCCCACGGCTGTACGCCCGAAGCCAAAATCGCCTGTACGGGCAAAACGGATAAGTGCCTGACGCATAACCTCTGGGGCGCGTTAGAAAACCATATTGAGCAATTCCTCGCCTCTGTGAGCGTCCAAGATGTCGTTGATGGACGTTTTCCCGTGGCCGAGATGGACGCAGGCGAGATGGAGGCGGCGCAATGACTCAGTCCTCTTCAAAAAGAACTTACCTCGACCATAACGCGACGAGCCCTATTCGCTCTGAGGTGATTGACGCTGTCTCTAACGCTATGGCTGTTGCGGGTAACCCGTCCGCGCAGCATGGCGATGGCCGCGCGGCTAATAAGCTGATTTCCGATGCCCGCGAAGCGGTTGGCCTTGCGATGGGGGTTTGCGCGCAAGATATTATCTTTAATGGCTGCGGGACAGAGGGCGATAACACGGCGGTGCATTCCGCGGTTCACGCCGGCTGTAAGCGCCTGTTGATATCGGCGATGGATCATCCTGCGACGATTATAGCTGCCGAAAGCTACGATGTTACGGTGGACGTTATTCCCGCCGATGAAAATGGCGTGAGCGATATGGCTTGGCTTAAAGACGTGCTTGAAAACTGGGACGAGGGCGATGGACGTCCATTCGTGTCTCTGGCTGCCGCCAATAGCGAAACGGGCGTTATGCAGCCGACAGAGCAGGCGACTGACCTTGTGCATGACGCAGGCGGTTTAATCCTAATTGACGCCGTACAGGTGCTTGGCAAAGCGCCTATGACCTATCTGGCAGATTATATCACCGTCTCCGCGCATAAGGCCGCTGGCCCGCAGGGTGTGGGCGCGCTCTTCGTTGCGCCTGACGCGCCATATACATCCCTTTTACAGGGCGGGGGGCATGAACGCCGCCGCCGCGCAGGCACAATGAACGTCGCGGGCATAGCAGGCTTCGGCGCAGCTGTGAGCGCCATGAGCGGGCTTGAGCATACACGCGCTATTCGCGATGCTATCGAAGCGGGCCTCAAAGAGATGGAACCTGAGCTAACAATCTTCGGAGAAGCGGCCGAGCGCCTCCCTAATACAAGTTTCTTTGCTGTGCCCGACGCCAGTTCCATGACGACCATGATGGCGCTAGACCTTGAAGGTATCTCCGTATCTACGGGAACGGCATGTTCTTCGGGTAAAGTCGGGGCGAGCCGCGCCGTAACCGCGATGGGCTTGTCCGAGAAAGCGCCCAAAGGCGCTATCCGTATTAGCCTTGGCTATAATAGTACCATGAACGACGCCGAAAAATTCCTTGAAGCATGGGCGAAAATCCGTAAACGCGCGCCCATAAAACATAAAAGCAAAAATAAGAAAGCTGCTTAATGTCAGAAGAAATCAAAATTGCAAAAGACTCCATCGAGGATAGCACCGTTGAAGGTGTGCGCTCGCTTGAGGCTGATAAATATAAATACGGCTTCGAGAGTGACATCGAGCAGGAATTTGCGCCCAAAGGCCTGAACGAAGACATTGTCCGCTTTATCTCGGCTAAAAAGGAAGAGCCTGAGTGGTTGTTGGAATGGCGTCTGGAGGCTTATCGCCGTTGGCTCACCCTCGAAGAGCCTGAATGGGCGATGGTTGATTATCCGAAAATTGATTTTCAGGACATGTATTATTTCGCCGCGCCGAAATCTGATGCGGACAAGCCGAAATCTCTGGACGAAGTCGACCCTGATATCCTCGCGATTTATGAAAAGCTTGGTATTTCGCTCAAAGAACAAGAAGTCCTCGCGGGTGTTCAAGGCGCGCCGCGTGTGGCCGTCGATGCGGTCTTCGATTCAGTCTCCGTTGTGACGACCTTTAAGAAAGAACTGGCCGAGAAGGGCGTGATTTTCTGTTCTTTCTCTGAGGCGGTGAAGGAACATCCTGAACTCGTGCGTAAATATATGGGCTCTGTTGTGCCGCAAACCGATAATTACTACGCCTCGCTCAATAATGCGGTGTTCTCTGATGGCTCATTTGTCTACATCCCTGAGGGCGTACGTTGCCCGATGGAGCTTTCGACCTATTTCCGTATGAACGCGCAAGGTACAGGGCAGTTTGAGCGTACGCTTATCATCGCGGATAAAGGCTCCTACGTGAGCTATCTGGAGGGCTGTACCGCCCCAATGCGTGATGAAAATCAACTCCACGCGGCTATCGTTGAAATCATTGTCCATGAAGACGCCGAAGTGAAATATTCAACTGTGCAAAACTGGTGGCCGGGCGATAGCGAAGGCAAGGGCGGGGTCTATAACTTCGTGACGAAACGCGCGGATTGCCGAGGTGATAACTCTAAAGTCTCTTGGACACAGGTTGAAACAGGCTCTGCGGTAACGTGGAAATACCCGAGCTGTATTCTACGCGGCGATAACTCTCAAGGTGAGTTCTATTCCATCGCGATTACAAATGGCTATCAGCAGGCCGATACAGGCACAAAGATGATCCATCTGGGCAAGAATACAAAATCGCGCGTTATCTCTAAAGGGATTAGCGCGGGTAAATCAAACAGCACATATCGCGGCCTTGTGAGCGCCCATAAAAAGGCGGTTGGCGCGCGGAACTTTACGCAGTGCGATAGTTTGTTGATTGGTGATGAATGCGGCGCGCATACTGTGCCTTATATCGAGAGCAATACGCCAAGCGCGCAGTTTGAGCATGAAGCGACGACCTCTAAACTCTCTGATGACCAGCTCTTCTATTGCCGTCAACGCGGCCTATCCGAGGAAGACGCCGTGGCGCTTTTGGTCAATGGGTTTTGCCGTGATGTTCTCCAAGAACTCCCGATGGAATTTGCCGTAGAAGCGCAGAAGCTTGTTGCCATTTCTCTTGAGGGAAGTGTTGGGTAATGAAGCGGTTCGGTCTTATATGTTGTATGCTAGCTTTGACCGCCTGTGGACAGGCGGCTGTTGATGTAGCTGATAAGGCTGCGCCTGTTACGCCTATAGCTGAAACGCCTAAGCCACTCACGCTTGAAACTATAGATTTTTCTAGTTATTCCGAAGACTTAGCTAAGTTTATTGATCTTGAAGCGGGTGAAGATAAATGGGCGGCGATTGATAAAATGCGGCTTTATTTTGCACCTGAAGACGGCAAAACTATCTTGAAAACCAAGACCTCGACCTTTGACCGTCCTGATGGGGCTGTGATGGTTTACACGGTCTTGGGTCTCAAAGACGACTCGGTCAAAGCAGAAGAGCTGTTTATGATATTCTCTGGCCCGAAAGATGCACAGATACTTGCCGCTTACGGGCTTAAACAAAAATGCCACCGCGGCGAAAACACAACAAACTGGCAGAGCAAACCCTGCCCATAAATATTCAACCATCTCATAAGGAACAATACGATGGCTAAAAAAGCAGACCCAAAACGTAAATTCATTCAGCTCTCCGAAGGGGAGTTAAACTACGCGATGTCCCGCGCTGTGGTGCAGGGCGATTGGTGCTTTGTCTCTGGCACTATGGGCTATGATTATATCAAGAAAGAATTGCCAGAGAGCGCCGCGCAGCAAACGATGAATACGTTCACAAATATTCGCCAAGCGCTCGACGCGGCAGGGTATGAGCTTGGCCATACAGTGCGGGTGCAATACACAGTCTCTGACCGTAAATATGTCAAAGAAGTTCTGCCGATTATCAAAAAGCATTTCGACAATATCCTCCCTGCCGCCACAATGGTTATCGCAGATATGGTCGACCCCGCAGGCAAAATTGAAATCGAAGTTACTTGCTTTAAGGGCGGGTAATGCCCGCAATCGATTTTATCGATTGCAGTGAACCGCCGAAACCGCTGGCGGTTTCGGTTTAAAGGTTAAACAGGAATTTATGATACCAACATTTAACATAAACGCAGAAGCGCCGTCCTTTAGGATTATCGCCCCTCTCCCATTGGGAGAGGGTCCCGATAGGGGGGGGAGGGGCTCTAAGCCTCTAAATCATCGTGCGGTGTCGAATTATGGAACCCCTCATCCGCCGCTTCGCGTCACCTTCTCCCTATGGAAGAAGGACAAGTGCGACGCGCCGATTGGGGAGTGGGTGTGAAGAAAGTAACAAAAATTTTATTTGGGATACTTGGGGCGTTTATATTATTTGTGATCCTAACTTTGACACCACTGAAATCTTTTTTTAATCCTGTGACTCGACTAATTTCGTTTGAAACTCAAAAATGGGGCACGTTTGTGACGTTAACACCGCGCGCTTTTAAAACGGGTGAAACAAAAAATGATGTTCATCGTCGATTGATTAAAAATGGATTTACGCCGACTACGCTGCATTATCATCAGTATAAAATGTGTAGAGCGTTAGCTGAAAAAGAGACAAGTTTGTTTTCTGGAAGCTATGTTTATCTTGAGAAGTGCAGAATTGCAAAAATGAATATAATTAGGCGTTACGACAACCGTGCTGAGTATTCCGATAAAAATGGTAAGCCTATACATGCAGTGATATTTCCGAATGTGTATGAAAAAGAGAGTTCCGAGTTTCCCTGCTCAGTCAGATACGCAGTTTATCCAATTTACAATACTGAAATGAAATTAATGGATGCCATTGGCACAAAAAATGAAGCAGGATGCTTATAATGCTTAAAATAAATAACCTATCGGCCACTGTTGATGATGGCCAAAAACAGATCCTTCATGGATTGTCTCTGGATGTGCCTGCGGGTGAAGTTCATGCGATTATGGGGCC
>JALZWM010000152.1 GCA_023300105.1 Hellea sp.
TATATTTTATTATGACCTAATGGTTTGGGGAGTGTTACTCAAATTTCGCTCTGATAAACCGCTATGTGATTATGACACATTTGTTCCAAGATAAGTTGAACTTAACTAGATATGCCATAGACTATGAAGATGTCTAAAATTAAAAATAAGTCCAAATTAGAACTCACTAAAGCGTTCCCCCTCGCCGGCGAAGAGGATTGGCGCGCCCTTGTTGAAAAAGGTCTGCGCGGAGCAGAGTTCGAAAGCCTTTTAAAATCAACCGATGATGGCTTAATACGCGGTCCATTCTCAGGTAAAACGCATCGTCCTGAAAATATAGCCCCCCTACCGCGCGGCAAAGCCTCTTTGCTTGACGGGCGTCCATGGCATATCACGGCCTGCGTCAGTGATGCTGATATTGCCTATGCCAACACACAAGCCCTTGAAGATTTAACAGGCGGGGCCAGCGCCCTGCGTATATCGCTATGTGAGCGCGGCGTTCAGATTAAAAATAAGAACGAGATGAAACGCCTTCTCGATCAGGTTTATACGGACCTTGTCCCTATAATTATTGGCCCGAATAAAAACACGGCCCATGCCGCGCTTTTTGATGATTTCAAAGACGCCTATATTTGCCTAGGCCTTGCCCCTTCAACACAAGGTCTTGCCCAACTCGCCAAGTCCATTCCGCCAACATGGCGGCTCATCACGATTAACGCCGCGAGCGTTCATGACCAAGGCGGAACGGAAGCACAGGAGCTTGCCGCATTTGCAGCGGGCGCGGCGCAGGCTTTTCGAACGCTCGGTAAAGATGCCGCCAAACACATCAGCGCGGAAATCACAACCAACCAAGACGGGCACCTCTCTATTGCAAAGCTACGCGCGGCGCGGCGCGTATATGCGCGTATCGCCGAGAGTTTTGGCGTAGAAGATGCGCCCCTGAGCCTCCATGCTGTGACCTCAACTCGTATGATGCAGAGCATTGACCCGTGGACGAACATGCTCCGCGTGATGAGCGCAGGTTTTGGCGCGGTTATTGGCGGCGCGGATTTTATTACAACTCGCGCCTTCACCCATACCGTCGGAACACCGACAGGGTTTGGCAACCGCATCGCTCGCAACATGCAACTCATGATGATGGAGGAAAGCCATCTCGGCCAAGTCCAAGACGCCGCTTATGGGAGTTACTTCCATGAACGCATGACAGATGACCTTGCCCAAACAGCGTGGACTGAGTTTCAAACTATAGAATCTGAAGGTGGCCTGACCGATAACACTGCCTTTGAGGCCCGTATCAAAACCGCAGCCCAAACCCGCGAAGCGAAAGCAGACCCCATTCTCGGCGTCACGCTCCATCCCGCAGAGCATAACCGAGAGGCCAAGGTTAGGAGGGCTTACTCATGAAGCCCGACTTCACAAAAATAGACCTCGGCGTACCGAAAAATACTGACCGCAGTGGCGATGCTTGGCCTGCGCCAGAAGGCATAGACGTCAAAGCTGCTTATGGCCCCACTGATACGGTTGGCCTTGATAATTTAGATACCTATCCAGGCCTCGCTCCGTTTATTCGCGGGCCTTATCCCACTATGTACGCGCAACGTCCTTGGACCGTTCGACAATATGCGGGCTTCTCGACCGCAGAAGACAGCAACGCTTTTTACCGCCGCAATCTTGCCGCAGGGCAGAAAGGCCTCTCCGTCGCTTTTGATCTCGCGACACATAGGGGTTACGATAGTGACCACCCGCGCGTGCCCGGTGATGTTGGCATGGCGGGCGTCGCCATTGATAGCATCTACGACATGCGTATTTTATTCGACCAAATCCCGCTGGATAAAATGTCAGTGTCTATGACGATGAACGGGGCTGTGCTGCCTGTCCTTGCGCTCTATATTGCCGCCGCCGAAGAACAAGGCGTCAAACAAGAACAGCTCGCGGGGACTATCCAAAACGACATCCTCAAAGAGTTCATGGTGCGCAACACTTATATCTACCCACCAAAACAGAGCATGCGGATTATCAGCGATATCTTCGCCCATACCTCGGCCCATATGCCCAAGTTCAACTCAATCTCTATCTCGGGCTATCACATGCAAGAGGCTGGCGCCTCAGCTGATATTGAGTTGGGTTATACCATTGCTGACGGTCTTGAATATATCCGCACAGGCATAGCGGCAGGCATGGATATTGATGATTTCGCCCCGCGCCTCTCGTTCTTTTGGGGTGTGGGCATGAACTACTTCATGGAAGTCGCCAAGCTTCGCGCCGCGCGTCTCTTATGGGCGCAGCTCATAACACCTTTTAGTCCAAAAAACCCAAAATCAACGATGCTAAGAACCCATTGCCAAACCTCTGGTTGGTCCCTGACAGCGCAGGATGTTTTCAATAACGTTGGCCGCACGCATATCGAAGCTATGGCCGCTGTTGATGGTCATACCCAATCACTACATACAAACTCCCTTGATGAAGCCCTCGCCCTACCGACGGATTTTTCAGCGCGTATTGCGCGTAACACGCAAATTTTCCTTCAAACAGAGGGCAAACATTGCGACCAAATCGACCCTTGGGGCGGAAGCTATTATGTCGAGCGCCTTACGCATGATCTTGCCGCGAACGCGCTCAAACATATAAAAGAGGTCGAAGCCCTGGGCGGAATGGCCGCCGCGATTGAGGCTGGCATACCCAAACTCCGCATCGAGGAATCCGCTGCCCGCACTCAAGCCCGCATTGATAGCGGCGCGCAAACCGTGGTTGGCGTGAATAAATATCTCTCGGATGAAAAAGACGATATCCCCATTCTCAAAGTCGATAATGACAAAGTGCGCCTAGGCCAAATCGCGCGTATTCACCAACTTAAAGCAGACCGCGATACAGACACAACAATGGCCGCGCTCGATGCCCTCACGAAATCCGCGAGCACAGGCGAAGGAAATCTGCTGGCTCTTGCCGTGGACGCAGCCCGTAAAATGGCAACAGTCGGGGAAATCTCCTCTGCGCTTGAAAAAGTCTATGGCCGTTTTGAAGCCAAGCCCACTGGCGTGAACGGCGTTTATTCCTCCGCCTTTGATGAACGCAATCCAAGTTACGCAGAGGCGGTGCACCGCATCAAAGCCTTTGCTGAGCTAGAAGGCCGCGCGCCCAAAGTGATGATAGCCAAGATGGGTCAAGACGGTCATGACCGCGGTCAAAAAGTCGTCGCCACAGCCTTTAAAGATATCGGCTTTGACGTTGTCATCGGGCCCCTTTTTCAAACCCCTGAAGAGTCCGCAGCCATGGGCATAGACGCAGATGTTGATGTTATCGCTGCAAGCTCACTTGCTGCAGGGCATCTCACCCTCGTCCCTGAACTGCGCAAGGCCCTCAAAAATCAAGGACATAACGATATCATGATAATCGTTGGCGGCGTCGTCCCGCCCGAAGACGTCGAGACCCTCAAAGAGATGGGCGCAAAAGCCGTCTTCCCGCCCGGCACAAATATCCCCGAAGCGGTGCTAGAGGTGCTCGACGTTGTAAATATGCGGTTGAGTCAAGGGGCCTAGAAGCCTCATAAACTAGAAGCCTCATTAATAAGAGTGCTTAAGCTCCAATTATTAAATCTCATGTAAAAGCTGATTGGAATATACGATTGTATGACCTAATGTGGCGTCTCTATTCACCAGTTAGGATCATATCATGCTTAAACTTTATGACTGCACAACTGCTCCTAGTCCGCGCCGTGCACGTATGTTGCTGTCTGAAAAAAATATTGCACATGAGAATGTTCAAATTGATTTGAAAACTGGCGAGCAAATGGGTGAAGCCTTTAAAGCCATTAACCCAAATTGTACCGTACCTGCACTTGTCACAGAAGACGGAGATGTCCTGACTGAAAACGCCTCAATCACAGCTTTTTTAGAAGCTGCCTATCCCGAAACCCCCATGCTCGGCACGACCCCGATTGAACAAGCCGAAATCGCCAAATGGAATTGGCGTATGGAATCTAACGGGCTTGCCGCAGTCGCAGAGGCCCTGCGTAATTCATCCCCGAATATGAAAGATCGCGCGATTGCAGGACCGCGTAATATCAAACAAATTCCAGAGCTTGCAGAACGTGGCCTTCAGCGTATCGCATGGTTCTTTGAAGATTTGAACGCGCAGCTCCAAGATAATACCCATGTTGCAGGAGAAGCTTATTCTGTAGCTGATATCACGGCAACGATAGTTGTTGATTTTGCGAGATGGGTGAAGGTCTATCCGCTAGAATCGCAAACGGCTCTGCTTGAATGGCATGAGCGTATGAAAACACGCCCGTCTTACACAGCTTAAATATCACAACTTCATATCATAAAGTCCTGCTCTTTGACCTTGGCGGCGTTATCGTCCGCTGGACAGGTATAGATGAGCTTAGCGCCTTAACCGGCAGGCCTCGAGAAGACATTCTTAGAGCCTTTGCCGCGTCGGACGTGTTCACAGCGTATGAAATTGGAAAGTGTGACGACGATACTTTTATTAAAGCCCTCATATCCACGTTTAACCTTGAGCTATCCCCTGTTGAGGCCAGCAAGCTTTGGCAGGAATGGGTCGGCGAAACCTACACTGGGACAAAAGAGGCCTTAATGAAACTGCGTAAAAATTACGTAACGGCCTGTCTCTCCAATACGAATGCATTGCACTGGGCGTGGCTTCCCAAGCAGATAGATATCGAAAAATATTTCCATCATAACTACGCATCACATTTAATTAACGTCGCGAAGCCTAACAAAAACTCTTTCCTCATTCCGATTAAAGATATGAACGTCAAACCAAGTGATATTTGGTTCTTTGATGATACGCTCGCCAATATAAGAGCCGCCCAAAACATAGGCATTTCGGCGTTTCATGTCGACAGGGACGTCGGTGTTCTTCCTTCTTTAAAAGAACTCGGCGTGCTTTAGCATTCGAAAACGACAACATGCCATGCAAAGGCATTGATTGAAATTTCACGCAGATATGTTATGAGACAATATGAACTCAACTCGCATACGCCCCTTCAAAGCTTATAAGCACTTTCTTAAACTCATCGAGGATAAGGAAGATACCACACAAGTTTTCGATATTATCGAAGCCTTAGATGGATCTAACCTAGAAAAAGATTATAAGCGCTTTATGCAAACGCCCGAAGGGCAAGCGCGTTATACAGAGAGACGAAACCTCATCCTTCTGCTTGATGATCATGCCGCCTTAAGAAAACTGCCAATGGGTTCAGTCGGACAGCATTATTGCGACTTTATGGAAAGCCAAGGGCTTTCAGCCCAAGGCCTTGTCGATGAATATGATCGTTGGGGCAAACGCCTTGAAGATTATTATGAACCGAATGTGTCTTGGTACGGAAATCGCCGCAGAGACGTGCATGATTTAATGCATATTATGACCGGTTATAGCCGTGACGCATTAGGCGAGGCTTGTGTTCTTAATTTCACCCATAGCCAACACGGCGGGTTAGGGTTTTACTTTATCGCGCATCTGGCTTCAATCGAAGTCCGTAAACACGCGCCGAAAGGCGCCCCTGTTTGGAAGGCCGTTCGCGAGGCCAAGAAAAATGGTGCCTTAGCGAAAAACATCTGCAAGCAAGATATTCAGGCGCTCCTCGCTGAACCTCTAGAGGACGCCCGAAAACGGTTAGGCATATTACCTCCAACTCACTATGATGCTGTACACAAAACTATGTTGACAGCAGGCATAGACCCCTTTGGGGTTGCCGAGGCTGTGGCCTAAATCAAAACGAAAACAGGTTTCCGCTTTTTCCACCTGTCACCGTAATAGACTGGTCTGTTAACTCTCCATTGGCGAGGGATTTCAAAACAGCTTCATTCGTATCTTCAAGCGCTGCGTAAAAGCGCTCCCCGCTTGCATTCAAACGGCCAATGATAATAGCGCCAATAGCGACGCCGCGTTTGTAACGTACGATATAGCTTTCTATGCTAGCCGCCCCGTTAGCCGTGTCTGTGAAAACCGCCACGGGGGATGTGTCCTGCCACTTATCCTTTGCAAAGGACCACGGTGTGTCTGGCGCTTGTACGGCATAAATACCAACAGCATGTTTACTCATCCAGCCACCATTACCATAAACCAATCCTTTATCATCAGGACAGCTCCGAAGTTTTTCCATCATCGCGGCTAGGGCGTGAAGCGTATAATTATTTCCGGGTCCACCAAAAAACGGTAGCCCGCCAGTTTGGGTTAAAGCGCGTGGGTCATCATCCGCTATACCTAGCGTCTCTTTCGCAAGGCTGACAACAATCGGGAAACAGCTGTAAAGATCAAAATGCGCGATGTCCGCGCTCGTAACGTCGCCTTGGGATAAAGCTCCATTAAAAGCAGCATCCATGGCGTTGGAGTGCCCAAGATTGTCCCTCTCAAGCATAATCCGTTCAGACGTTTGTCCCGCCCCGTGCAAGTAAACCCACCGCGCAGGATCTATGCCTAGCGCTTTGGCTTTGCCTACGGTGGTCATGATAATTGCCGCGCCTTGATTGACCCCGTCTTTGGCCACATGATATTTTGAATAAGGCGATACGAGCGGGCGATTATCTGTGTTTACATCCGCCAGTTCTGCCGCGCTATAGGCTTTAGGAAACATCGCATAAGGGTTATTAGACGCGACGGCTGACAGGGGTGCTAGTAATGCCGCCATGTCATTGCGATAAGCCTCAACATCATCACCGCGCGTAATCCGGCGGGCCGTTTCCATCAGGCCGTAAAACATCATTGGCTCAAATAGACCATGATTGATTTCAGTCGCGTTGATAAGCGGTGGTCCCTTAAACTGGCCTCGATCTTCCCAAGCACCCTCATGGTTTTCTGACCAATCAAGTTGAGCCCCGCTACGTTGACCCGCGCGCATATTCGCAAGGGCTTCGCCGCCCGCAATCATCGCAACGTCATAAGCGCCGGTTAAGAGCCCTTGCGCACATTCCGCAACAAGGGTCTGAGGTGTTTGCCCGCCTAAACAATCGTAAAGCGCAGATGACGGGGCCGCCCCAATACGCGCAGCAACGGCCAGTGGAAACTTATCCGCGCCGCCATAAGGACAGGCATAAGCAGGGCTGGAGTCTGAGAAAATACGTGTGCAAGCAATATGGTCGATAAGCTCGGCGGATATCCCCGCATCCATTAATGCCGCCGCCGCTGCCCGCCCTGCCATATCAGCATGAGTGGACGCTAATGACAGCTCATTTGGGACTTGTTCTACGGATTGGCCAACGCCAATTATGATTGGGGCATTATCGGAAGCGCTTATCATTCACTTAGTCTACGCGGGCCGCTAGAACCCGTCTAGCCTAAATTGAAAGGCGCTTGATTTAAGCGCGTAGAAGGGCTTTTATCCCGAAATGAAAAGCCGTCTGACATTCATGTGTGCACTCTTAGCGGCGACGGTATTTCCATCGTATTCAACGCTCGCGAAAGACGTGACCATCGGCAGCACATCTTTATGTGGGGATAGCTACATTTTAGCCCTCGCCCCTGATTTAGCGTCAGAGTTATCTTGGCAATCTCATAGCCCTTTGTCCCGTGCGAATGAGGCTCAACGTACCCTGCCACAATTATGGGATAATCCTGAAATTATCGCCGCCAGTAGCTCAGATATGATTTTATTTGGGTCAGGCGAAGGGGCCTTCGCGGACCGTATAGGAAAACCTTTTCAAAATCTCACATGGGGTGAGGACTTTGCCTCTGTTATGGTCAATGCCAAGATGATTGCTGAAAGTCTTGACCGCCCTGACACAATAACGGCTGATCTTACACCCCGGCTTGAAACGCTCAAAATGCGTAACAAAGCACGAGGCTTCAAACCCAAGATTCTCTATCTCGCCCGCTCTGGTGGCTCGGCAGGTAAAGGGACATTAGTTGACGCTGTTATAGAGGCGGCAGGCGGCGTAAATATTTTAGGCGTGAACGGGTGGTCGAACCCTGACCCTGAAATACTCATCGGCTTAAAACCTGATCTTATCATTACGAGTTATTTTGAGAATGGTTATGAGAGCATCAATGCGCTCGCAGTTAGAAACAAAACATTAAATGCCTTCATCAAGGCATTTCCGTCAGTCCATATCGACGGCGCGCTCTGGCCTTGTGCAGGTCCAAGCTTGATAGAGGCCGCAGAAATTTTGGCGAACGCCATGGACGACCTCCCATGAAGACAGCACTCCTCATTCTATTCACTATAGCCGTGATTGGCCTGTCGCTCTTTTTCGGGGCGGCGGATATATCAGCTACGCAAACATGGCAGGCGTTATGGGGAAACGGCACAGACGTGCATCAACTCATCATCCGCGAACTTCGTCTGCCGCGCGCCTTGCTCGGCGCCATCATCGGCGCAGGGCTTGGCGCGTCTGGCGCAGCCCTACAAGGTTATACGCGCAACCCCCTCGCCGCGCCCGGCATATTGGGTTTCTCAGCTTGCGCCGCACTCGGCGCAGTCACCGCGCTCTATTTTGGTTTTAGTCAATGGGTGCCCCTTGCCGCGCTTATCGGAACAATCATCGGCGCTATGCTTATCCTAACCCTCGCGGGGCCGCGTAAAGGTGCGTCCACGCTTATCCTTGCAGGCGTCGGTGTCGGCGCGCTCGCCACGGCTTTGACGGGACTTATTATGAATTTTGCGCCGAACCCTTGGGCACTCTCTGAAATCATTTACTGGCTGATGGGGTCACTCAAAAATGCAGAGATGAACGGGCTTATTATCTGCGCCCCGCTCACCTTCATTGGCATAGGTTTGTTATTACTTATTGGCCCAGACCTTAAAACTCTAAGCCTCGGCGAAGAGACAGCCCAAAGCCTCGGCGTCTCCCTCACAAAGGTTCGCGCGCTTCTTATCGCAGGCGTGGCTCTCTGTGTCGGGAGCGGGGTCGCCGTAGCGGGCGCAATTGGGTTTATCGGTCTCTTTGTCCCTCACATCATTCGTCTTATATTTGGCGCTGACCCGATGAAGCTTATCCCCCTTTCCGCATTAGGAGGCGCGGCTTTTCTCGTCTTCGCCGATATCATCACGCGCACGCTTAGCGGCCCGGGAACGCAATTATATCTCGGCATCCTAACGTCCTTAATTGGCGTGCCGTTCTTCCTCTACTTAGCCGTAAAGGAGGCGCGCACATGATTAGCTTTCAAAACCTAAGCGCAGGATATGGCAAATGCGATGTCCTTCAAAGTATATCGGCCTGCGCTAAATCAGGCGAGTTCATCGCCCTTATCGGCCCTAATGGATGCGGGAAATCAACCCTGCTTAAGACCCTGAGCGGTATTCTCAAACCGTCATCGGGCGAGGTCAATGTGGAAGGCTCAGCCCTTGCCGCCATGCCCCTAAAAACCCGCGCGCGCTCTATCGCCTATCTAGCGCAATCTAGGGAGGCCCTACCCGCAATGACCGTAAGTGAAGTCGTAGAGCTTGGCCGCGCGCCTTATCGCGGCGGGCTTGGCAAAATAAGTGGCAGCGGGCAAAGCGCGATTAAAGACGCAATCACTAAAACCCAATCCGAGCCCTTTATAGACCGCCGTTTCGATAGCCTCTCTGGCGGTGAACAAGCCCGTGTTCTGCTCTCCCGCGCCCTCGCAGTTCAGGCCCCTACCCTCTTGGCTGATGAGCCCATCGCGGCGCTCGACCCTTATTATCAACTCTCCATGATG
>JALZWM010000153.1 GCA_023300105.1 Hellea sp.
ATGGCGTCCATTTCAGCTTTATCAGATTCCACGCAGGTTAAATGCGCTGCAGGTTTTAAATTTGTCTCATTTGCCATGCGGACCACAGTCCTATGCGTTCTCTCACGTGTTGACCCGCCTGCGCCATAAGTAACCGAGACAAAATCTGGATTCATAGGTTCTAGTTTTTGAATGGATTCCCAAAGCGTCTTTTCCATGGCCTCGTTTTTAGGCGGGAAGAACTCGTAACTTACATGGACTTTATTTTTATTATCACCAGACTTAGCTACAGGTCCGAGCTTTCTTTGGGCAGACATTACAAATTTACTTTCTGAGAGCGCCCAGTTGAGGCTGAGCCGCCTTGCCAAATTTTGACATTTGGCTGTATTGATTGTGTTTTAATTGTTTCGACACGCGTTAGCGTTAGCCCTGCATTTGTAAGCCAGTTTTGGATATCACTATTTTCAAACCCGAGCCTGCGGTGCGCATATTCTGCGCGAAAGTCTTCTTGGTCATGGGCTTCAAAATCTGCGATAAGGACAATGCCGTTTGGCGATAAAACCCGTGCGGCCTCGAGTATCGCAGATTGCGGGTCATCTAAATAATGCAGGACTTGATGTAGAGTGACGAGGTCAGCAGATGCGCTTTCAATTGGTGTTGTGGTGAGGTCACCTTGACGGACACGAATATGATTATAATTATTTTCGGCTAATTTATGCCGCGCGACTTTTAACATGTGCACATTATTATCAATACCCGAGCCACGCGTAACGCAATCTGCAAAAACTTCGAGCATACGCCCTGTGCCTGTCCCAAGGTCGACCATGTTGTCGAAAGGGCCTTTACCCGCCATTTTGCGAAGCATGGATTCAATATTGGCTTTGGGGATGTATTCATCCCCTAATGTACCGACGTCATTAGCGACGTTTGCGAAAAAGGCGTCCGCCGTTATAGAGCGTTCCGCGCGGACATCTTCGAGACGACGCAAATCAGATTCGAGAACGGGATCATGTGGAGGTAGCGTCGCAAGAGTTGTTGCTACGAGGGCGGAGATAGCAGCATTACCACGCTTAATTCGAGAAAACACCCAACTGCCTTCTTTGAGGCGTTCAATAATACCAGCTGTTTCCAAGGATTTTATATATTGCGTAACTCGCGGTTGGGACAGATTTAAAATCTGAACGAGTTCGCTCACTGTCAGTTCCCCGCGAGAAAGAAGCGCCAAAATGCGTAATCTTTCGGGATGTCCGAGTGTTTTTAGGGCGAGGGCATGACGTTCCATACTTGCTCTATATCAAAGGCATTACTTAAAGTATATAAAAAAATCTTTATATCTTTATATCTAATTTGATGTGCAAGCCGTATTAACGTTATCTTGCAAATTTAGATAACAACCGAATATAGCCAGTCTGATAACTATTGCTGTTTTCTGTAACCTGCCAGCTATTTAACGGCCAACCGTCATTAAAGTCAGTATAGGATTTTGCATCAGGTTGTCCAGCGGGAGGACTCATTATTGGCATACGGCATAATCGGTCGCCTTGGCCGCCACATGAGGAATTGCAACATTCATCGCGCTCATAAGTGGGGTTCGGGCCACCGACAAGGAAACCCGGAGCAGGACGCTTATTGCCTTTAAACCAGCCATGATAAAGTTTGCGCACGGGATTTTCTGCCCCAAAGCTTTGCATACTGGAGAGGTAACTTTTTCCTAAGGGGTTCACACCGTGCAAATAATGTAAATAGTGGCTTGCCGCATTATTATACTCGCGGTCAGATGCGCCGCCAATTTTATTAATCACAGATTGTGTGAAAATGGACCCCTTACGCGCTTTGAAACTATTGCTGCCCCATGTGAATATTTCGATGTGCGCGCCATAAGCATCACGTTTATCTTGCACAGCTTTAAATCCATTATCCGCTTGTGTTACATGGCCTTTAAAATCACGCATAATGCGGTTACGAAAGCCTGATGCAAGGCGAGGCTGACGTGCCAGATAAGTCAGTGTAAATGTTAAGTCTGCATCAAAGGCATTGGCGTAATACGGATCAATAGGTTTTAATTGATTATAGTTTTGTTCGGCGGCGCGCGCGTAGGTACCCTCCCCTGTTAAGGCGAAAAGGTAGCTTGCGGCGAGAAGCCGTTTTTGGCGGCGCCCTTTATCATCGACTTCTTGTTGACCTGCACCAAGACCTTCTGAGCCTTGTGCGTCGTCATTATTTTTGAAAACAACATTGGGATTTTGTTGAGCCCAATCCCAAGCATGTTTTGCCCGTTTTCCATAAATACTGGCTTGCTGCCGCGAAGATGCGTTTTGGCCGTATATTTTAGCGGCTAAGGCAAAAGCCCCCGCAGAAGTTAAAGTTGCTGATGTATTGGGAGGCCCGTAATGGCTTGGTCCTTTTGCAGATGAAGGCGGCGTTCCGCCATCGAGACCAAGGACTGATAAGACAGAGCCGTCACGGTTTTGCATACGTGATAACCAATCAAGGCCCCATTTAACTTCGTCGAGAATATCAGGAACACCGTTACCGCTTTCCGGAATACCAAAGTTATCTGTCCATACGCGCGGATTTTCTTCATAGGCATGCAGGAGCGTTATGATGTAATTCGCGGTCCAGCTCGTGTATTTATTGTAATCGCCTGCATCATACCAACCGCCTCGTAGATCACGGCTCGTTGTTTTGTCACCTTTACGATTATAAAGTGTGGCTTGTGTATCTTGATTCGCACCAAGATGACTGGCGCGATCAGAAAACCCTCGAGGTGCATGTGGGGCGCGTTTCTCAAATCCCGCGCGTTGGAGGTAAAAAGTTTTAAACGCCGCTTTTAAAACAGGGGTGTAGACTTTGTTGCCAATTTCAAATTTAAAACTATCCACGCGGCGTTCTAGATCACGCACGACATAATGTCCGGGTTTTGTAACGGGCGAAAAATCAAACCACCAAACACGATCACCTGAAACACTATCGACCTTGCCATTGGCCCATGCACGCGGCGCGCCTTCGAAGACTGTCTTTCCCGTGCGGGTGTCAATAACGGCATAACGAGAACCAGGACGAAAGCTCTCTCGGCTATCATAACCTTGCTGCGGATCACGAATGACCGCGCGTTTCTCTAACTCGGGGAGATACCCAAATTGATCCACCACAATTTTAGGCGCGCTAGGTTGCGCAAAGCTGGCGCTGCAAGCGGCTAACATAAAACTAAGTGAGACTAGAATACGCATAATCATACCCTAATATATATGTAACTGTCCTTCCAGAAGGTTAAGCGCATAAAGTTATTATGCAGCTATATTCAATTAGTTGTTATTAACGGTCGAATTTAACGAACTTCAACTTCTTCGGCATATCGGCATCCGCTCCAAGGCGGCGTTTCTTATCTTCGATATAATCCGCGAAGTTACCTTCGAACCATTCAACATGGCTATCACCTTCATAAGCTAGGATATGTGTGGCTACACGGTCGAGGAAAAAGCGATCATGCGAGATGACCACGGCGCAGCCCGGGAATTTTTCAAGTGCAACTTCAAGAGATGCGAGTGTTTCACGGTCCAGATCATTGGTCGGTTCATCGAGCAGTAAAAGGTTAGCAGGACGGGTTAACATTTTAGCTAAGTTTACGCGGTTACGTTCACCGCCCGAGAGTTGCCCAACATTTTTCTGCTGATCTGTACCCTTAAAGTTAAAGGCGCCAACGTAAGCCCGGCTTGGAACCTCTCGTTTGCCAAGCTGGATGATATCCAGCTTATCTGAAATCGCTTCCCAAACATTGAGGCTATTATCCAGCGCGTCACGGTTTTGATCGACATAGCCAAGCTCAACAGTTTCGCCGACTTTGAATGTGCCTTCGTCGGGTTTTTCTTCGCCTGTAATCATTTTAAATAGCGTTGTTTTACCCGCGCCGTTTGGCCCGATTACACCGACGATACCGCCGCGGGGTAGACGGAATGAGAGGTCTTTAATTAAGAGCTTATCACCAAACCCTTTTGAGACATTATCAGCTTCGACAACAATGTTACCAAGACGGTCACCCATTGGGATACGTATTTCAGCATGAGAGACGACTTCGTTATCAGCTTCATTGCGGAGTTTTTCATAGGCGCTGATACGGGCTTTGGATTTCGCCTGACGTGCTTTGGGGTTAGAGCGGATCCATTCCAATTCGCTTTTAAGGGCTTTAGATTTGGAATCGCCTTCACGGCCTTCTTGATCCATGCGCGCGCTTTTGGCTTCAAGCCATGATGAGTAATTCCCTTCGTGTGGATGTGCGCGTCCACGGTCAATTTCAAGTGTCCAATTTGTGATATTATCAAGGAAGTAGCGATCATGGGTAATGAGGATAATCGCGCCTTTATAATTGACGAGGTAATTCTCTAACCAGTTCACCGTCTCGGCATCTAAATGGTTTGTCGGTTCATCCATCAACAAAAGATCAGGCTTAGACAGCAAGAGTTGACACAGCGCAACGCGGCGCGCTTCACCGCCAGAGAGGTTATTGACGGGACTGTCTTTGGGCGGACAGCGCAGGGCTTGCATGGCCATTTCGATTTTACTGTCAATATCCCACGCATCACGTCCATCAACTTGGTCCTGAAGCACTGTCATTTCTTCCATGAGCTCGTCAGTATAATCTTCGGCCATTTTCGCGGCGACCGCATTATAGGCATCGAAAATTTCTTTATCTTCACAGCCGCGAATGACATTGCCCCAAACATCTTTGTCATTATCAAGCTTAGGTTCTTGGGGAAGGTAACCCACTTTGGTACCGTCCGCGGCCCAATGCTCGCCGGTCACTTCTGAGTCGACGCCTGCCATGACTTTCATAAGGGTCGACTTACCCGCACCGTTGACGCCGATGAGACCGATTTTCGCATCTGGATAAAAAGACAAATGCACATTGTCGAGGATAGTCTTATTGCCGAATTTCTTCGTCAGACCTTGCATATGGTAACAGAATTGACGGGCCACGAGGCGCTCCTGAGTTCGAAGGGAATTTCAAGAAGGCGATATGCGGCGGCCTGTCAAGAATTGCAAGGGATTAGGTGAAGAGGGCTAAGATAGTTAAGCTATCAGATTAGACTGTTATTCCCGTCTTACGCTTTGGACTGTCTTCAACCATCGGTTTGATGGTAAGCAACAAATATGCATGCATGACGTAATATCCAAAAATGAGAAAGCCGGCCGAGATAATTCCAAGACTATAGACATCTAAAGCCGGTAATGGAATTTGTTTGGCAAATTCGAATCTATGAAGCACCGTACTTAACAATATAACGCTACCAAATGAGTACATCATAACCTGAAAGGCAAAGGCCATTGATTCGTGTTTCCGATTGCGTTCCCACTCATCCAAATACTGATCACGTGACCAAAACCTGTTCATAAACTTAGTAAGAGACCAAGCTAACAAACACACGCCTGAAATAACTAAAACAGTGTTTAAAAGGAAATCTACGTTATCGTTAAATTGTCCAAGTCTTGCCGTCGCCAATAATGGATAAGCTGGCAAGCTCAATAACATTAACATCTTAGTCCTACGAAGCGCCTTAGGCGTTAGTTCTTTGCCTGTGAATTTAAACGTCTCTGCATACCATTTTAACATATCTCTCTCCTACTCCGCCGCTTTTAGCGCGGCTAATTCTTCTGCTATTGTTTTGAAGGGTCTTGGACTGAAGGCCATATCTAGGGGCACTTCGAAAAACTCGGCGAGTTTAAAGGCGAGCTCAAGCGAGGCATTATAATCCCCTCTCTCAAGATAGCCGATGGTCTGGAAGTTCACCTCAACAGCATCCGCTAACTCTTTTCGGGATAGACCCTTGTCTGATCTTAATGTTTTAATGCGATTATATATCATATTGTTGTATTTATACAACAAATATTAATATGTCAACAACAATATTTCCCTCTACATAAGAGCTATAAAGGAATAGGGCTGAGGTTAGTCTAAATATAATTCGTGACGGCGTAAATTAGGAGGTGTTGTGGCTCAGATTCAAGGCACGTAAGGCATATTGGGCGCCTATAAGGTTTGTGTAATCAATGTGTCTTGGTCAAAATTGATTTGTAAGTTTTTTTATAGCGTTGAATATCACGTTCAAGGTTCTGTATTTTTTGTTCAATTAACATTGTTCTACCCTTTAGGCCCATTCATAAGATGGCAGATTGATATACAGGGACGTTCACCGCCCTGTTTGCAAATATAAAATGAAATGAAATTACAGTTTATAGTAATCTTTCATTAGAAGTGAGAGACGCAGCTTTAGATGCGGACTGAACTACACATACAATAAATTGGCATGATAAGTTCGTGATTTATTGTAGCGTGTCTGGAATCAACGTGATGTTGATTTCTCAATACATGACGGGTTAAAGCGCAGATTAATATGCTATCCCATCGTTAGAACAACTTTACCCATAACTTTTCGCTCCGTCAGAGCCGTCATGGCGTCTGCAAAATTCTCTAATTTATGTGTCCCTGAAATGCGGGGTTTAATCTCGCCTTTTTCATACATGGCCATGAGCTCTGTCATGTTTTCTATGTGCTTTTTAGGGTTCTTGGGAATCCACGCACCCCAATGTATGCCGCGCACATCAAGTTCCTTGAGGAGCATCCAGTTAAAAGCCACTTTTGGGATTTGCCCCGCAGCAAAGCCAATTACCAAGTAACGTCCACCCCATTTGAGCGAGCGTAGGGCAGGCTCCGCAAAGGCATCGCCTACAGGATCGTAAACAATATCTGCGCCTTTGCCTGTGATGTCTCGCACGCGCGCTTTGAGGTCTTCTGTCGTGTAATTAATGCCGTGGTCTGCGCCGTATTCTTTGCAAATATCAAGCTTCTCTTGAGTGCTGGCGGCGGCAATAACATTTAGGCCCATCTTCTTACCAAGCTCAACTGCGGTGAGGCCAACCCCGCCCGCCGCGCCGAGTACAAGCATCGTCTCGCCCGCTCTGATATCTGCGCGGTCTTTGAGGGCGTGATAAGATGTAGCGTAAACCATGACAAAGCCTGCGGCTTCTTCGTAACTCATTTTATCAGAAATCGGGACGAGGCCCATGGCAGGGATAACGGCTTCTTCGGCAAAACATCCAACGCCGGGCAGGGCTGCAACGCGGTCTCCGACTTTGACGTTGGTCACATCATCAGCGGTTTCAATAACTTCGCCTGCGCATTCCGCGCCTGCGATAAAGGGGAAGGGCGGTTTGATTTGGTACTGGCCTTGCACCATTAATATATCTGGGAAATTCACCCCTGCCGCGTGAATTTTAAGCCGTACATGCCCGTGTTTCATAGCGGGGGCCTCAACTTCGATAACTTTATGGTTATTGAAGGGTGCGAACTCTTTACACATCAAAGCTTTCATGGGTATTCCTATCGTTCGTTTGTGAGAGTTTGACAAAACCATTCGCTTGCCATCTGACGTTACTCACCTTAACATATGCAACAAATTGCATAGGAGCACAACATGAGAGAAGCTTTAATCGTATCAACAGCGCGGACCCCCATCGGGCGCGCTTATCGCGGAGCCTTTAACGCGACGCCGTCTCCAACACTCGCAGGTCATGCCATTGACGCCGCAGTCGCGCGCGCTGGCATAGACGGCGCCGAAGTTGAAGACGTAAATATAGGATGTGCCTTACAACAAGGCGTGCAAGTCACAATTGGCCGTAATGCGGTTTTAGCGTCCAACCTACCTGTCACAGTTCCTGCGCAATCTATTGATCGTCAGTGCTCGTCTGGGATGATGGCCATTGGCATGGCGGCCAAGCAAATCATTGTCGATAATCAACAAATCGTTATTGGGGGCGGCGTCGAGTCAATCTCTATGGTTCAAACCGCTGAAATGCGTGTTGCGCCTGATATGAATGTTATCCAGAAGCACCCTAATGCCTACATCCAAATGATTGATACGGCTGAAATCGTCGCAAAGCGTTATGGCGTCTCGCGAGAGGCAATGGATGAATATGCGCTTATCTCTCAACAACGTACGCATGCGGCTCAAGAAGCGGGTAAATTTGACGATGAAATCGTACCGCTAACCTCGACAATGAAAGTCATGAATAAAGAGACGAAAGAAGTTTCAGAGCAAGAGGTCACTCTGGCTAAGGACGAAGGCAACCGTCCTGGGACTAACATCGAAGGTCTAAATGGCTTGAAGGCCGTTCGCGGTCCAGAGGCCTTTATTACAGCGGGTAATGCGTCACAGCTTTCAGACGGCGCGTCTATGTCTGTTCTTATGGAAGCTAAAGAGGCTGAGAAGCGCGGTGTGACACCACTTGGAGCATATCGTGGTATGGCTGTTGCAGGGCTTGAGCCAGATGAAATGGGTATTGGCCCCGTTTATGCTATTCCAAAGCTACTCGCGCAAACTGGCCTTAAGATGGATGATATCGGTTTGTGGGAACTCAATGAAGCTTTCGCAGTTCAGGTCATTTATTGCCGTGATAAACTCGGTATTCCGATGGAAAATATGAACGTCAATGGCGGCGCGATTTCTGTGGGTCACCCTTATGGTATGTCAGGCGCGCGTATGGTTGCACATGCTCTTATCGAAGGTAAACGCCGCGGTGCGAAGTATGTTGTGTCAACAATGTGTGTTGGCGGCGGCATGGGTGCAGCAGGACTATTTGAGGTCTTATAGTCACACTTAAGAAATTTTGATTTCATAAACTCGCCTCTGGCGTAAATAGAATAATCCTTTAATAGAATTTTTTCAATTATGCCGGAGGCCACATTGGCCACACATAAAATCATATTTACCCCAAGCGGGTTACAGACAACAGGCGAAGTGGGCGAAAACGTCTATGACGTGGCTTTACGCGCGGGCGTTGACATGCAGTCTATCTGCGGTGGGAAAGGCTTATGTAAACGTTGCCAAATTGAAGTCGAGCCGGGTGAGTTCGCAAAATTCAAACTTAGTGTCGGCAAGGGGGATATCCCCAAACTATCTCCGACCGAGAAAAAAGCTCGCCATGATAATGAACTCTCAGATACGCGCCGCCTCGCGTGTCGCGCTAAAATTCGCGGCGACTTAGTTGTCGAAGTCCCAAGTGATTCCCGTGAGCGTGAGACCTCTATCCAAAAGAAAAGCACGTCATTCGAAACTGAGCTTAATCCGTCCGTTAAACTGCATATGGTCGAACTTGAAGAACCAACACTCGAAGATAATCCAAGCGACCTTGAGAGCCTGATCGAAGCCTTAGAAGACCTCGGGGTAACGGCAAAACCAACGCCCTATATCTTTACCAAAATCCAGCCGCTCCTTGAGAAAAATAACCGCCAGATTATTGCCCTTGTTCGGGATGACGCCCAAATCATTGATATTTGGGCGCCCTCGAATAACGCTGCTTACGGCGCGGCAGTAGATATCGGCTCTACTTCTGTGGCCATGTATGTTTATAATCTACTGACGGGTGATCTAGTCTATGAGAAGGCAGCGATGAACCCGCAAATTCGTTACGGTGAAGACCTCATGAGCCGTGTGTCCTATGTCATGATGAATAAGGGCGGGGATGCGAAATTAACGGGAGAAATTCGTAAACAACTAAACACCATGTTAGCTGATGTCGTCACGGCACTAGAAATTGGCGTTGACCAAATCTTAGAGGTTATATGCGTGGGTAACCCGATTATGCATCACTTGTTACTCGGGATAGATCCAACACCACTCGGGCAATCTCCTTTTACTTTGGTGATGAAAAATTGGGTTGATGTGCCTGCCAATTCTTTAGGCCTGGGCTTAAGTGATAATGCCCGCGCCTCGCTCTTCCCGCTTATTGGTGGTCATGTTGGCGCGGATACAACAGCGGCATACTTAACCCAAATCGATACCATGAAAGACCGTTCAGTTCTCTTAGTTGATATCGGTACCAACGCGGAAATAGTTTTATCCCACAACGGAAAAGTTGCTGCTGCGTCTTCGCCAACAGGCCCTGCCCTCGAAGGCGCAGAAATAAGCTCGGGTGTTCGCGCGAGCCTCGGCGCGATTGAACGCGTACGCATTGATCCTATTACAAAAAACGGCAAAGTAAAAATCATAGGCAGCGACGATTGGCTCGCTGATCATGACGGCACAGCCGAAGGTCAAAACATTATAGGTATTTGCGGTTCTGGCATTTTTGAAGTCATGGTTGAAATGGCCAGTGCAGGATTACTTGATCAGAGCGGGCTGTTCAAACCCGAAGCCGCCCCGCACCGTTTCAAGCAAGTGGGCAATGTCTGGGTCTATACGTTGCTTGATCAAAAAGACAATCCGATTATCGTTAAACAAACGGATGTGCGCTCGGTACAGCTTGCGAAAGCAGCGCTCTATGCTGGCGCGCAATTGCTAGCGGAAAAACTTGGCTGTGTTAGTTTTGATGAAGTGCTGCTTGCGGGCGCGTTCGGGACGCATCTTGATAGCAAATATGTCGCTGATATTGGTATCGTGCCATTTGCTGAGGCTAAGAATATTCGCTCTATTGGCAATGCTGCAGGGACGGGCGCTGCGATGGCGCTACTTGATACGGCCGAGAAAGTTAAAATTATCGAAGCGGTAAAATATATCGAAAAAATAGAAACTGCGACGGAACCAAAATTTCAAGATTACTTTGT
>JALZWM010000154.1 GCA_023300105.1 Hellea sp.
TAAATACGTGCCACGCAATGAAAGTGAATGCAAATAATAGAGCTAAGATAGTAAATTAGATGTCCCTCAACTTAATGTGTTTCAAGTTGAGACATGTGGATTGGCCGCGTTTCACATTCAGGCTTAGAATGGATAAAGGGACGGATTTAGCACAAAAACTTCGGTTTTTTTTGGCATAAGTGTTGCAATACTTATCTCGAATGCAAGAGACACTTACTCCCGTTTCTATGTATGGTTTTATTTCATGTGGAACCGTACTATTCCCACCTTGCGGTTAATTCCTTTTCCGCATTATGTTGGTTAGTGAAACCCCGCCACTCCCACGGCGGGGTTTTTCTTTGCCTGATCATGTCTTTGTTAATTTTTTTTCGAAGCTAGATATTGACCCCACTATGCGTGTCAGTATGCTTCTCAATAAACAGGACTCTTAAAATGCTAACAGCCATCAAGCGAGAATATAAATTCGTATCAGGACTCTTGCGTATGTTGAGATCTGTTAAAAGCGTTGACGCGGAGGGCAGCTTCCTCATCCCCGATGAGCTTGAAAAACGCATCGACACCTATGGACCCAACTTAGCCTTTATTGAAGGTGATTTGGAAATCACTTACGATGACATGGAAGTCTATGCCAATAAAGTAGCGGCTTGGGCGCAAGAACAGGGCTGCGCGGCAGGTGATACCGTTGCGGTTTTTGTTAGAAACCGCGCGCAATATGTCCCGCTATGGCTTGGACTCACAAAAATCGGAATTATTCCTGCTATGTTGAATTACCAACTCGCGGGTGCCGCCTTGGCGCATTGTATTAACATATCTGAATCAAAAATTATCATTGTTGATCATGAAATGGCTGATCAATTTAAAATGGCGAAAGCTGAGCTTAAATCAGACTTAAAAGTTTTCGCCGCATTCGGTGAAGTCGCAGGCTATGACAGCTTTGATGCTGCAATTTCAGGTCATGTCCCTAACCGTCCGCCTAAGGCTTTACGCCAAGGTATTAAAGCGGGGGATCAATGCATGAAGATGTTTACCTCAGGGACAACGGGCCTGCCCAAAGCCGCTAAGGTCACACATGTCCGGGCTCAAAACTATATGCGCGGCATGGGCGCTGGCGCGAAGACAACCTCCAAAGACCGTATGTTGATGGTCCTCCCTATGTATCATGCCACGGGCGGACTTGTCGGTGTAGGCGCCGTAATTTCTAATGGCGGAGCCGTTATTGTGTTGCCAAAGTTTTCTGCCACAAAATTCTGGGATGACGCAGTTAAATATAAAGCGACAATGTTTACATATGTTGGTGAGCTTTGCCGATTTTTACTCTCGACTCCGTCCCATCCTTTAGAACGTGAACATAATATCCAATGGATGATTGGTAATGGTCTTGGCGCAGAAGTATGGGAAGGCTTTGTTGGGCGCTTCGCTATTCCCCATGTCATTGAATTTTACGGCGCGACCGAAGGCAATGCGAGCTTGATAAATTTGGACGGCCCCCCTGGAGCTGTTGGGCGCGTACCAAACTATTTGAAATTTAAGTTCAATCTCGAAATCATCCGCTACGATGTTGATACGAATATAAACCCTCGCAGTTCAGATGGGTTCTGTATCATGGCTGACCCTAATAAACCAGGAGAACTCATCGCTGAAATCCGAAATGATGATCCACGTTTTCGCTTTGAAGGCTATCAAACTAAAGAAGCAACACAGAAAAAAATATTGCGTGATGTTTTCAAGAAAGGAGATGCATGGTTCAGAACTGGTGATCTATTAAAGCGTGACAAGCTGGGTTATTTCTATTTTACCGACCGTGTCGGCGATACTTACCGCTGGAAGGCTGAGAATGTCGCCACGGGTGAAGTTGCGGCCGCGCTATCTCGCTTTGCAGGCGTAACCCAAGCCAATGTTTACGGCGTTCAAGTGCCAGGATATGATGGCCGTGCAGGCATGGCCGCTGTGATTTCAGACGGACAACCTGATATGAAGGCTTTGAAAGCGCATGTAGAGGGGAGCTTACCCCATTATGCCAGACCCATCTTTTTGCGCTTGTCTCAAGAAGCTGAAACAACAAGTACGTTTAAATTCAAAAAAACTAATCTTGTGAAGGCTGGCTTTGATCCAGCAAATATTTCTGAACCTCTTTATTTTGCGAACCCCGCAAGCGGGGCTTATGAGTTGATAGACGCGCAGATCTATAAGAGTATATGCGCAGGTGAGGTACGGCTATAATTTCTCCAAGTTCTCCAATTTCTTTTAGCGACATCCTTGAGTTTTGGTTTGAAGAGTCAGGCCCTAAAAAATGGTATGCAAAGTCTGATGCATTTGACGCCGAAATTAGGCGCAAATTCGAAGACATCGCGATGACCCTTGCAGTAGACGTTTCTAATTGGGAAAAAACGCCAGAAAGTCATTTGGCACTTATTATTGTTTTGGATCAATTCCCGCGAAATATGTACCGCGGAACGTCCGCCGCCTTTGCATGGGATGCTATGGCCTTAGCCAGTGCAAAACGCGCCATTGCAAAATTCTGGGATTTGAAAATACATCAAGACAGACGCGCCTTCATCTATATGCCATTTATGCATGCAGAAAATTTAAGTGACCAAGATGAATGCGTGCGCCTCGCTGAGGGCCGCTTAGATAATACAAGCACCCTACATCATGCGCGTGAGCACCGTAAAGTTATTGAACGCTTCGGACGGTTCCCGCACCGAAATATAATCATAGGCCGCGAGAGCACAGAAGCTGAAATAAACTTCCTCGAAGATGGAGGCTATAGCCCATAAACCATTAGTGAAAGCTATTGGCATTTA
>JALZWM010000155.1 GCA_023300105.1 Hellea sp.
CCCTTTCCCGGTGTTATTGATACTTTAAAACTTTTAAAAAATAACGGCGCCGAATTATCAATTTGTACAAACAAGCCTGGATACCTAGCCAGACCCTTAATTGAAGCTCTTAAGCTAACACCATTATTTTGTAGAATAGTCGGAAGCGACGACCTAGAGCGAAACAAGCCCTTTGCGGAACACATTTATGCCAGCGCAGGTCACCGCGGCGAGCAAGGTCCAATATTTATGGTTGGAGATAGCCGACCAGACGTACTTGCGGCATTAAACGCCAAAGTACCCTCAATTATTATGAGCTATGGATATTCAACTATACCCGTCATAAAATTAGGGGCTGATAGTGTTCTTCGGAACTTCCGAGACATACCATCAACCCTAAAGCAATTAAGCCAGTAAGGCTTTATGCAAAATTTTCGGTCGAACGAGTCGGAACGCCATTACTTAGGTTAGACCTGACATCAGTTCGCGCAGAACGCATGGATGCAAGAAAACCGCCTTGTATCAGATTCACTCGGACATCATGTCCACGCTCTGACCAATAGGCCTCAATTTGTTCCTTAAGACGCTCAGCGCCTTCTCGTGTGCAATAATCGCCTTTCATAGCAATCCTCATATTTGTGCGAGGTACCGTCCCTGATGCCTACGCTGTGAATGTCTCCACCCGTGACTTAAATCTAGGTATTAAGAAAGGACAATTCAAGAAAATTCATTCGTTTTTCGAATAACTTTTTTGTAATACGAGTGTTAGGCTTGCTTTCAGCTTTTATTCATCAAGCATATAATATACCTCAATTACATCTAATTAATGCATATATTAGTGTATTTCTTCCAATTACGGCTTTTCTTCTAATAAATTCAGCGTTAGTTGATACACATATATATTATTTGTTTAACTGATATTTGAGATCGTTTTGCCTAACAAACTACATACACGTATAAAAGAACGCCGCATTGAATTAGGACTTTCCCAAGAAACTCTCGCAACGGCCTGTAGTGTGAGGCAATCAACGATAGCGAACTGGGAACGCGGAGGACATATTCCCAGACAAGGAAAAATCAATCAAATTGCTTCAGCTCTAAAAACTAATGAAATTTGGCTTATTTCTGGAAAACACCCCGTCAATGAAGGTGCCGTCAATAGATACTTAAACACGCCAATTCGGCATATTCCGCTTTATAATTGGCCTCACAACCCCAAGTCTTTCGACGCAGACAAGCCGACTGGCTACGTCACAATGACAATTGCACCTGAAAATGTCTTTGCGCTTTTCGCCCCTGTAAGCGGGACAGACTTTCCACATGAAACTATGCTGATGTTCACTAAAGACTTTGCAAAAGATGATTCAGGCATATTTCTAGAGTTATCAGGAACACGTCCTGCGCTTAGAACCGCAAAGTCCCCGCCTCAACACGCAGCAGGACGACTCATTTTTTCACAAACGGCTCATTAATAGTTTTTTGTGGAGGCATTTTTTGGAGCAGCCTTGGCAATTGCCGCTAGACTTTCCATATCAAGACTTGCGCCACCAATTAAAGCACCGTTTACATTAGCCGTTGATAGAATTTGTTGAGCATTCGCTGGCTTTACAGAACCGCCATAAAGTATTTTAATTTTGTTGCCGACAATTTTTCGAATAACAGCATGCATCTCAGCGATATCTGAAGCTGTGGCTGTTTTTCCCGTGCCAATGGCCCAAATTGGCTCATACGCTATGACATAGTCCGTTATATTAGGAACGGATGATTTAATTTGTTGAGACACGACATCACTAGCCTTCCCGCTTTCGCGCTGCGCTAGGCTTTCACCGACACATATAATAGGCATAATATTGGCTTTATTTGCGGCCAAGGCCTTTTCTTTCACCATGACGTCAGTTTCACCATTCGCACGGCGTTCAGAGTGCCCGACGATTACATAGTTGGCGCCTGCTGATTTCAGCATACCCGCGCTGACCTCACCCGTATGTGCCCCGCTCTCGGCAACATGACAATTTTGTCCGCCAACATATATTTGTGCTTTGGAACACGATCTCACTAATGGCGCTATAAATGGAGATGGGGGACAAATCAAAACATCTAAATGTTCGCGAGATTTTGCAGGATAATACTTTTCAAATACTTCAGGTTTATCTGACCAGCCCATATCTCCATGCATCTTCCAGTTTCCAGCAATTAAAGGGCGCATAATCATCTCCATATATTTAGCAAAACTACCAAGAATAGTTCGAACGGCAAGAGTAAACACACTTGTATCACTCAGCCGCCGCAGTTATGTAAGCACAAATCACTTAAGGGTTGGTTATGTCCGAATCTATTGGCGGAAAAATTAGAAACATGATGGTAGCAGTCCTCATTGGATTGCTCGTCATTGCATTTGCGGTTTGGGGCGTGAACGACGTCTTCACACAGAGGGCAGGAAATTCTGTTTTAACCGTCGGTGACGCTAAAGTTACTACCCAAGAATTCGAGGATGCGTTTGAACGTGAACTTCAAACAATCAACCGAGATCAAGGCAGCTCTATAACGAACCAACAAGCATATGCGCGCGGGATGCATAATCGCGTATTACAAGGCCTTCTCACAGATACGGTTATCGGAATAGATGCCGATGAGCTGGGTGTTGGCGTTAACCGTAGCGTTGCGCGCAACGTTGTAAAAGAGATTGCTTCGTTTCAAAATGAATTAACGGGAGAATTCAGCGAAGACAAACTTAATAACCGTCTTGCCCAGAACCGCATTACGCGGAAACAATTTGAAAACGATATATTTCGCTCTCTTCGCCGTCAACAAACAGTGCCTGCCATAGTCGGCGGGCTCGAAGCTCCAGCAGATTTTGCAACACAGAGGTACAACTTTATAACTGAGCAACGTAAAGCTCAAATTCTAACATTGACTAAGGAATCTGTTCCTGCTCCAGCTGAACCAACAGACGATGAACTCAAAACCTTTATTGATGCGAATGGAAGTCAATACACAGCCCCTGAGTATCGCCGTATTGTTATGCTTCGCCTTGAAACATTTGACCTCACAACAGACATGGAAGCCACTGATGAAGAAATAAACACTGCTTTTCAGTATAAAATTGAGCTTGGAGAACTAGGAGCTCCTGAAACACGTACGATTGTTCAAATCACAGCGACAGATGAAGAAAATGCAAAGCTAGCAGCTGAGCGTCTGGCACGAGGCGACAGCCCTGATGATGTTGCATCTGGCCTAGGCCTTGTTGCACCTCAAACATTTGAAAACGTGCGCAAGGAAGCTATTTTAGATCCAGAGACGGCGGACGCTGGTTTTGAACTGGCCGAAGGCGAGGCTAAGTCTCTTTTAGGTAGCCTTGGCACTTATTACGCTGTTGGCGTTATCAAGGTCACGCCTGCGGTCACACCAGATCTTGAAGAGTCTCGCAGTGAACTTCGCGATACAGTTCTTAAAGAAAAAGCGGCAGAACAACTCTATGACATTACTGGTGAAATAGAAGATGCCATGACAGACGGATTAACACTCGAAGAAATTTCTGAAAAAGTAAATTGGCCTCTGTCCTACTATGACTACATAGACAGATCAGGAGCCACGCGCGAGGAAATCAAAATGTCTGGATTCTCTATTATCCCGGGCATTGCGACGGATGATATTTTGCTACAAGAAGTATTCACAAGCGATCTGGGCTTTGAAACGGATCTTTTTGAAACTAGCACAGGTGGTTATGCCGCTATTCGTGTGGATGATATAATCGATAGCAAGAGACGTGACTTTGTTGATGTAAAAGCAAGAGCAACAGTCGCTTGGAAAAATAAGAAAACAAATGAATCCTTAGATGAACTAGTTATTGATTTAGCCGCCAAGGCTCGCTCGGGTGAGACTCTGACATCAATCGCTTCTGATGGCAAAAAGGGTATTACCACGGATGATGTTGTTATTGTACGTGCTTCCCCGCCACAAGACATAAGTCCTGAAGTTACACTTGGTATACTCAATGGTCAGGTCGGTGCGATAGTTCGCGGAAAAGGCGTGACACCTCAAACACGTCAACTTGGTCAATTAAATGAGATTGTTCCCAACCAGGATGGTCTCGCAGGTCAATATCTTGATGTTCTACAAGAACAAGCGACTGCGGCAATTAGTTCAGATTTGCAAAATGCATATCAGCAAGCCATTTTAGAAAACAATGAATTACGTGAGTATCCAGACAAAATAAAACAAGCTCTTGGAATTCAGACTGACGAGTAATGCCGGCACAAATTCAACCTTCAAAATCGGCATTTCAAGATCAAAAAGATGAGCCTCAACTTGTTTACGCAAGAGTTATCAATGATCTAGACACGCCTGTCTCAGCTTACTTAAAGGTAGCCAAAGGCAAGCCCTACGCATTTTTGTTTGAATCAGTACAAGGCGGAGAAATTCGTGGACGTTACTCCTTCCTCGGATTTTCTCCCGATGTTATCTGGAAAGCCAATGGCGACGTTAGCGAAATTTCACGTAACGGGAGCGCTTTCGAAACCTTAGACGGTAAACCTCTCGACACTCTTCGTACACTACAACAGGAATCCGCTTTCGGTCTTCCAGATGGAATTCCCCCGATGGGCGCAGGTCTTTTTGGATACCTTGGCTATGACATGATACGGCAAGTCGAAGCTCTAAGCTCTAACCTCCCTGACCCCATTGGAACACCTGACGCTATTATGGTACGCCCCACAATTGTATGTATCTTTGACGCGGTCGCGCAGGAAATCATTGTGGCCTCGCCTGTTTTTCAAGGCGGCAGCTATGACACAGCTTGTGAACGAATTGAAGCCGTCATTCACGACCTTAGCTTACCGGTCAGTAGTAATGTTATCGAAGATATTGAAACGCCAATCATTGAGCCAAAACTTGGCACGACGTTGAGCGCGTTCTCAAGCCGCGTTAAAAAGGCGAAAGACTACATCCTAAGCGGAGATGTTTTTCAAGTCGTGATTGGGCAACGCCTATCTGCGCCCATGCCCGCAAGTGACTTCGCGCTTTACCGTTCATTACGGCGCATGAACCCCTCACCGTTCTTGTATTTTTTAAATTTTGAGGACCATTCCATCATTGGCTCTAGCCCAGAAATCCTTGTGCGCCTACGTGATGGTGTCGTCACTATTCGTCCTATCGCAGGCACACGACCACGCGGAAAAAACAACGCCGAGGATATTAAGAATGAGAAAGATTTACTCGCCGACCCTAAAGAATGCGCGGAACACCTGATGCTCCTCGACTTAGGCCGCAATGATGTTGGCCGTGTCTCCAAAGCAGGCACAGTCCGCGTGACGGAGCGCTTCACCGTAGAGCGCTATAGCCATGTCATGCATATCGTTTCAAATGTAGAAGGCGATATTCTTGAAGAGCATGATGCTATCTCAGCTCTCTTCGCAGGATTCCCCGCGGGCACAGTTTCTGGCGCGCCAAAAGTTCGCGCTATGGAAATCATTGACGAGCTTGAAGTTGAAAAACGCGGCATCTATGCGGGCGCAGTTGGTTACATATCATCTAACGGCGATATGGACACAGCCATCGCACTACGGACAGGCATCGTCAAAGATGGAACCCTTCACGTCCGCGCCGGCGCAGGCATTGTTATGGACTCTGTGCCGAAACTCGAATTCGAAGAAACGCTTCATAAAGCCGCTGCGCTCTTTCGCGCTGCTGAGCAAAGCGTAAAGTTTGATAGGAACTAATATGCTCCTCGTCATAGATAATTACGACAGCTTTACTTATAATCTCGTGCATTATGCGCAGGAGATGGGCGCACAGACGCATGTTATACGCAATGACGATATGAGCGCAGAGGATGCGCTAAGCCTTGGCGCGAAAGCTGTCATGATTTCGCCCGGCCCAAAGACACCTGATGAAGCGGGTATATGTCTGGACCTTCTGACCCAAGCGCCAAAGAGTCTGCCCATACTCGGTATATGTCTGGGACAACAAAGTATTGGCCAAGCCTTTGGCGGCAAGGTCGTTCGCGCCAAACAAATCATGCATGGCAAAGTCAGTGACATCCAGCACGACAATTCTGGGCTGTTCGAAGGTCTAGAAAGCCCGTTCAAAGCCACGCGCTATCATAGTCTTTCTGTTGAACGCGAAAGTTTGCCAGACTGTCTCGCTATAAATGGCTGGACGAATGACAATGAAATCATGGGTTTACGTCATAAAACTCGCCCTATTCACGGTCTGCAATTTCACCCAGAGTCTATTGCTTCTGAAAATGGTCATGCCTTGATTGAGAAATTTCTGAAAATTGCAGGCATAAAATGATCAATTACGGCGTTACACTTCGTGCCATATTGCGCGGCGAATATTCAAACGCAGACATAAAAGATTTCCTTGTTAATTTAAATGATACGGGTCTTACCTCAGATCACGTACGCGCAGGTGTTGAGATTATGCGAGAGAATATGACGCCCGTGAATATCGACAGTGCGATTGATATTGTCGGTACAGGCGGAACAGGACTACACACTCTCTCTATATCTACAGCCTCGGCTCTAGTTTGCGCAGGCGCAGGCGCAAGGGTTGCTAAACATGGCAACCGCGCAGCCAGTTCTCTTACAGGCACGGCTGATACGCTCTCAGAACTCGGAGTAAACCTCGCGGTTAATCCAGAGAAAGCCGCAGAATGCGTAGATAAAGCGGGCGTGGGTTTCCTTTTTGCACCCAACCATCACCCAGCCATGCGCCATGTCGGCCCTGCCCGCAAAGCCATTGGCAAACGCACATTATTTAACCTGCTCGGCCCTATGAGCAATCCAGCCAGCACAAAGCGTATGCTTGTCGGCGTTAATAATGATGACTGGCGCCACCTCATGGCAGAAGCTTTCTTAGGTCTAGGCACTGAGCATATCTGGGTGGTCCACGGCTCAGACGGGCTAGACGAAATAACAACAACAGGCCCAACATTTGTCTCCGAAGTTAAAGACGGCAAAGTCACCGAATTCACAATTTCGCCCGAAAGTTACGGCATTGAACTCACAACAATAGATAGCTTGCGCGGTGGACATCCCGCTGAAAACGCGCTTGCCTTAACAGGGCTCTTAAACGGCGAACATAGTGATTACCGCAATATCGTTCGTCTCAATAGCGGCGCAGCCCTGATGATTGCGGGGCTCACCAAAGACATTCCAACGGGCATTGATATGGCCACGCAGAGTATTGATAGCGGCAAAGCCAAAGCTGCGCTCGATAGATTGATTGAAGTAAGTAATGACTAACCAAGCAGATAACACATTGATGGACGCACCAGACGTCTTAAAGAAAATCGCCGCCTATAAGGTCGATGAAGTTGCGGACCTATATAGTGAAATATCTATCGAAGAACTTCGTGATATTGCTCGCGACCAACCGCCTGCGCGAGGATTCGCCAAAGCTATTCTTAATACATCAGGCACAGCCCTGATTTGTGAAGTTAAAAAAGCCAGCCCCTCAAAAGGTATAATACGCGAGGACTTTGACCCAGTCGCCATTGCCAAAGCTTATGAGCTTGGCGGCGCGGCCTGTATGTCTGTGCTAACAGATGGTCCCGGGTTTATGGGAAGTAACGCCATTTTCAAATCTGTCCGCGCGGCAACTAACCTCCCCCTGCTGCGCAAAGACTTCTTTATAGATCCTATCCAAGTGACAGAAGCCCGCGCCATGGGCGCAGACTGCATCCTCGTAATTATGGCGATGATTGATGATGATAAAGCGCGCGCACTCATGCTTGAGGCTGCAGAGCTTGGCATGGATGCCCTCATAGAAACCCACGACGAGTCAGAACTTGCCAGAGCTATAGAGCTCGGTGGATTGCTCATAGGTATTAATAATCGCGACCTACGTACATTCGAAACCTCGCTGGGCACCTTCAGGCGATTAGCAAAGCGAGTCCCAAAAGATGCAACCCTCATCGCCGAGAGCGGGATATTCACAAAAGATGACATTACAAAATTAGCCCAAGACGGCGCACAAGGTTACCTGATTGGTGAGAGCTTAATGCGGCAAGATGATGTCGTTGAAGCCGTAAAAAGGCTTATAAACGCCTAATTACATACCCCTTAGATACTCTAACTATTACCGCATCTTTTTGATTTTAAGTTTATCGAGCTTAGCTCTTTTCTTAGTTGATTCTTCGGAACGGGTGAGCGCTTTAGCAATGGCTTTTAATCCCATCTCTTTTTCGACGAGCGTCTTTAACTTGATAATTTCGTCTTTTGTCCAGTCTTGGCGGTGGCGTTCGAAACGTTCGCTCATGGTTTTACCTTATTGTAATTTTACATACCATACGGCATGGTGGTTAAAATATCCTAACATGATTGCAGCAACGCTATAGAGAGTGTTAAGTTCTGCTTATGAGTATACCTTTTTCTATCCTTGATCTGGCCCAAGTTATTGAAGGGGCGAGTGCGGCAGATAGTTTTTCGTGTAGCGTTAAAGTCGCGCAAAAAGCTGAAGCCTTGGGATATAACCGTGTCTGGTACGCGGAACATCATAACATTGCCAGCGTGGCCAGCTCTGCCACCTCTGTTTTAATTGCCCATGTCGCGGCGCATACGAAATCTATACGGCTTGGTTCTGGCGGAGTTATGCTCCCTAATCACGCGCCGCTTTTAATCGCGGAGCAATTTGGAACTTTGGCAACATTACATCCGGGGCGCATAGACCTTGGGCTAGGCCGCGCGCCAGGCGGTGATATGGGCGTTATTCGCGCGATGCGTAAAGACTATGAACGCGCGGCGAATAATTTTCCGAGCGACGTTGAAGAGCTCATCCATTACTTATCCAAGCCCGAAGACAGCCCGCCCACGGGCGTGAAAGCAATTCCAGGTGAAGGCACTGAAGTTCCCGTTTGGATATTAGGATCCAGCTTATTCGGAGCCCAGCTCGCGGCCAAGCTTGGCCTCCCCTATGCGTTTGCGTCCCATTTTGCACCGGGACATTTAATGCAAGCGGCAGAGATATACCGCAGAGATTTCATACCTTCTCGGCATTTGGATAAGCCCTATTTCATGATGGCTTGTAATGTCTTTGCCGCGGACACTGACGCGGAAGCCCATTATCAATTCTCGACCTTGGTTCAAGCCTTCCTCGGTATCATTACAAACCAACGCGGCCTGTCTCGTAAACCTGTTAAAGACCTAGAAGTTCCAGCGCATGTCGCGCCGCAACTTGAATCCATGCTACAAGTCAGCGCCGTGGGTAATGTTGATACAGTCACAGAACAACTCGGTCTCTTTATAGATATGGTCAAGCCTGATGAGCTTATTATCGCGAAGAATTTTTACGATCAGGACGCTAGACTGCGTTCGCTAGAGATCACGATGCAGGTTTGGGAGAGATTGCAGAGACTTGGAAAAGTGGCTTAGTAAAAATAAATATGAATAGAATGCCCTGATATCAAAAGTTCAAATAAGTTAAAGAACAACTATATTGTAACCTTTAGCCCCAAGCGTTCTAACGCCAGATAAATTAATCCAACCAAAAGCTGAACCAAAATATATTACCTCTACCCTGCCAAAGGCAATTCAAAATTCTCATTTTGAGCGGGTTGTTGCTTGGGTGTTTTTGCATCAAATTCGCCGCGCCATTTAAAGATAACTGCGAGAGGCGAACCTACAGGACAATACCAACGCTGAACTGAAGGGTCCCAACGCGCGCCAAGGCGTTTCGCAAGTTCGCGGTCCGCATATTTAACGTTTAAAAATTTCTTTGCAGATGTTTTGGCCATGGGAATTTCCTATTTAATCCTTGTTCTGAAATGAGAACATAACAAGAACAAAATAGGAAATCAATCCTAATTATGCATTTTTATTTCATTTGCATAATTCAATCAAAATTTACTAAGCACAAGCTGTCTTACGCTTAGAGAATGAAACCATTTTCTCGCGGGTTTCACACCACAGGGCCAAGCGTACAGTCTTAAAGCTATTCCAGATTGTTAAACGGCCGACCGTTTTAAGCTCAGGATGCGCCTTTAAAACACGTGGCAATTGATAGAACGGAATACGGCTAGACAGGTGATGCACATGATGGACGCCAATATTACCCGTCACCCACATAAGCGGCGCAGGTAAATCGTAATAAGAACTCCCATGCAAGGCTGCATCTTCGCGCGTCCATTCTTTGGTGCGCGACCAATGTGTTTCATCAAATTGATGCTGAACGTAAAACATCCATACGCCAATAGACGCGCCAATAATAATGATAGGCGTTTGAATTAAAAGGAAAGCTTTGAGGCCAACGCCCCAAATCAACAAACCATAAAGAATAGCCACCCCTGCATTTGTTGTCAGCGTGCTAATCCACGGCATTTTACGTTTCATTGACCCCAAAGGGATGCGGTTCGCAATAATAAAGACATAAGCCGGGCCCACACCAAACATCACCACAGGATGACGGTACAGGCGGTATTTCAGTTTTTCAAATTTTGGTAGCGCATCATATTCTTCAACCGTAAGCGTGTGAACATCTCCCCCAATACCGCGGCGATCCAAATTACCAGATCCCGCGTGATGAAGTGCATGATCACGGCGCCAGTGATCATAAGGCGTAAGCGTCAAGATACCGATAAAACGTCCGACCCATGTATTTGCAGTCTTATGAGAAAACATAGACCCATGGCCACAATCATGCTGGATGATAAACAGTCTAACAATCAATCCGCCCCCCGGGATAACGCCGAGCAATGCCCAATACTGGCCCATGCCTAAAAGCAGCCACATAGCCGCCCAAAGCGCAAGGAATGGAATAAGCGTTATAAGCAATTCAAAAATAGCGCGCCCATTTTCGGCGGTACGGTAGGGCGCCAAGCGGTTAAACCAAAGCTTTGCACTTGCCGCAGGATTAGAAATTGTCATTAAACAGCCTTAACTAGTAATTTTAGTATTGAATCATCGTGGCGAGATTCTGTTACCAAGTTATGAACTCTTCAGGGTAATTGCACCTAAACATTTTGTTAAATTACAGTGCTAAAGCATATAAAGCGTGCGTTATGACGCCCTGCATCTTTAGATTCCTTTTTGGTTATTAAGTCGGCAACAAATGGCCTGTTTTATATAAAATAAGTGATACCCTGCGTGGTACGGGTGTCTAAACTGCCTGCACGCTTACTGGATGCACGCTCTCAAGGCAGTTAATGACAAGGCTCACTTATTTATAGCCATGCGGATATGGTCGCTCGCGGTATCACCTGAGCGTTATTGAATTCAAAACTGCTTAAATATGCGCACCTTAATCTGGGCCGAGGTGAAACTTTGACACACCAACGCTGACACCGCTTCCGATTGGGGCAACGGTTCTCACATCTGCAAAGCACGCGCTAACCTCATGCCGTCTTTGGCATAGGCGCAAGCGGTACTCGAGCCCGTATATCCCCACGCGGCCACCCACCGAGAGGCGGCAAGCCCGCTCTAGGAATTGGTTGCCCGTAAGTTGCCTGTCATTCAAATATTGCAGCCCGTCATAGCGGCGGGACGGAGGCAAGCCTCTTGCTAAAATACGGCGGCGGCGTCGACCACATAAAACCTGCGGGGCAATTGCGGCGCGGGCACTATCGGGTAAAAGGGATGGTGGGCGCTGATAACCTCTTTGTGAAGTTATTTTTCGATGGGAAAATATATCGGTCAGAACACCTTCTGCCACGCACGCAAACCAAAGTCTGAGCCAGACTAAAAATCCACTTATACCATTTTCGGGCAGAGCTTCCCCGCCTATTCCAAGGCCTGCGTGAGCAGGAAGGAGAGTGCCTCTTAATGAGGCCGCTTTGCGATTAGGCAAAGCGCGAATATGTGACGTTTTAAACGACATGCCCGCAATATATCACGGGATGTATTCGTGAGGATTAGATTTAATGTTTCGGCAAGGTTGGGGACATTGTCTCTTAAATGGGGAAAGTGTTTCTTTACTGGACGCATGGCCGCAATCAATTTTAAGAATTAATTGCGATGTAGCGTCTTTCTATGTTCGCTGTGGATGATTCTATTTCAGTTTCTTGGCTAAAGCTTCGGCCAGTTTCTGAGCGCCTTTGTTTTCACCATCTTCACCTTCAGCATGACTTAAATAAAGATAAGGCTCGATCATTTCAAGTTCAATAAGCTTAAGGCGGCCATCAAGCCCTCTAAGTAAATCAACGCGGGCATAAAGTGGTGTAAAATCAAGTGAGTTAAGAACAGCCCGTGCAGAGGCACGTTCAGCAGGCGTAGGTTCATAAGTCTCTTCCGTTCCCCCATAGAGAGACTGTATGCGGTAATCTCCTTTTTTTGGGCGCTTCACTAAACCATGAGAAAAATTACCACCGAAATAAAGAAATGAGTATTCTCCCTCTTCCAGAACACTAGGAAGAAACGCTTGTATCAAGGCTCCCTTTGGGGGCAGCTCATCTTTACTTGGAAAAGGGGCATCTTTTTCATAAAGTACCTGCCGCCAAGCCCCGCCCCCAACTTGCGGTTTAATAACAAGTTTATCGGTTTCTAGCTCTTTAAAAGCTTTTGCGACGCAAGATTGGGTCACGCAGTCTACGTTTATTGTTCCAATGACAGGCGCCCCTTCTTTTTCAAGCTCATCCAAATAAGATTTATTCGAATTCCATTTGATAACTGAAAAACTATTAAGCAGCATTGTCTTCGCTTCAATCTTCGCCATTTCGGACGTGAAAGCAACTTCATTACCTTCGAAATAATCCCAGACTAATAAGGGCAGCATCGCATCATAATTATCAGCAACGTCAGCCGCACCGCGCCAAGGGATTAAGTCAAGCGCCATGCCATGCGCGGCGAAGGCGGGAGTCAGTTTTCCCATTTCTTCGTCACGCTCAAATGAGTCTTCACGTTCATTAGGATGGCCTGGCATCATATTATCCGAGGCAAGAACAGCTATCTTTTTCATTTCACAAACTCACTAAAATCCGTTAGCGAGATAAGCCTATTAGCTTCATCCAACAAGGATTTAAAAATGAAAACGCAGTATGACGTCATCGGCATCGGTAACGCGATTATGGATATCATTTCCCCAGTCTCAGATACATTTCTAAAAACACATAAAATGGATAAGGGCGGCATGGCACTTATTGACCAAGCTCGCGCCTTGGCATTGAACACAGCTTTGTCTGCTGAAGGCAAAACACAAGAAATCGCAGGCGGGTCCGCCGCGAACACAATGGTCGGAATTTCCGCACTCGGGTGCCGGTCTGCCTATATTGGTAAAGTCGCAGATGACGCTGTTGGGCGGCGCCTGTCCCAAGGCTTTGCTGATGTCAGCGTTGATTTCTCAACTAAGCCCATCAAAAGCGGCGCAGCAAGCGCGCGCTGCATGATCGCGGTTACCCCTGACGGTGAGCGGACAATGAATACATTTTTAGGCGCGTCGAGTTTGTTTACGCCAGCCGACATTGCCACGTCTAAAATACAATCCGCCAAAGTCTTATATCTTGAAGGTTATCTGTTCGACGCAGAGCCTGCAAAGAAGGCCTTTGTCCGCGCGTCTGAAATCGCGCAAGCCGCTGGCCGTCAAGTCGCACTAACCCTATCAGATAGTTTTTGTGTTGGACGCCATAGAGAGAGCTTTCGCCACCTTGTGGATAACCATGTGAATATCCTGTTCGCAAATGAAGACGAGATCCTAAGCCTTTATGAAACAGACCGCCTTGATACAGCTTTGGACAATCTTCACAAAACAAAAACAATAGCTTGCATCACGCGTGGTGAGAAAGGCTCAATTATTCAAGATAACGATAAGCGTCACATCGTTCATGCCGCCCCTGTGGATAAAGTTGTGGATACAACAGGCGCAGGTGACCAATATGCGGCAGGCGTACTCGCTGGACGTGCTATCGGTTTAAGTTGGAAAGACGCAGGTCATCTCGGCAGTCTGTGCGCCGCTGAAGTCATAAGCCATTATGGTGCACGGCCTGAACGCCCCATAGTCTAACCCTCATTTACCTGAAACCCATATTAGTTAGTGTCAAGTAACTGAGAGTAATGCCGTATAAAATAGCACTAAAATCTATAAGGCATACGTCTCAAGAGGTGTTCAAGCTTAAGTTCCCGTTAACCGTAAAAATGGAAACTTTGTAATTATTCTGAACCCAATATTCAGGTCCTGTTAAAGTCAACGCGCCTAAGAGAAGCATGAATTAAAGACTAATCAAAGGATTCGTCATGAAAAAACTACTGATGTTAGCTGCAGCTTTCGCGACGCTTGTGCCCGTCGCTGCGGCACAGGTCCAACAGGGGCAACCGCAAATCATACGGCCTTCAACGCAGGTGGCCTTTACGGACCCCAGAAACGTGCCTTCAGATTTAGCACGCATCGACGACGCGATGAATAGTACTGTTAGTTTTTCTGGACGTTTCGCGCAATATGCTTCCGATGGGTCTTTTGCGCAGGGACAAGTATATATTAAACGTCCGGGGAAGCTACGCTTTGAATATGACGCTCCAAACCCACTTTTAATCGTGTCTGATGGTGTCAACCTCACGCAACAAGACAAGGCCCTTGAAACCATTGACCGCGTGCCGCTTTCAGCGACGCCGCTGAACTTTTTCCTAAAAGAGAATATCAACCTCGAAAATGATACGGAAATAACCTCCCTCATTAAAACACCTAATGAGTGGCGCGTGACAGCGCGTGACGGCTCTGGAGAAATGGACGGCGCGATTACTATGATTTATGATGCCAGCACTTTGGCGCTCAAAGAGTGGATTATTGCCGATAGCTTCGGAGGCGAAACGAAAGTTCTTTTATCTGACCTCAAATATAATGAGCGGATAAATCCACGTCTCTTCGTCCTGCGCGATGAAAGCCGCCGAGACCGACGTAGACGATAGGCAATATTTTAGTCTAAGATATTTCTTGGCGTTAGCAATCAGGTGGGTTAATCCCTCCTCATGAAAATCAAAGTCGCAACGTGGAACATCAACTCAGTCAGGCTCAGGATTGATCAAGTTATCCGGTTCTTAGAAGAAGAACAACCTGATGTGCTTGGTCTTCAAGAGATTAAATGCGAAACAAATTTATTCCCGAGCCAACCTTTTATTGATGCGGGTTACACTTTCATCGAAGTTGCAGGCATGAAAGGCTATCACGGCTGCGCCACTGTCTCGAAGCTTCCTATGGAACGTCTTGCGACAAGTTTTTGCCCGCTGGAGCATGCGCGACATGTCAGCACAAAAGTTATAGCCGGCGATCAAGATTTTGAGTTTCACAATTTCTACATCCCTGCTGGCGGCGATGTCGCTGACCCTGTTATCAATGACAAGTTCAAGCACAAGATCGATTTTATCGAAAATATGCGCGTCTATTTCTCAGAACGTTTTGCCATCGGGGATGACCAACAAATTCTTGTCGGGGATTTCAACATCGCTCCACATGAACATGATGTTTGGGGTCATAAGCAGCTTTTGAAAGTTGTCTCCCATACACCGCTCGAAGTTGGAATTTTGAAAACCCTCCAAGAGACACATGATTTTACGGATTGCTCACGACTCTTCGCAGACGAGGATGAGAAACTTTATAGCTGGTGGTCTTATCGTGGAAAGGACCCGATGAAAAGCAATCGCGGCCGCCGCCTCGATCACATCTGGGTTAGTCCCGCGCTTAAACCCGCTGTAGAAGCTGGCGGGAAAGCCGCCCACGAAATCCACGTCCCCTGCCGTATCTGGGCTCCCAAACCGTCAGATCACGTCCCCATGACACAGATATTAGATTTATCGGTTTAGATAATTCTTTTATCCAATCATTCCAATGCAGTTATGATAAATAAGAATACAAGTTTCCTTGACAACAAAAAGAACATCTGTAGAACAAACTTAAATGTTGCTACTTTGTTCGAGGCGATTCCGCTTTGGCTAGGAGAGAATCAAGATGCTGACTCAGAAACAAAAAGATTTACTTTTACTAATCGATCGCAAAATTAAAGCGGTTGGTGTCCCGCCTTCTTATGACGAGATGAAAGATTCGCTCGGCCTTGCTAGTAAGTCTGGCATTCACCGCCTGATTACAGCACTTGAAGAACGCGGTTTTATCCGCCGCCTCCCCAATAAAGCCCGCGCGCTCGAAGTTCTCAAACTTCCTGAAGACTTTCAATCCGAAATGGCTAAGCCTGAACCCGCCAATGATGTCTATGAAGTTCCCTTTGTTGGTAAAATTGCGGCGGGTAATCCCATTGCCGCGATTGAAGATAGTTACAATATGATATCTGTCCCGCCGAGTATGATGGGGCCAGGTCACTTTGCCCTCGAAATCGAAGGCGAGTCCATGATTGAGGCTGGTATTTTGGATGGCGATATTGTCATCATCAAAAAAGCCAATACGGCGCGTAACAATCAAATTGTCGTCGCCCTCGTCGATCAAGAAGAAGCGACGCTTAAGCGCATTTACAAAACAGGCCAAACCATTGAATTAATTCCTGAAAATAAAGATTTCGAAACAAAAACATTCGGCCCTGACCGTGTTGAAGTTCAAGGCATATTAGTTGGCCTCGTTCGTAGCTATCACTAGTCTTTACCCAGCTTTCCTATTTAAGACCAAGGACGCCTCTGGCGTCCTTTTTTATTGGCAGGACGTAACTCTATACCTTCCTGAGTTATATAAACATCATGTGCCCCTAACGTCTTAAAACTACGCTCATCTAATAATATTGCGCTGCATTTTCGACGTGCAACTGGCCCAGCGCGTCTCACCGTCAAAATAACAATGTCTGAAGCTTCACATTCAATACCCACTTCTGAAGGATGGCTAACAACGGACACTTTGCTGCCTTTAACTTCAAATCTACAGGCCAGATGATCACAAAGGGCCTGCGTATCTTGGTAGGTTTTAATATCGCTATTAGGCCGGCCCGCACGCTGCATGAATTGTTCACGTCCATATCTATCCGCACGTTTTCGGCCAACAAAAAGCGTATCATGGTCTGAATGCCAAAACGCGACCTGCCCTGTATCTGAAACCCGCAAATCTGGCTTGGGCGCGCGGCTCCAAACGAAAAAGCAAATGGTTGCAAGCGCAAACCCTGAATATCGCCTCAAGCCTGTGCCCAATGTCGCGAATAAAAACGCGAGACCAAAGACACCAATAACCCAACCCTGCGCGGCTGGTACGTAAGCCATGGCGCCAGACAATCCTGCAACCCAATTAGAAACCTGCAATAACCCCGACAACCCCCACCCCATAACTGCTAAAGGCAATTCTTCAAGGCCAAACGGCAGAGCGATAAGCGCGGTTAAAGCCGCAGGCATAACAACAAAGGTAAAAAGCGGCATCGCCAATATATTCCCCAGTAAGCTATAACTAGCGATACGGTTAAAATGCAAAACTGCAAATCCTGACGTCGCGGTACCTGCGACGAAGCTTGTTACAGTTAGAGTCGCAATGTTTACTTTGATTTTCTGGATTAGTCCGGGACGGTAGCTATAAACACGGCGTTCGTTCCACTCACTGTAAACAACCACAAGCGCTGCCACCGCAGCAAAGGACATTTGAAAGCCAACAGATATTAAACTCTCAGGATGAAGCATTAATGTAATCAACGCCGCCACAGTTACGGAGCGCATTGAAAAGGGCCTACGGTCCATGAGCACGGCTAGAAATACAATAATCGCCATTATATAAGCACGCTGCGTCGCAACTGAGCCGCCCGACAAAATCAGATACCCCGTGGCAGCCAAAGCGCCGATAATCGCCGCTGGTTTACGAACATCATAACGCCGAGACAGAGGCGCTATGCATGCTAACAGCAGAGTCGATAGAAAGTAACTCCCGCCAGCTAACAACCCCATATGAAGGCCAGAAATCGCCAACACATGCGCAAGACCAGCAACACGCAACGCATCGGTTTGTTCTTGTGGAATAAATGCCCGTACACCCGTTAATAACGCGGCTTGCAGACCTGCTGTTTGCGCAGGTGCTTTGTTTCTTATCCTATCTGCAAGGCCATAGCGAAATGTCGCTAGGCGGCGTTGGAGTTTCTCAACGGGATGAGTTGTAATTACATCGGCATGCTTAGGCTTTCCAATCGCAAAACCATAGCCGCCAAGTTTGTCAAAGAATGCTCGCCTTGCGGGATCATAGCCGCCGGGCACTACTGGCCCGGGGGGCTGTGAAATTATTGCGCGCACTTGAATGCCATCACCAACTTCAAACCCGCTTGGTTTCACTTTTACACGAACCTTTAACGGTAATTCATCCCGCTCTAGGCCTGACATCTCACTAACGCTAATTCGCCACCGATACCCGTTTCCTGACTTCTCAACAGCTTCTATCCACCCCGTAACAGTATAGCTACGTTCATAACTCGGGACTTTCGGGACAGTTTCAAAAGCCGTGTGTAACGCCGCACGACCACTTCCAAGGAATATCAATAAGACGATGACGGAAAGGTGATAAAACCGAAATAATTTACGCTCAAGAAACCAAGCCAAAAGGCATAGGACAGAACAAATTACGGCTAACACGTAAAGTGAGGGTTCAAACGGCAAGTAAAAGTAGATGGCAATACCTGCTGCAAAAATGGCGACATTCCAATCAAAGCGCTGATACTCAGGCGCAGACCACCCCTGCGTCCATGCGCGGTCCAACACCATCTTTATCCTGTTAATGGCGGACATGTTATGTGATAGACCCTCTAAATATTTTAAACCATTCTAAGAGTTGTATTGCTGCTATGACAACACCCAAAGTAATTACCCGTTTTGCGCCATCTCCGACAGGATTTCTTCACATTGGCGGTGCGCGCACCGCCTTGTTTAACTATTACTTTGCCAAGCATATGGGCGGAGAGTTCCACCTGCGGATCGAAGACACAGATAAAGCTCGCTCCACAGCCGAGGCCACACAAGCCATCATCGACGGTATGAACTGGCTCGGTATTCATCATGATGGGGAAATTATTTACCAAAGTAAAAATGCCGACGCACATGTAGACGCGGCGATAGCTTTACTCGAAAGCGGCGCGGCTTACCGCTGTTACGCGGACGCAGAAGACCTAGAACAATTACGCGAAACAGCCCGCGCAGGTGATACTGCTTTTCGAAGCCCCTTTAGAGACACTACAGAGCAACACGGTAAACCGTTTACAGTCAGGTTTCGCGTCCCAGACGGAGAAACAAAAATCGAAGACCATGTGCAAGGCAACATTACTTGGAATAATAAAGAATTTGATGACCTTGTCCTTCTACGTGCGGACGGAACGCCAACATATATGCTCGCTGTTGTAGTTGACGATCATAACATGGGTGTAACCCATGTTGTTCGAGGAGACGACCATCTTATAAATGCTGGCCGCCAAACACTTATCTATCAAGCGCTTGGCTGGAACACACCTGAATGGGCACATGTCCCCCTTATTCATGGGCCCGACGGTAAGAAATTATCAAAACGGCATGGGGCTTTAGGTGCAGAAGCTTACCGCGATATGGGTTATCTCCCAGGGGGTCTGCGCAACTACCTTTTAAAGCTAGGATGGTCGCACGGCGACGCAGAACTATTCTACACTGAAGAAGAGATATCAAAAGTTTTTGATCTCGCAGGTATTAACTCAGCTCCAGCCCGCCTCGATTTTGATAAGATGGATTTCATCAATGGACAGCATATTTTGGAAGAGCCAAATGAGACCCTTATGCGCCAAGCGGCAAAATTTCTAGAAGACGTGAATGGCAGACCATTAGACGAAGTTCTCTCAACGCGAGTTTTAAATGCTATGGAGACATTAAAACCAAGAGCGAAGACTCTTATCGAGCTCGCAGAACAAGCGCGTTATTTACTACTAAAGCGTCCCATTGAAATAACAGGAAAAAAAGCGAAACCACTAAAGAAAGAAGGCGCAATAGCCCATCTATCTGGTTTGACTTTACGGCTAAAATCCTTAAAAGGCTCGGATTGGAGCGAAACTGCAATTCAGGCGCTTCTCGAAAATTATGTTTCAGAACATGATATTGGCTTCGGCAAAATCGGGCAGCCCGTTCGTGCGGCGCTAACCGGCGGCGCGCCCTCCCCAGACCTATTCTGGGTTCTTACTTTGCTTGGCAAAGAAGAAACACTGGCTCGCCTCGAAGACGTCATAAATTCTGACTTTACAAAGGACTAAACCTACATGGACATTAAAATTAAAAACACCGGAACTGCCAAACTCACGATTGGCGAAGATAGTTATGACCTTCCAATAATGGCAGGATCAATGGGCGTGCCAGGTATCGACGTTCGTGCTTTACACAAACATTCTGGACATTTTACTTTTGACCCAGGGTTCACATCAACATGTTCAACCGAATCTCAAATTACATTTATTGACGGGAATAAAGGACAACTCCTTCACCGTGGATACCCTATTGAGCAACTCGCAGATAATTCAACTTTCCTAGAAGTCGCTTATTTGATGATAAACGGCGAACTTCCAAATAAAGCGCAAAATGCCGAGTTCACAAAAACGATTACGAACCACACGATGCTTCATGATCAGGTAGAAAGCTTTTTCCACGGATTTAGACGTGATAGTCACCCAATGGCGATGATGTGCGGTACTGTTGGCGCGATGTCAGGCTTTTACCATGATGACACTCACACGACTGTCGACGAGGCCCGTAACATTGCCATGTATCGTTTGATTGCTAAAATGCCTACAATAGCAGCACGATCTTACAAATATTCTATTGGACAGCCCCACGTATATCCAAATAACGAGTTATCCTATACAGAGAACTTCCTACATATGTGTTTTTCAGTCCCTTCTGAAAAATATAAAGTTAGCAAAACAATCGTAAATGCGATGGATAAAATTTTCATCCTTCATGCAGACCATGAACAAAACGCTTCGACTTCGACAGTCCGCCTTGCGGGATCATCAGGCGCTAACCCATATGCCTGTATTGCTGCGGGTATCGCATGCCTTTGGGGACCAAGTCACGGCGGCGCAAACGAGGCCTGTCTTAACATGCTACGTGAAATCGGCACAGTTGACAGAATTCCTGAGTTTATCGCGCGCGCCAAAGATAAGTCTGACCCTTTCCGTCTTATGGGCTTTGGTCATCGTGTTTATAAAAACTTCGATCCCCGTTCACGCGTTTTGCAAAAAGTAGCTCACGAAGTTCTTGAGGAGCTTGACCTTAAAAATCCAATTCTTGCCGTCGCTAAAGAACTTGAACGAATTGCTTTGGAAGATGAGTATTTCGTCTCTAAAAAGCTCTATCCGAATGTCGACTTCTACTCTGGTATTGTCTTGTCCGCTCTAGGTTTTCCAACATCAATGTTTACAGTGTTATTCACACTAGCACGTACGGTCGGTTGGATTTCTCAGTGGAATGAAATGCTTGAAGATCCAAGTCAGCGTATCGGACGTCCTCGTCAGCTTTATACAGGCGCGACAGAACGTGATTATGTGCCGATTGGGAAGCGCTAGTTAACCCAATAGACTTAATACAGTTTGGGCGGCTCGTTTACTCGCGAAGCCGCCTTTTCCATGCATAAAGGCTGTTTGACTTAATAACTGTTCTGATTTTGACTTTCGGTAATCAGCATCGTCCACATACTTCAAAATTTCTTTCACTATATTTTTGACTGTCACATCACCCTGAACAAATTCAGGCAGTAGGCTTTGCCCTGCCGAAATATTTACCAGAGAAATATACTCTGGTTTATAAAGCCTTTTGGCAACGGCAAATGTCATCGCATTTAGCTTGTAAGCGACAACTGTAGGAACGCCAGCACAGGCCAGCTGTGTCGTCACTGTTCCAGAACACGCAAGCGCAACCGTACTCGCATCAAAAACATCCAGTTTTTTTGACTCTGGTAACAAGATGATATCTTGCAAACGCGTATCCATAGCCGCGGCGGCTCTGACATCTGTCGCAATTGAATCCGCAACGGGACTTATAAATTTTAAATGCGAGCGTTTTTGTTTCAATAACTGGACAGTCTCTGCAAACACGGGTGCTAAGGTCTTAATTTCAGAAAGGCGGCTACCAAAAAAGACAGAGACAATATCGCCTTCTTGTGCAAATCCCAATTCAGACTTTATCTGCGTTCCATTTCCAGCTCTATAATCAGTATCGAATATAGGATTTCCAATATAAGTAACAGGGAGTCCATGTTGTTCAAAATACGGCGCATCAAAATTATGTATAGTCATAACATGGTCGACATTATCAGCTAATATTTTTGCACGGCCTTCACGCATTGCCCAAACCTGCGGGGCTACATACTTTATGACTTTCCCTTTGTACCCTGCTTTCTTGAGGTTCTTAGCAACCCTGATCATGAACCCCCAGCTATCAATCAATATAACAGCAGCAGGATTAACTTCAATAATCGACGATACAGTTTGCCTGACTCTTTTCATAATCATTGGATATGCGCTGATGCCTTCTACGAATCCCAATATAGCTAAGCCAGATATATCAATTTCGGGTTCGACGCCTTGAGCCTGCATAGCAGGGCCACCAATGCCTATGCAGTTAATAGTTGGGGACTGCGTTTTCAGGTCTTTAATGAGCTGGGCTCCAAGGTGATCAGCAGAGCTTTCAACAGCAATTATATAGAGCTTATGCGTCATGCGTTTTCGGAGGTAGTCCCGCGACAAATATGCCGAAATCATCAGCAAGCTTAATCACCTCTTCACGGTCAATCACAAATGCACGTCCGCCCTCAGCAACAATACCTGCAAGGCCCGCTTCAGCAGCATTTTTAACAGTCATTGGGCCTATAGTCGGCAAATCCACACGTGTTTCCTGTCCAGGCTTAAGCATTTTAGCTAATATACCAACACGGTTATTGCTTGAGCCTCGAATATTTTGAGGTAAATATTTGATACGTTCTAGCATAAGGTCAGTACCTTCTTGTGCCTCAACGGCTAACACAACCCCTTTGGCAACAACAACTCCCTGACCAATATCCAAGGCTCCTATTTTCAAAGCGGTTTCACAAGCCTTTCGAGTATCTTCTGAATGTACTTTTGAAATTTTCACAGCCCCTAAAACGCCTTCCGGTAATAATAAAGATTGGCAAAGGTCTTGCGGAGCAAGGATTTCAAAACCTTCTTTTTCGAAAAGACTTAGGAGATATCGCATCAAGGCGTCATCACCATTTTTTGCCGCCTTTATAGCCCCCGCCATATGAAGCATACCTTTAAAGTCAGGCTTCAGTGTCATAAAGTCAGGGCGGTTCACAATTCCTGCAAAACAAACATGCGTACACTTATCTTTTTTAAGTGTTCTAACCATCTTACCAAATTCGGCTAAGCGCAATTCATGAGCACCATCATAGTGGTTCACATCAGCAAAGCCATCTAAGGCAATTATAGTCAGCTCATGAGCCTCTTGTGTAGAAGCGGCCACAACATGCTTAGGTAAGTCGCCTCCGCCCGCTATTACGCCTATACGCATATCTATGACCTTGTCGTTGGCATACAAATTGATCTATTTTTTTGCAATCGAATGAAGTTTATAATTTCCATAACCAATTCATGATCGGAATAAAGCTTCGCCGTGTCTTCTAAACGTTCAGAAAAAGTTCCTTCTAGAGCAAATAGCTGACGATAAGCAGATCTAAGGTCTCGTATTTTTTCTCTTGAAAAGCCTCGTCTTTTTAAACCCACCACATTTAAACCCGCTAAATGTGCCGCGTTTCCCCGAACTGATCCATAAGGGATAACATCCGCAGTAACAGTTGCCATGCCACCTATGAAAGAATGAGCCCCTATTCTCGTATGTTGATGTATCGCACATAATCCGCCAAGAATAGCGTGATCTCCAATGGTTACATTACCGCCAATTTGAGCACCGTTTGAAACAATAACATGATTTCCCATTTGCCCCTCATGCGCAAGATGAGTTCCAACCATAAAATAACAATCATGCCCTATGCGGGTAATAGGTTCACCGGCGTCAGTACCAGGATGAACATTCACATTCTCACGAAATACGCAACGGTCCCCAATTTCAATACTGACCTTTCCGCCCTTATGTTTAAAATCCTGAGGTGGGTGCCCCATAGAAACAAATGGGTAGAGCTTAGAATCTGCACCTATTGACGTATTCCCGTCAAGATTAACTTGAGCTATCAATTCTACATTTTGTGCAAGTTTAACGTTAGGTCCAACAACGCATAATGGACCAATCTTAACACCATCAGAAAGCTCAGCCTTAGGGTCAACGAAGGACGAGGCATGTATAGAAATACTCAAGCGAGCCTCCCATATTGCATTTCAGCCGCAGCAAACTTTAATGTTGCAGCAACTTTCCCGTCAACAGTTGCAACTCCAGAGAACTTGTAAAAAGGTAGCCTAACTTTTTCAATTTCCACTTCTACAGTAATTACTTCACCTGGCTTTACGGGGCGACGAAACTTAACCGAATCCACATTTGAAAAAGCAATAAATTTATCATCCGACAAACCTCTCGTAAGAGAAACGAGTAAAGCCCCTGCCTGCGCAACAGTCTCTATTATTAAAACACCTGGCATTATGGGCATGCCCGGAAAATGCCCTTTAAAATAAGCGGCATCGGCTTTTACGTCAGATTCAATAATGATTGAATTCTCCTCAAGCGCTGTTACGCGGTCAATGAAAAGCATCGGATCACGGTGCGGAAGATAATCTTTAATGTAAGCTCTATCTAAGGGAAGAGATTTAATAGTTGGCATAATTACTTCTTTGAACTTTGGGAAAGTTTTCTTGTCGCGCTGACCATCCTCATATGCTGCCTTATAGGCATAGCAGGCAAACCGCTCCAGGTTTCCCCCGCAGGAATATCGTGCATAACGCCTGAGCGGGCTGCAACAAATGCGCCGTCCCCGATTGTAATATGATCAGCAAGACCCACAGCCCCCCCCAATTGAACTCCTTTACCGATCACACAGCTACCTGCAACGCCTACCTGCCCCGCTAAAACGGCATTAGCCCCTATTTTAACATTATGTCCAATTTGAACTAGATTATCAATTTTAACACCATCGCCGAGTTCAGTATCATCCAACTGCCCTCTGTCTATACTCGTCTGAGACCCAATGGTTACATTGTCCCCCATAATAACACGTCCAATATGAGGGATATCCATTATCCCATTTTCATCAGTTGCAACCCCAAATCCTGCGCCGCCAATGATAGCGTTTGACTTAATTTTACAGTCCTGACCGACTATAGTGTATTCAATATGAACGTGGGGACCAATAAAAGTGCCAGCACCGATCTGAACGCCAGGGCCAATAACAGCATAAGGTGAAATAACTACATTTTCTTCAATAATAACCCCTGCGCCTAAAACAGCGGTCGCATGAACACTTGCTGATTGAGCAATAGTAGAAGCACCTTTTGTTGAATGCAAATAGAGTGGTGAAACAAGTTTTTTCATTACTCTCCCAAAATGAGCTTTAGGAGTCTTAGAAATCAATGGAATAATATGCTTGTTACCAACAATCTCTGCATTATTTTTTTGTACGAAACATGCCGTTGCTCTAGCGGTATCAACTTGAGATTTGTGACGCTTACTGCCTAAGAAACTAATTTGACCAGGCACGCTCACAGATAGCATGGAGCCACTATGTATTAACTCATCAGCAAACTTCTCATGAGGCAATTCAACATCTAATCCATCTATAAGGTCAGATAAAGAAAAAGGGCCATTAGCCTTATAGAAACGAGTATCTAACATTCCCATTTCATAAACCAAATAGCCCTTAAGGTAATCTCAATTTAAGTTACCATGTTTTACGATTAGCTTTTACGCGGTAAACGCTCACGTGAAACTGGAACAGTTTTCAATTGATTATTTAGACGGCTAATTACAGTATCCGTTACATCAGCGGGATCTCCATAAATCACAAGAGAGCGCTCAAGGACTACATCCGCATTTCGTTCTGCGACAATTGCCTTTAAAATTACGCGCAAACGCTCTTGTACTTTCTGAACAGCTTTACCTTCAGTGATTTGCAACTCTTTTTTCTTATATGCCAAATCAACTTGGACCGCTTGTTGGTCTTTTTTAAAGGACTGAATTTGAGCTTGCAGTGCAGTATCACCTTGGAGTGAAGCAACTGATTTCCCTTTAAGCTTTGCTTCAAGGGATTTACCTTTGCTTTCCAAAGGTGAAGCCTTAGCTTTAGCCTCAGACTCCATGGACTTACCTATTGTATCTAACTGACGTTTGATATGCTTTCCGACATCTGAATCCCTAAGGACACGCCCAGTATCAACAACCAAAATAGTGCTTTGGGCCATTGCAGATGCACTAAACACAAGTGATGCCGCAAATCCGATAGCTGTAAGGTAGAAAGATTTATATATAGACATAATTAGAACCTTGTTCGGGTAGTAAATTGAAATGATTGTCGTTCGTCAAAATCTTGTTGTACAAGAGGTTTCGTAAAGTCAAAACGGATAGGGCCAAATGGACTTTCCCAGAATACACTAATACCTGCAATTGACCTGAGTGCCAACTCATCTTCTGTTCTTTGAAAAATAGTTCCTGCATCAAAATTAGTGATCTGCTGTCCTGTTTCTGGGTCAATACCGGTATCAAATTGAAAGTCCTCATCCAAGAGACCAACTGTTCCTGCTTCTACAAACAAACTACCTAATAAATTTGGGATTCCAACAGGAAAACTCACCTCAGCTGTAGCTAGAGCAAACGCGTTACCGCCCAAAGCCCTACCACGCCCCACAACGTTACCAGTCGCGGCGTCATAGAAAACCTCACGAGGTCCAACACCTGCATTATCAAATCCACGGAATTCAAAATTACCTTTAAAGTATCGATCATTGACAGAAACGGAATCGCTTCCCCATCCACGAATATAGCCAGCAGATAGAGACGTACTTGCAATCACATCTTTAAATAACCCACGATAAGCGTTCGCCTTAATATCAGTTCTCAAATATTTAACATCTCCACCTAAACCAGCCACGTCTTGACTAAACCGAACATCAAAACCACGTGTTGGCGAAATAGGGTCGTTCCGTTTATCCCAAGAAAAAGTATACCCTAAAATTGAAGATAAACGGCCACCTATTTGCTCACACAATTGAAGTGTAGATTGATCTGCGTTGGTCAAGTTAGCCAAAGTACAATCTGTCCCTGGCAATTCGATATCTTCTGTTCTCAACGAATACCTTGCTGATAACGACGTGTTTTCAGTTAACGGGAAAGCAAGTGTTAACTGCCCGCCGCGTCGAGATTGACGAAAACCAGCTTCGCTTAAAAAATCGATTTCAACATCAAAAACTTCCAAACCAGCCGCTAAGTTACGGCCCAGAAAACGAGGCTCTGTAAAACGAAGGTCAACTTCACGTCTGTTGGAACTTGCCCGAATAACAAACCTAAGTAGTTGCCCGCGTCCCCTGAGGTTACGTTGGGTAATTGATAAATCCACCAAAAATGCATCGGCAGAAGAAAACCCTGCTGAAAATGATAATTCACCTGTCGGCTGTTCTTTTACAGCCACTTCAACAATTGCACGGTCAGGAGCCGAACCTTGACGTTCTGTTATTTCAACACCTTCGAAAAAACGAAGAGAACGAACTCGGTTCCTAGAGCGGTCGAGGAGAATTCGGTTAAAGGCATCTCCTTCAACTAGTTCCATTTCACGGCGAATAACATAATCCAGAGTTGTCGTGTTACCGACCACATCGATACGTTCGATATAAACGCGGGGCCCCTCAACAACATTAAAAACGAGATCTACAGTTTTTGTTTCGCGGTTACGTTTAATATTGGGTTGAATATCAACAAAAGCAAATCCAGATGTTCCCGCCGCAAAATTAAGAGTATCTATAACTTGCTCCACCCGACTCGCATTATAAATGCTTCCAGGTTTAATATTTATCAAGCGCTCAAGAAAATCAGAGTTGAGTTCATCTAATTCTGTTTCTACAGTCAATTCACCCCATGTATATTCATCCCCCTCATCTACTGTGAAAGTAATGTAAAAGTCTTCTTGGTCTGGAGTTAGTTCAGCAACAGCGGATACAACTCGAAAATCAGCAAAGCCTCTATTCGTATAAAATGTACGAAGTTGCTCTCGGTCAAACTCTAAACGTCCCGGATCATAATTATCATTAGATGAGAAAAATTTATACCATATAGATTCTTGAGTCGCCATTTCTTTACGAAGACGTCTATCCGCAAATTCAGTATTGCCGATTATGTTTATGCGTTTGACTCCTGTCACAGGGCCTTCTGAAATTTCAAATATGAGGTCGACACGATTTTGCGGTTGTTGCACGACCTTTGGTGTAATAGTTGCCCCGAAGCGCCCTGATTGACGGTAAAGTTCTATAATTCTCTGTACATCTTCTTGTACATTTGTACGCGTGAATATGGATCTAGGTTCTGCTTCAATCTCATCCGTGATTTTATCACTCTTAAGAGACTTGTTACCTTCTAGAATGACACGGTTAATAATCGGATTCTCAATAACACGTATAAGAACATTACCATCACGCGGATCAATTGCGACGTCTGCAAATAGTCCAGTAGCATATAAAGTTTTTATCGATAAATCGACCCGGTTTTCACTGTAAGGGTCACCAGGAGAAAACAAGAGATAAGAGGCAACCGTATTGGCTTCTACCCTCTGATTACCTTGAACTTGAATTGTTTTGATAATTGTCGGGAGGGCTACAGGCTCAGGCTGAGTGTCTTGAGCAAATGCGTCATTAGATGACATCAAGAAGATGCTCATAATAACCGCAATCACCATACACGCGGGTTTAAACCAAATTGTTGATATTTTTTTCATAAATCGTCCATTTAGGAAAACATGCTGGCGACGTAGCCAATATCATTTACCGTTAAAATCACGAAAAGTGTTAGTAATAATGCAAACCCAATTCGAAACCCAAACTCCTGCTTTTTTTGACTCAACGGACGACCCGTGATGGCTTCATAGCCGTAATAGAGTAAATGTCCACCATCTAGCACGGGAATCGGCATTAAATTTGCGAAACCTAAGGCGATTGAAAGCGATGCTGCAATCGATAAAAGACGAGTAATGAGAAGACTCACACGCTCACCAAACCCAACATCTGCACTTGCAGCGTCTATAGCGGTTTTCCCTGTTATGGTGGCGATTTTGACGACGCTTCCTAACTGTTTTCCATCCTCTTTACCCGTAAAAATACGGCCTATATAAGTCCCTGTCATAGAAATAGTATCTTGGACTTCACCTATTCCAAACCCGAGGGCTGTTATCGGGTTAAACTTTATTTTTATAATTTCCGCATCACGAGAACTCCCAATACCAATTTTCCCTGATGAAGACTTCCCACCTATAAAATCTTTCTCAGTAACTTTGATTGGCGTAATCTCAAGCTCAAGGCGTTGTCCATTGCGATCAATTACTGTGCTAATTGAATTATTGCTTTTTAAAACAACATATTTTCGAAGGTCATCAAACTGACTGACGTCCCGTCCATTCATTGTGAGTATCTTATCCCCGGGAAGAATACCTGCTTTCTCCGCTGCGCTGCCTTCCAAAACGGACCCAACTAAAGATTCGAGAGTATATGAACCATATGCCAAACCTAAGCCTGCAAAGATAAAGACCGCCAATATGAAGTTAAATATAGGACCTGCGAGTACGACAAGCGCACGCTGCCAAAGGGGTTTAAAGTGAAAAACCTCATTGAGAGCAACAGAACTATCTTTTTTTAATTTTGCCTTCAATTCATCCAGAGCATCCGAATCAGGATTACTGGCCGCTCCCGCGTCTCCTAAGAACTTTACGTATCCACCTAGAGGAATTCGGCCAATAGACCACTGTGTACCATTTTTAGCAGTCCACTGAGCAATGGGTTTGCCAAAACCTATAGAAAACCGTTCCACTGCTACGTTAAAGAAACGCGCAACAGAATAGTGACCCAACTCATGAAAATACACGAGAAATGAAAGAACAATAATAAAGCTCGATAAAAATATAAAACTATCGATTAGGCCAGATAACATAGGCTTCTCTTTTCCGATTCAGTTTTGACCTAATTTTCAGTATTTCACAAGCTTACAATATGCTCATGTGCAGTATTTCGAGCCGCTAAATCAGTTGCTAGAATTTCATCTACTTCCTGAGGACTCACACCAAAACACGAACGCGCAGCATGCTTATTCAACACACTCTCTACAACTTTTGAAATGTCTAAAAAGGATATCTGGTCATTCAGAAATGCGGCGACTGCAATTTCATTCGCAGCATTAAGAACACAAGGAGCCTTTCCGCCAGAAATCAACGCTTCACGCGCTAAACGTAAAGCTGGAAACTTAATAACATCAGGTTCAAAAAACGTTAGCCCATTCAGCTTTGTAAAGTCTAACCTCTCAACAGGTGCTGCCATTCGCTTTGGCCATCCCATTGAATAAGCGATTGGCGTGCGCATATCTGGAGACCCTAATTGAGCAAGAACAGACCCATCAATATATTCAACCATTGAGTGAATGATGGATTGTGGGTGAACCACAACATCTATTTCCGAAGACGGGCGATCAAAGAGATAACTCGCCTCGATAAGCTCTAAACCCTTATTCATAAGCGTCGCAGAATCGATAGAAATTTTTGCGCCCATCTTCCACACGGGGTGCGCTAAGGCATCAGCGCGCGTCACAGATTGTAATTTTTTGAGTGATGATTCACGGAAAGGCCCGCCGCTGGCTGTCAGTATAAGACGCTTTACGCCTTTTGGTTTGTCTCGCTCCAAGACTTGGAATATCGCATTATGCTCAGAGTCCACAGGTAACAAGGTTGCTCCCTTGGAGATAACTCTCTGCATAAATAGGTCGCCAGCACAAACAAGGCATTCCTTATTCGCAAGACCGACATGGATGCCTTGATCCACAGCAGCCAATGTAGGTTGCAGCCCTGCAGCTCCTATAATTGCTGCCATACAGAAGTCGGCTTTGCGTTCAGCCGCTTCTGTCACGGCTTCAGGACCAATTCCGATTTTTATGTTGGTGCCAGACAGAGCCTCTTTCAATACATGTGCATTCTCAGGACTAGCTAGAGCCACATATTCAGCATTAAATTCAATAGCTTGCGCAGCAAGTTTTACCGCATTTGTGTTAGCGGTCAGCGACACTATGCTGAGTTCATCGGGCGAAGCCCGCCTCACTAAATCAAGTGTACTCTCGCCAATTGAACCCGTTGAGCCCAGTATAGTAATTCGTTTTGTCATGAAAGCTCTACAATGGCCAAATACTTGGCGCGAAATATAACATAACGCCCGCACCAACAACGGCAAGCATTAGGCTATCAAGACGATCTAAAAAACCACCATGCCCAGGTAGTAAGGAGCCCGTATCTTTGACATTCAACACACGTTTAAGCCCACTCTCCAAAAGGTCACCAAGGACAGACAGAATTACGATTGGAATTGCAAGGCCCGCCCCAAGAAGGAACCCTATGCCGATGATTTGTCCTACAATACCACCAATTAAAGTCCCAAAGATCATTCCACTAGAAAAACCAGACCATGTTTTATTTGGGCTTAGTTTGGGCGCCATTTTGGGTCCCTTGAACAATGACCCTCCGAAATATGCACCAACATCTGCGGCAACAACTACGGATATGATATAAATGATTTTCCCGAAGCCTTCTGTCGCAAAGCCGTTTTCCATACCCCGGATAGCTACAATCGTTAAGCAAGGGATAACTATATAAAGATATCCTAGTCCTGCCCAAAGGAGACCTCCGCGACGAGAACGCTCAATAGCGGCAACAAGTGCGGCAACGGCCATACTGATAACAGCATAAGGCAATAAATCCTGCGCCATATAAAAAGTGGCTATAACCACGCCAATAATAGGCAGTATGAACGCTAACCGTGTTGGCGCAGTATCGGACATACTCACCCATTCCCACATCATACGTCCACCAAGAATAGAAACCAGTAAAGCCAAAGGCCAGCCCCCTAAGTAAAGGGGCGGAATACAAACAACTATTAATAACACGCCTGTAATGGCTCTAATGCCGACATTTTTCCAAATCGGTTTCTTTATCTTAGTCTGCTCCATTGTGCGCCTAAGCCACTTCTGAGGCGTTTAAATTTCCAAACCGGCGCTCACGCGTTTGAAACTCAGTAATCGCTAATTCAAGGTCTGCTTTAGAAAAATCAGGCCATAAGACATCTGTAAAAATGAATTCGGAATATGCGGCTTGCCACAGCAAAAAATTACTGATCCGTTTTTCTCCGCTTGTCCTAATAACAAGATCAGGGTCAGGCATATCTGTCGTATCTAGAAAAGGTGTTAAATCCCCCTCTTCCATTGTAGCCATATTCAAGCCTGCGGCAGAGGCTTTTGCAATCGCCCGCAAAATTTCATCACGTCCGCCGTAGTTAAAGGCAATGTTCAGGTGGAACTCAGTGTTCCCCTCGGTTCTTTTTTCAACGCGCTCGATTAAATCTAAAAGATCAGGTTTAAGACCTTTACGGGAGCCTAAAATTCTAACGCGTACATTATTGTCGTTCAGAGTTTCCAG
>JALZWM010000156.1 GCA_023300105.1 Hellea sp.
AAAGAAATTGCTCGTTCTATCTGGTACGGGTCTGCGGGGACAGCTGCGACAGGCGCCGCTTACTTAAGCGGAGCTCGCAAACGGACGAAGCCACTTGCAAAAACAGTTAAGGCTGCGCCTGCTCGCTCGGCTACAGTATATGGTGCAAACCCTAAGCCTAAGACAGTAAATCCCAGAACATCAAATCCTAGAGCCGCAAATCCTAGGGCAGTAAATTCTGAGACAGTAAACCCCAGAACATCAAATCCTAGAGCCGCAAACCCTAGGACAGTAAATCCTGGGACAGTAAATCCCAGAACATCAAACCCTAGAGCCACAAACCCTAGGACAGTAAATCCTGGGACAGTAAATCCCAGAACATCAAACCCTAGAGCTGCAAACCCTAGGACAGAAAATCCTAGGACAGTAAATCCTAGAACAGCAAATCCTAAGACAGTAAACCCTAAGACGAGGAAGGTGGCCTCAAAAGTTACGCCTAAGCGTAATATAACTAAAGCTGCACCTGTTGTCGCCGCCGCAGCTTTTGCTGCGAACACAAAGTCTAAGGCGAATAAAAAAGCGGCTCCCAAGGCAACGGCCAAGGCTGCGCCTAAGAGCCGTGTCGTGAAAGCGGCTCCTAAGGCAACGCCCAAAGCTGCGCCTAAGCGTAATATAACTAAAGCTGCACCTATTGTCGCCGCCGCAGCTTTGGCTGCGAACACAAAGTCTAAGGCGAATAAAAAAGCGGCTCCTAAGGCAACGGCCAAGGCTACGCCTAAGAGCCGTGTCGTGAAAGCGGCTCCTAAGGTAACGGCCAAGGCTGCGCCTAAGAGCCGTGTCGTGAAGTCGGCTCCTAAGGCAACGCCCAAAGCTGCGCCTAAGAGTAGAGTTGTGAAAGCGGCGCCAATTATTGCGGCAGCAGCGATTGCGCCAAAAATTATTAAGTCAACACCCAAACCTGTTGTGCGTAAAGTAGTTCCGCCTAAACCGGTTGCGCCCACACCGCCGCCTGTTGCAAAACCTGCTATTCCTGTTGCGGCTGCAGCCGCTGCAGCGGCAGTTCCCGTCATGGCCGCCCGGGCAGCCGCGCCCGCTGTTGCAGCAAAAGTTGCTGCGCCAGCTACGGCAGTACCTGTTGCAGCGGCGACAACGAGCGGGGGTGGATTTGGATTTTTGAAATGGCTAATCCCGCTCCTCTTGGCGTTACTCGCTGCTATCTTCTTGTTTAAGTTCTGCAAACCAGCCGCAAAACCAGTTGTAGTGCCTCTTGTGTCTTGTTGGGATGGGTCAGAAGCTGACAGTCGCGCCGAATGTCCTGTGAAAGTTAGTTGTTGGGATGGGTCTAATGCGAAAGATGCTTTATCATGCCCCGTTAAACCTAAAGAAGTTGAAGCTACAAAGGTTGAGCCTGCAAAAACAGTCACGTGCTGGGATGGATCAAAAGCTGACACGCTTTCGTCTTGTGCCGTTAAGCCGACGCCAAAACCTGTTGTTGAACCAACACCTAAGCCTGTTGCAACTTATACGCCGCCAGCCTCTGGTAATGTTTCGCGTATCTGTGGTCCTTCATCTAATGTCTTGTTTGATGTACCAAACCAATCGCCAAAGACTGTTGCCTATCTTGGGTCTAATCCTCAATATGGGAATAGCCATGGCCTCACGACGGCACAGTTCTATGACAAACTTCTTGCCGCTCACTTCTCTGGCGGTATGGACCAAGCCTTCTTAAACATGATGGCGCGTTCTGTTGGTTATGAAAACTTCCGCGATATGTCAGCTGCTGATTTTTCTGATGATACGCTTGCAAATGGAACTAAAGGTCTTTTGGGCTTTGGGAGTTCACATGTGTTACAGTACTCTAAGATACAGACTGAGGATCCAGCTAATCTCGAAGCTTTCCGTATTAGCGGACCAAATGGGAACATACTTCATGTTATGAAAAGCTGTGGTAACTATATGTATGTCTGTAATTAAGCTGTATAACATTTAATTTACCTAAAAGGCCTCGAAAGGGGCCTTTTTTTTTATCACATTAACTATCCTTGTCGTGATGCGGCGTTGACTTGATAGCCTCTAGCGCTAAATTGCCTTCTTATTTTTAAGGACTTTTAAAATGGCATCCGAATGGAATGATAAACGGCCCATGTCGCCGCATTTGCAAATCTGGCGTTGGCATCCGGCCATGCTATCCTCAATTCTTCACCGTGCATGCGCGATTATTTGTTATGTTGCTCTCATTATCGTTGGTATTGGCGTTTTGCTTTTGGCGTTAAATGGTAGCCTACCAATGGCAGGGCTGATTTTTAGCCCCCTTGGCGCATTTGGACTTTTGGTGTTTCTCTTTGCGTTTATTTTCATGGCGCTAGCTCAGCTACGACACGCAATCTGGGATAAAGGCAATATGCTTGACCCAGATAAAAATAATCGGCTGTCATATATAATGATTGTTGTGTCTGTTGTTCTTGCTATTATTATCACCTTGTTCTCCGCAGGAGTTGTCTAATGGCTAGTCACGCTACAAAGCACCATAAGATTCACGGCTATACAGGATGGGGACTTATAATTGGTTTAATCGGGGCTATTCTAAGCGCGCCCTTGGCCATAAGAGGTGGAACAGAGGGCCTTCTTAATTGGCTCAGCACACCGCACGGCGCTCTTGGCTTCCTTGCCTTTTTTACAGCGGCCATTTGGTACTGCAAACTCGAATTCGACGAAGTTATCATGGATTACTTTGATGGGGGATTGAAATCTTTCACCCTTTTGGCCAACCGCGTTGTACCTTTCATCGTATGGTTATTAGCAGCTTATGCTGTTGTTAAACTCGCATTCCTTTAGGACTATAACATGACATCAAATAAGACAGCCAAAAAAACAGAATGGGTTGACCATACATATGATGTGGTTGTTGTTGGCGCTGGCGGTTCTGGCCTTCGTGCTACATTAGGTTCAGCGCAAGCGGGCCTTAAGACAGCCTGTATCTCGAAAGTTTTCCCAACACGTTCGCATACGGTTGCCGCGCAGGGCGGCATTGCGGCCTCACTTGGGAACATGGGGCCAGATGATTGGCGCTGGCATATGTATGACACAGTTAAAGGATCCGATTGGCTCGGTGACCAAGACTCGATTGAATATCTTTGCCGCGAGGCGCCTAAAGCTGTTTATGAGCTAGAGCATTGGGGTATGCCGTTTTCTCGTAATGAAGAAGGCAAAATTTACCAACGCCCTTTCGGCGGTCATACAACTGAGATGGGTGAAGGCCCGCCGGTTCAACGGACTTGCGCAGCAGCTGATAGAACAGGCCATGCCATGCTTCACACGCTTTATGGTCAATCTCTGCGTAACGAAGCTGAGTTCTTTATCGAATATTTCGCACTCGACCTTATCATGGAAGATGGCGAATGCCGCGGTATCACAGCTTGGAAGCTTGACGACGGAACACTTCATCGCTTCCGCGCGCAAAAAGTTATCCTCGCAACAGGTGGTTATGGTCGTGTGTTCTTTAGCGCGACGTCTGCGCATACATGCACGGGCGATGGTAATGCGATGGTTCTGCGCGCAGGCCTTCCGCTTCAAGATTTAGAATTTATCCAGTTCCACCCTACAGGTATTTACGGGGCAGGTTGCCTGATCACTGAGGGCGCGCGCGGTGAGGGCGGTTATCTAACCAATTCAGAGGGCGAACGTTTCATGGAACGCTACGCGCCCAGCGTGAAAGATCTTGCCCCGCGTGATCTCGTCTCTCGCTCTATGGTGATGGAAATTCGGGAAGGCCGCGGTGTTGGCCCAGACAAAGACCACCTTTATCTACATCTAGACCATCTTGATCCAGAAGTATTGGCGGCACGTCTCCCTGGGATTTCGGAAACTGCGAAAATATTCGCGGATGTTGATTTGACCAAAGAGCCTATTCCAGTACTTCCGACTTGCCATTATAATATGGGCGGTATTCAAACCAATTATCACGGCGAAGTTTTGACCAAAACGGGTAAAAACCCTGACGCTGTTGTGCCCGGTCTTATGGCCGTTGGCGAAGCGGCCTGTGTCTCTGTTCATGGCGCGAACCGTTTAGGCTCAAATAGTCTTATCGATTTGGTTGTCTTTGGACGTGCGGCGGGTCTGCGTTGTGGCGAAACCGTTAAGGCGAATGCGAAGCAAAAACCTCTCGCGGCCGATGCTGGTGAAGCCTCTATTGCACGTCTTGAAAAATTCAAAGCGTCACAAGGTAGTAAGAAAACAGCTGAAATTCGTTTAAGTCTACAAAAAGCGATGCAAGAACATTGCGCGGTTTTCAGAACCACGGAGAGCATGGCCGAAGGCGTCGAAAAAGTGACCGCCATAGCCGAGTCTGTCAAAGACATTGCTGTTTATGATAAAACAATGGTTTGGAATACGGATCTCATGGAAGCGCTAGAACTCGATAACCTTGTGAGCCAAGCCATGGTGACAATGGCCTCTGCGAATAACCGGACTGAATCTCGCGGCGCTCATGCTCATGAAGACCACGGCGACCGCGATGATGAAAACTGGATGAAGCACACTTTGGCGTGGTATGACAGTGTGAAAAACAAAGTCAAAATCGATTACCGCCCCGTCCATGATTACACCATGACTGACGGTATCGAGTACATCAAACCCAAGGCGCGTGTTTACTAAAATCCGCGTTAAATCGATATAACCTTAAAAATCATCCGCTTGGTTCAAGCGGGTGATTTTTTTTGGATTCAATTGATGACCCATTGCAGCCATATTTGCCGCCGCCCTGCCACATTACCGAAACATTGCCTTGAAATCAGCACGATGACAGCAAATGCTTGCCCGAGTTCCGCGCCATGAGAGCCTATCACTTAAACAGGCTTACAAAGAAGGCGGGCTGACCATGACAACATTATTTAACACATTAAAATCAACTTTATTAGGCGCGGCGCTACTTGCGGGCTTTGCCAATAGCGCAAGCGCGTTTGAAATCACGAACCCACTCGCTGTGCCAGGTTATGAAATTGAACTTTTTGACGGACCTGCTTTATCTGAAGCAAACTCTAAAACACCTGCGCTTCCTAAGACATCTAAAATTGCTGTGGCGCGTCTTGATGGCGGCCAGATGATACCGACGCCTTACGGTGAAGAGTTTGATTGGACATTGCTTGATAAGCGCTCCGATATGGATGTGTCTCTTTTAAGCCCAAGCGCCTATTATAAATATATTCCTGCGACGCCGCTTCATGACGCTGAGACCGATAACAAAATTGATGAGGTCCGCATGGCGGCAGCGCTCGAGGGTTATTCTCATGTTATCGTTTACGGGACAGGCCGCGACGCGTTTTGGAATAGCTTCGGTAGCCGCGCTCTCGAGCATACAGGCCTGACGATGGATAATGACCCTACGATTTGGAGAAAAGCCAAAGCGAAAGCCTTACTAGTCAATAGTTTCACAGGCGAAGTCCTCGGCGCAGCCTCTGCGGAAAACATCGAGTTTAACATTGGCGAGCTGGCCGATAATGTTGACTTGCTGATGACGCGTCTCTCCGAAGCTTAAGCGGTAATACTACCCCTTGGTAACATCCGCTGGGGTCTCCTCTCCCCCTCCCAGCGTATCAGCAGGCACAGTGATGTGCCTGTTTTTTTGTTTTGGATTTTATACCGTAATTACTAACAGCTTCGGCTGGTTTTCCTTCTTTGATAATTTCAAAACTTGGCGTAAGCATAATTCAATCTTGACATTCAAAACTTATATCTAAGAAAATTCTTATGGCATTTATCGCAGATAATGATCAGGGCATGACGCCCGAGCTCGATACGACTCCGCAAAGCCAAGAGGCTGAGCAAGCGCTTTTGGGCGCGCTGCTTTATGATAATGAAATTTATCACCGTGTGTCGGGCATTGTCCAAGCTAAGCATTTTTATAATCCGATACATTTACGGATCTACGATTCTATCTCTAGCCTCATTGAGCACGGCAAGCTCGCCGACGCGATTGTCCTCAAGAACCGCTTTAGCCAAGACGAAACTTTGGTTGATATTGGCGGCGTCGAATATCTTGCCCTCTTGCTTGATAACGCGCCTGCTGGTTCGACTGCTACGGAATATGCCAAGTTGATTTTTGATCTCGCGATGCGGCGTGAACTTATTCGCCTTGGCGAGCAAATTCGCGACGACGCGACCAATCCCGATAGCGAAGACGACGCGCAGTCCCAAATCACGACCGCTGAAAGCCTGCTCTATAATTTGGCCGAAGTCGGCGGCACGCAAACGGGTTTTGTGACCTTTGAGAGTGCGTTGATTAAATCTATCGAAATGGCCTCCGCTGCTTTCGCGCGGGACGGGCAACTGTCTGGTACGTCTACGGGGCTGACTGATTTGGACAGACAGCTCGGTGGGATGCACCGTTCTGACCTTGTTATTCTCGCGGGGCGTCCGTCTATGGGGAAAACATCGCTTGCGACCAATATTGCTTTTAATATTGCCAAAGCCCTCAAGCGCGAAAAAGATGACAACGGCATAGAGAAAACGGTCAACGGCGGCGTCGTCGGGTTTTTCTCTCTCGAGATGAGCGCCGAACAGCTCGCCACACGTTTGCTGGCCGAGCATTCTGGTGTGCCGTCTCATAAAATTCGCCGTGGTGATATTACTGCTGAGCAATATGAACATATCCGCGATAGCGCCGAAGAGATTAGCCGCCTGAACCTGCATATTGATGATACGGGCGGTCTGTCGATTGGCGCTCTCTCGGCGCGGGCGCGGCGCTTAAAACGTATGGTTGGCCTTGATATGGTTGTGGTCGATTACCTCCAGCTTTTGACGGGCGGTAATTCCATGAATTCCAATACCAACCGCGTACAAGAAGTCTCGATGATTACGCAGGGCCTCAAAGCCCTTGCCAAGGAACTTGATATTCCCGTCCTCGCACTGGCGCAGCTCTCGCGGCAAGTGGAACAGCGCGATGATAAACGCCCGCAGCTTTCTGATCTACGCGAATCTGGCTCGATTGAGCAAGATGCCGATGTGGTGATGTTCGTCTTCCGTGAAGAATATTATGTCGCGCGGGCCGAACCGAGTGAGGGCACCGAAGAACATCTACAGTGGCAAGAAGAAATGGAAAAGCTCCACGGCAAAGCCGAAGTCATTGTCGGTAAGCAACGTCATGGACCCATCGGCACAATCAAGCTTGCCTTTAATCCAGAGCTGACACAGTTTACAGACCTCGCCGACGAAGACCAATATCAAGGCAGTCAGGGATTTTAAGTAGACCAAAATATTAAAAGGCTAGAATCAGGAACATTTTTCAAATTTTGAAGATTTTATTTTCATTGGTCATAAAGAAACTTTATTCGTTCATGGGTTTTATAATTCGGTTCATCAAAGTTAAATTATAAACTTTGTTTCCGCTGATAGCTTACATTTAAACTCTAGCCTTTCTTTCGCCATAGGCTTGGGTTACTTCGCCTTATGAGCACACAGCCCCCTATATCTTATTCCTCGCGCCCGACGCTGCGGATTAATCTTGAAAATCTGCGCTATAATTATGAGTCGCTCAAGAAACGTGTCGGCACAGCTAAAATTGGAGCCTCCGTGAAAGCCGATGCTTACGGCCTCGGCGCTGTCCAAGTGGGCCGCGCGCTATACGGAGCAGGGTGCCGTATCTTTTTCGTGGCGACAGCTGGCGAAGGAAAAATCCTGCGCGACGCCATTGGGCCCAACGGCGCGATTTATGTCCTGAACGGGCCGTCGCCGCGTGACAAAGGTGTGCTTTTGGGCGCGAAGCTTAAACCCGTTATTAATTCTCTGGCGCAAGCCCATCAATGGGCCGAGGTTGCTAGCTCGGTCAATGAGCCGCCTTATACCGCCATCCATATTGATACGGGGATGAACCGGCTTGGCTTCGACGCGGATGAGTTCGCCGAGTTTGCCCGCGATAAGAAACTTTGGCAGACGCTGAACCCCGAATGGGTGATGAGCCATCTGGCCTGCGCGCCTGACAAAGATCACCCGCTCAATAATACACAGCTCGCGCGGTTTAAAAAAGCCGCCGCGCAGCTTCCGCTCACCCCGATGAGCCTGGCCAATACGGCGGGTATTTATTTGGGTAAGCCCTATCATTTTCAAATGGTCCGTCCCGGTATTGGTCTCTACGGGGGTTACGCCACGAATGACCCTGAGCAAGAAGATACGCGCCCTGTTGTGACATTGCTCGCGCCAATCCTGCAAATCCGCGAAATCGCCAAAGGTGAAACTCTGGGTTATAATGCGAGCTATACTGCGCCGCGCGATATGCGCATTGCCGTTATCGGCGCGGGGTATGCGGACGGCATCCCTGTACTGGAATCCAATAAAGGCTATGCCACGCTGCATGACGCCAAAGTGCCTATCGTGGGCCGGGTTAGCATGGATTTGACCATGGTTGATATTACCGACATTCATTTACCTAAACAGGTCGGCGGCGTTGTTGTTTTTCGGGGCGATCAACTCTCTGCTGAGGCCGAAAGCATTGGCAGTATCAATTACGAAATGCTTACACGTCTGGGGCAAAGATGCCGCCGCGATTATGGCAAACCAGAAGGTAAAGAAGAGGGCGGCGCGAGACCGAAATCTCAATTTCAGTCTAAACCTAAGGCGCAATTTAAGCCTCAGGGAAAACCACAAGGAAAACCTCAAGGAAAACTTCAAGGGGGCAGACCTCAGGGCAGGTCACAAAATCGGCCCCTCTATAAGGGCAAGAGCGGCGCGCAATCGCCGTCCAGTTTCAGGTCAAAACCCAAGCCGCGTTAAGTCTAAACTAAACTTCGCAGAGATAAATTCTGAAGCGATTAATCCCGCGTTTGGTAATACTCATTATAGAGATTTTGCGGTGAGGCCCCACAACAAAAGCGGAGTAAGACCCAGCCATTTTGCCATTGTGTGCGCCACACGCCGCGCGATATAAAACGGCTCGCATCTGTCACAATCGGGAGTTCAGTCTTTCGAATGCGCCCTAATGTCTTAAAATAACGACGCATTATAACGTCTTCGAGTAAGGGGAAATGCGTTAGCTCAGGTATTGTGCGCCGCGCATCTGCGCGAAAGAAAAAACCTTGATCGCCAAAGGATGTCAGGGCGCTTTCAAATCGGCTAAGCCATGCAAAGAACCGTAGAGCAGGGCGGTCCACGTTAAAGATAATCGGGAAGCAGCCCATCGCATTTTCGGAGCTTCCCATAATGTCCTGTATCGCCTTATGTGCGCCCTTGGGGATGTTGCTATCAGCATGAACAACCCAAATAATATCACCGCTCGCGCTGTTAATCCCAGCTTGAATTTGCGGCCCGCGGCCTCGCGCCGCACTCAGGACCGTATAATGCGGTGACACATTTAAGGGCTCAGGCAGAGAGGCTTGATGACTATGCACAATAACGATTTCGAAAAAATCTTGTTTGCGTATTTCTTTTAACAGTCTGCGCAGCGGTAAGCTGTCTTTTAAAACAGGAATAATAATAGAAATTTTTTGCTCGGCGTTCATCGCTGTTCTGGCCTGCCTTTTACGGATACTTTTTGCAAAGCCATATCTTTCAAAGATTCGTCTCTGAGCTTGGCCAAAACCTTTGGCGTATCTTTGCGGGTTCCTTTTTTCAGCAATCCGCGTGGGATAGGAAATTTGGGTAAAATAGCCGCGCGGTACGTCACGCGTGTTACGCGAGAATTCAAGGGCGTTAACGTCCAAATGCCGTCTTGAACTTTCATGTCTGCGCCAGTGCGGGTGATTTTAATTTCATTGTAGGGAACATAGTCAGAGCGAAATTCCGTTTTTACCTTTGGCAGTAAAAAACCGACCTTAAAGACTTGGCGGCGGATATCCCAGCTTTCGTCTGGTGAGCGGCTTAATATTTCGCAAGATGTCATATCCATGACAATGTCTTTGCTACGCTCGCAATTGCGCATGATGTTCCAGATAATGTCTGGGCTCGCGGCAATATCAACTGCGCCGTAGACATCAACCGCGCCGTTTTCGCGGGTCTTATCTCGCCAAACATCCGTATAAATTTTGCCTTGCGATAATGCGGCTTCGCTCTCTGCTATCCGCGTATAGGGGGCGAGTTGTGCCTGCGCAGGCCATGGGGCAGCCAAGGTCAAAATCCCTAAAATAAGGATTATAAAGGCGGGGCTAATATAGGCGCGTAAGGTCATAGATAGCTTAATAGTGATAGGAATATATAGGCGCTCGCGATAAACAGGCCAGTAAACAATCTCTGACGTTCTCTCCCAATATCGTGAGTTAGCTGGGTTTAGGTATTATTTATGCGCCTCTTCAGTGAGGCCTATCTCTGGCACGATATAAAGATGTGATTTATTTTATGAGTGTTGGTCCGTTTTACTCTCCCATGCGTAACTATAGTAAGTTTATATAACCTCATAATCCATTAAATGAATAGCGCCGCATTATGAACCTAATTTTTATTCTTGGGGACCAACTCTCAAAGGGTCTCTCATCTTTGGCATCTGCTAATAAGACTGAAGATGTTATTCTTATGTGTGAGGTCCACGCAGAAGCGACTGCGGTTAAACATCATAAAAAGAAAATCGCGTTTTTATTTTCGGCGATGCGCCACTTTGCGGATGAGCTAACGCAAGACGGTTACACTGTTCGTTATGTTAAAATTGATGACCCGCTCAATACACAGAGTTTCGGAACTGAATTAGAGCGCGCGGCAAAGACATATACGCCTGAATGCGTTTTGATAACTGAGCCTTCTGAGCACCGCGTAAGGCAACTCGTGAAAACATGGGGCGATCTTTATGGTCTTACGCTTGAGCAAATTCCTGATGATAGGTTTTTATGTTCGCCCTCTGACTTTCAAGAGTGGGCGGCAGGGCGCAAACAATTTCGCATGGAGTATTTCTACAGAACTTTGCGCCGTAAATATGACGTGTTAATGGTCGGTGATCAGCCTGAAGGCGGGGCGTGGAATTACGACAAGGATAACCGTTCTCCTGCGAAAAACGGCTTGGATATTCCAAAGCCCTATATGTCGGTTCCTGACACGATTACACAAGAGGTCATGGCAATCGTTGAAGATAAGTTCGCAGATCATTTTGGCGACATGCTGCCGTTTCATTATGCAGTGACGCGGCAGGGGGCTTTGGCGGCGCTCGATAATTTTATCGAGACTCGCCTCGCTAATTTTGGAACCTATCAAGATGCGATGTTGAGCGGGGAGCCTTGGATGTTTCATAGCCACATCAGTCTTTACTTGAACTGCGGTCTTCTTGATCCGCTTGAGTGTATCCGCAAAGCGGAGTTAGCTTATCACGCGGGCGCGGCGCCATTAAACAGCGTGGAAGGTTTTATCCGACAGATTTTGGGATGGCGTGAATATGTCAAAGGTATTTACGATATGAAGATGCCCACTTACCGCACGGAAAATCACCTTGGCGCATCGCGCGCTTTGCCCAGTTTTTATTGGAGCGGGCAAACGCAAATGAACTGTATTAAACATTGCGTATCGGAAACCCGTGAGAATGCTTACGCCCATCATATTCAGCGCCTTATGGTTTTAGGCAATTTTGCGTTAATCGCGGGGCTGCACCCTGATGAGGTCAATGACTGGTATCACCTTGTTTATGCCGATGCTTATGAATGGGTCGAACTGCCCAATGTTTCTGGGATGGTATTGTTTGCTGACGGGGGCGTATTGGCGTCAAAACCTTATGCGGCGAGCGGGGCTTATATCAACCGCATGTCTAATTATTGCGGGGCATGTTCGTATAAGGTGAGCGTCAAGAACGGCCCAAAAGCGTGCCCATTTAATTATCTTTATTGGAATTTCATGATAGAGAACCAAGAGGCACTCTCCACCAATCCGCGCATGGCGATGCCCTACCGTACGCTCTCGAAAATGGACGATATTAAACGCAGCGCAATTACATCCGATGCGGCGCGGTTTTTCAAAAAAATAGAGACGAACGAAACCGTCTAAATCATAAGGTAAACTGACATGTATTATACAAAACAAGACATAGCGGATTTAGACCGCGTCCTGCGCCTTAAAATCATCAACTCTGTGACGGGCATTAAGCCCGCAAATTTAATCGGCACTATCGGTAATAATGGCGTAACCAATCTTGCTGTCTTTAGCTCCATTGTGCATCTGGGTAGCCGTCCCGCTTTGCTTGGATTTATCGCGAGGCCGCCCACGGATGAGGTTGGGCATACGTTGCAAAATATTATGGAAAATGGCGCTTATACAATTAATCACATCCATCCTGATTTTACGAAAAATGCGCATTATACTTCGGCGAAATTTGAAAAATCTGTCTCCGAGTTTGCGGCTTGCGGCTTGACCGAAGATTACATAGACGGCTTCAAAGCGCCCTTCGTCAAAGAAAGTCATTTCAAAATAGGCCTGCAATTTGTTGACGCGCTCGATATTCCAAACGGCACAAAACTCGTTATAGGCGAGATCCAAAACCTGACTTTACCCGACATAGATATAAATGCGGGCGACCTTGATTTGGAGCTCTCTAAAAGCACAGGTATATCGGGATTAAATAGTTATTATGAACTCAAGAAAATTGCCCAATATCCCTTCGTTAGATTAGATGAAGTCCCTGAATTTTAAACGGCTTTAAGAGCCGGGCAGGCGGAAATATTCGGTCCCCGCGTTATGCGTGAACCGTGGATTTAGACAGGTTGCTTAGTACATAGACCTTAGCTTGGCCATAAATGCGCCGCGCACAAGCCCGCATTGAGTGTCTCAAAGCGGACGGAGCGAGGCTTGGATGCTGGAAGTAAATTCACGGGCAATTTTTGACAAAGGGGCAGTCTTTGACAAAGACGCAATCGATATTCCAAGCCATAAATAACCGCGCGGCAACTCACAGAGAGGCGCACGGCGCGTTCCAAAAACTGGTTTCCCGTTAATTGGCGCGCGTTTAAATGCTCATAGCCAAAATAACGCCGAGACGCAGGCAGGCCGCGCGCGAGTATGCGTCTGCTACGGCGGCTCACTAAAACACGCGGGGCCATAGCCGAGCGCGCCTCATCAGGCAAAAGCGAGCGCGGGCGCTGATAACCTGTAATTTGCGGCGAGGATTTACCCCGCCGCATATCCGTCAATATCCCCTGCGCCGTATGTGCCATCCAAAGCTTAAGCCACACAAGAAAACCACTCACGCCATAAGAGGCATGTGTTTGCGGCTGCATATGCGCAAGTGTTGAGGATGTGTTTTGATAAATCATACCCCACCCTATCACGGGTTTTGGGCCCCCTTATTGAGTTTAGGAAATACGCGGCGGGGCAGGGGTTTAAGGGCGGTATTAGTGAGGATTAAAAGGTAAAACCAGTTATAGCTCTCTCTCTCTCTCTCTCGTCATAACAAGACTTGTTCTTGTTATCCATCTCCTGCACTTTGCCCCATGCGATATGGTTATGTTTACATCCTCACCAACCGAAAAAACGGAACCCTCTATATTGGCATGACCAGTAATCTCTCGGAACGCCTGCGCGAACATAAAGAAAAACGAAACGAAGGCTTCACGGCCAGTTACGACGTCACGCGCCTTATTTGGTTCGAACGCTTCAACCTCATCGTTGACGCTATCGCCTGTGAAAAAACAATGAAGGGCTGGCCGCGCCAGTGGAAGGTAAAACACAATCGAAAAAGAGAACCCCGATTGGAAAGAGCTAATCATGGGCTTCGATGATTAAAGGCGGCATGCAGCACACCGCTCTCTCTCTTACCCGTCATGACAAGACCTGTTCTTGTCATCCATCACCAGAAATCAAGTCATTCAAAACGGTGAAGACGTGTTCTAATGATGCGTCCCCCTTAAAATCCATCACTTGTAGCAATCAACAGGAGATGGATTGCAAGAACAAGTCTTGCAATGACGTGAGAGGGTTTAGGCGTTTACCGAGAAGTTGGAAGCGTCGAGGGTTGAATGATTTCACCGAAAGACTGTAAGCGCCGACCGCATAGCCTTAAGAGTAACCCTCCAAAATCACGCTATCGTCATAACAAGGCTTGTCCTTGTTATCCATCACCCGAACTCGCGTCAGAGAGAAACGGTGAGGATATGCCGCAAAGACGCGGCATTCCGAACCACATTAGCCAAAGCAGCCAGCAGGAGGTGGATTGCAATGACAGGGTTGGGGCATTGCTTATGATGATGGTCGTCATGCTGTTAGTTCTCAAGTGGAATTAGAAGGTAGCTGTTAGCAATGTTAAGCCTTATACTTGCGATAATTAAAAGGGCTTAAATGATAGATTACAGAAGAGACATTGATGGGCTGAGGGGCTTAGCGGTACTTGCTGTAATTTTATCTCATACGGGTATCAGTTTTTTTAAATGCGGGTTTCTTGGCGTTGATATTTTTTTCGTCATTAGCGGTTATTTAATTACGGCGATTATATCTACCGAATTATTGAAGGGTACGTTCTCACTTCTGCAGTTTTATATGCGCCGCGTCAGGCGTATATTTCCCGCTCTATTCCTTGTTTTATTATGCTGTATTCCGTTTGCCTATTATTGGATGACGCCGATACAGCTTTATAACTTTTCTCGAAGTCTCTTAGGTGCGGTTGCTTTTACATCCAATTTTTTATTCTTCTTTGAGTTTGGATATTTTGATGCCGCCTCGGCCTTAAAGCCATTGCTTCATACATGGTCCTTAGGCGTAGAGGAGCAATTCTACCTCATATACCCCGTCTTTATACTTCTGTTATGGCGGTTCATGCGAGGGGCTATTACGCCCGTTTTAACGGCGTTAATTCTGCTTAGTCTTGTCATTAGCTTTGTTTTTGAAATTGTGCTTTCAGGAAAGTCTGCATTTTTTCTGACACCTGCGAGGGTTTGGGAGTTACTGTGCGGAGCGGTCGTTTTTCGTCTCTCTTTGACTGCGGTAGTAAAACACAAAAAATACCTAAACGGATTAGGGGCTTTATGTCTTTGTTTCGGGTTTTTCCTTGCCGGATTTAAAATGGGGTTTGCGACGCTCTACACAGCCCTCGCGGTGATCGGGACGTGTTTGTTAATCAGCTTCCCCCAAGCTCAATCCCAAACTCAATTTTGGCCAAACCGGCTCTTGTCGTCAAAGGCATGTGTTGCCCTAGGGCTTATCAGCTATAGCGCTTATTTATGGCATCAACCGGTCTTTGCTTTTGCGCGCATTCGCTCATTTGCGCCATTATCACCCTCTGTAATTTGTGTTCTTTTGGGGCTGATACTGGGTCTGTCTTATATGAGTTGGCGTTATGTCGAACAACCCTTTCGGGCCAAGAAAGAAAGCGTTTACCGTATATCTACATCAAAGGTTTTGATGTTAACGGCGATTTCCATTTCTTTGATTTTAAGCTTTAGCCTCGCGGCTATAAAAACGAATGGAATGCCAGAGCGTATGCCTTCACAAATAAGGGATAGCCTTAGAATTAATCAGGCCGCTGTAAACAAATCGGCCTGTCATCATAACTCAAATAAGCTAGTTGAAGGCCGTGTTTACATATTTGATTGCCTGCCTAAATCGCCTCAAGGCGATTATGATTTCGTAATTTTAGGGGATAGCCATGCGGATAGCCTTGCAGGTGAAATCGTAAAGCAGGCGCGCTCGCATGGGCTTTACGGCAATCAAATCACGCTTAGCGGTTGCGCGCCTTTTTTAGGATATAATTACGGAACTTTGCCGTGTCACGCCGCGAATGAAATCATTCGCGCTCACATTCAAAAATCGAAAATCTCTACGCTTATAATCTCAGCGAGATATAGTGCTATGCTAGGGCTTAGGCCCTTTTCAAATGAAGAAGTCGGGGTAAAGTTTTCTGAAACTGGGGGGTCTGATTTTCTGGGGGCGGTTTCGGGTAATAATGCTGTGGATTTTGAGGCGCGTGTCCAAGGCGGGATAAATGCATTTTTAACAAAATTTGACCGTGTTATTATTGTCTACCCGATACCAGAAGCGAGATGGCACGTGCCCCAACGCGCGGCCAAAAATGCTTTATTTAAAAATGATTATACTGACATATCGACGTCATATGAGGATTTTTTGAGTTGGAATAATGACATTCTAACAGCGTTGGACGGCGTTACGGATAAACGTATTTTTAGGGTCCGACCAAGTCAACGTCTATGCCCTGAAAAAACAAGATGCATGAATGTGGTAAATAGCAAAGTCCTTTATAGGGATGCCGATCATCTGTCGGACAAAGGCGCAGCTATTGTCGTGCCCGATATCGTGGACGCTTTGACTGAGGATTATTGAGCGAATAAGTTGTGTGTATTAAGCGCCATATCTAAGACTAGGGAAGAGGACTGCTCTCATCCCTCTTCAACCCTTTTCTCAAAATGCAAAGACAATACCAGTAAAACACCTGTTCTCATAAACATATAAAGATACCGTTATATCCTATTGACGCCATGCCCTTTCTGCGCCTAAAGGACTGCTAAAATTAGTATTCCCTTAAGGATTAAGAAAATGAGCGCAAATGATTACGTCGTAAAAGACATTGCCTTGGCTGAATTTGGCCGCAAGGAACTTGATATTGCTGAAACAGAAATGCCGGGCCTTATGTCTCTGCGCTCTGAGTTTGGCGAAACGAAGCCGCTTAAAGGCGCGCGCGTTGTGGGGTCATTACATATGACAATCCAAACGGCGGTTTTGATTGAGACGCTAACGGCACTTGGCGCGGATGTGCGTTGGGCGTCTTGTAATATTTATTCCACACAAGACCATGCGGCGGCGGCAATTGCAGCCTCAGGCGTGCCTGTCTTTGCTGTCAAAGGTCAGACTCTTGAAGAGCATTGGGATTACCTTGATAAATCATTCTTGTTCCCAGAAGGGCCAAATATCATTTTGGATGATGGCGGCGACGCGACACTTTATATTCTTATGGGCGCGCGTGTTGAAAACGGCGAACCAGAGCTTATCGAAGGCGAGCCGGGCAGCGAAGAAGAAGAAGCGATTTTCAAGCAAATTAAATTACGTATGGCAGAGAGCCCAGGTTGGTTCACAAAAATGCGCGATCAGATTGTTGGCGTATCAGAAGAAACAACAACAGGCGTTCACCGCCTTTATGAATTAGTTGAAAGCGGTCAGCTGCCTTTCCCTGCGATCAACGTCAACGACTCTGTGACGAAATCTAAGTTCGATAACAAATACGGCTGTAAAGAATCTCTCGTTGACGGCATCCGCCGCGCAACTGATACAATGATGGCAGGCAAGACCGCTGTTGTTTTGGGTTACGGTGATGTGGGTAAAGGCTCTGCGGCCTCTCTTCGCGGCGCTGGCGCCCGTGTTAAGGTCACAGAAGTTGACCCGATTTGCGCGCTACAAGCGGCGATGGACGGCTTTGAAGTTACACTTTTGGAAGACACGCTTTCAACGGCTGATATCTTTGTCACGACGACTGGTAATAAAGACGTTATCCGTCTTGAGCATATGCGCGAGATGAAAGACATGGCAATTGTCGGTAACATCGGTCACTTTGATAATGAAATCCAAGTTGCAGCCCTTAAGAATATGACATGGACGAATATCAAAGACCAAGTCGATATGGTGACGTTCCCTGCGGGCAATCGTATGATCCTTTTATCTCAGGGGCGTTTGCTCAACCTTGGTAACGCAACAGGTCATCCGTCATTCGTGATGAGCGCGTCCTTCACAAACCAAGTGCTTGCGCAGATCGAGCTTTGGGAAGATTCAACAGCGAAGAACAAAAAATACGAGAATAAAGTTTACATGCTGCCAAAGCATTTGGACGAAAAAGTTGCGCGTTTGCATCTTGAGAAAATCGGCGTGAAGCTGACTGAGATGACAAATGAGCAAGCTGATTACATCGGCGTACCGCAAGATGGCCCTTATAAGCCCGAGCATTACCGCTACTAAAACCAAATATGGCGGCGTGATAATGCGCCGCCTCTTATTTTAACAAGCCTCTCTATAATAATAAAAAGCCCACTGCACTTGAGTGCAAAAGAGCCTTAAAACTGGAGTTCTTCATGAGCCGTCAAACTTATTATTTTACTTCTGAATCTGTTTCAGAAGGTCATCCCGATAAAGTGTCTGATCGTATTTCAGATGAAATCGTTGATTTGTATTTCCGTAAATCTATTGCCGCTGGCATGTCTCCCTGGGATGTGCGCGTTGCGGCTGAAACTCTCACGACAACAAACAAAGTTGTCATCGCCGGCGAGACGCGCGGTAAAGATGTGTCCAAAGAAGAGATTGAAGCTGTCGCCCGCGCCGCTATCAAAGATATTGGCTATGAGCAATCAGGTTTCCATCACGCGCATGCTGATGTGGATGTTCTCTTGCACGCGCAATCTGTTGATATTGCAGCGGGCGTAGATGAAGGTACAGGACTTCACACAGAGCAGGGCGCTGGCGACCAAGGCATCATGTTTGGTTATGCTAGCACCGAAGTCGAAGGCGCGCTTATGCCGGCCCCGATTTATTACTCTCATAAAATTCTAGAGCGCCTCGCTGAAGTTCGCCATTCTGGCGAAGAAAAAGGCTTAGAGCCTGATGCGAAATCTCAAGTTTCTGTGCGCTATGAAAACGGGAAACCTGTTGGCGCGTCAGCGATTGTTGTTTCAACACAACATGCGGACGGTCTTAGCTCGTCTGATATTTCAGACATCGTCATGCCTTACATCACCGAAGTCATGCCAGAGGGTTGGATTAGCAAAGATACAGTCTTTCACATCAACCCAACAGGTAAGTTCGTCATTGGCGGGCCTGACGGAGATGCAGGCCTGACAGGACGTAAAATCATTGTCGATACTTATGGCGGTATGGCCCCTCACGGCGGCGGCGCGTTCTCTGGTAAAGACCCAACAAAGGTTGACCGCTCGGCCGCTTATGCGTCGCGCTATTTGGCCAAGAACATTGTGGCTTCTGGTCTTGTGGACTGGGCAAATATTCAGCTCTCATACGCGATTGGCGTAGCAGAGCCGACATCAATCTATGTTGAGCTTGATAGCAAACACGCGGCGCTCGCGAAGCGGTTGGAAGAAATTCTTCCAACTATCATGAGCCTAACGCCGCACGGTATCCGTTCGCACCTTAACCTGAATCAGGCAATCTATGCGCGCACAGCGGCCTATGGTCACTTTGGCCGCACGCCTGATGCTGATGGCGGGTTTAGCTGGGAAAAAACAGATCTCGTTGAGGCGATTAAAGCTGCTGTCTAGTGCCAGTCTTATAATACGTTTAAATCAAGCGGCTTTAGAGCCGCTTTTTTTATGTGCGATAAGAAAGCAAATGCTGAATGAAAGACGAATTCGTTAATCTTATTTAACGAATATCACCATAAAGTGAATGAAACTAAGCAGGCTTTAACTACCCATTAAGGGGTGGTTCATGATGAAGGTCATATTCTAAACCCCAAACCGGAGGGAATAAATTGGTTCTTCAAAAAGCAATTCATGTCAGTGCGCTCGCGCTTATGGCACTTGGTGGTGTTGCCTGCGGCGGCGGGTCGTCCTCGTCCTCCTCTTCAACGGGGACTGTTACGCCTCCTGCGGCGCCTGCCCCTGTTGCAGATACGGCATCTCCTTCTGTTTCTTTTAGCGCGTCAACGCTAACGGTCTTGTCTGGCGGTTCAGCTGTTACGACGTTAACGGCCACTGACAATGTCGGCGTGACGTCGGGCCCTACGGTAAGTTGTACGAATGGCGGCAGTTTTGCGGGCAGCACATTTACAGCGCCGCTTGTCACTGTTGCGACAACAGCCATCTGTACCGCCACAGCGAGCGACGCGGCAGGAAATTCTGGAACTGCGAATTTAACCTTTACCGTAACAGCGCCTGAAGCAGATGCGAGCTTTATTCCTGCATCACTCGAAGTTGCCTCTGGCGAGACAGGTATTGTCACCGTAGCGGCTGGAACCAGTGTAACCTGTACGAATGGTGGTAGCTTTTCTGGGAGCACATTTACGGCTCCTGTTGTGACGGCAGACACAGTCGTGATTTGTAGCGCGACAGACTCTTCAGGGAATGTTGCAACGGATAATTTAACCGTCACAGTGATAGCGCCTCCGCCGCCTTCCGTAACTATCAGCGGTAAGGTTACCTTTGACCACGTACCGTTTAACACGTCGACGAATGCCTTGAATTATAATGGCATCACGCAGGACCCTGTGCCTGGGGTGACAGTTGAAGCTGTGAATGCTAGCGGAACTGTTTTGCAAAGTACAACAAGTGACGGGGTTGGCGATTATAGTTTTACAGTTGATCCTAATACTGATGTGCGTATTCGCGTAAAAGCGGAGCTCGTTCAAACGAGCGGGCCGCAATGGAATGTTCGGGTTATTGATAATACAAGCAATGACTCGCTTTATGCGCTGCAAGGCGGCCTTTCGACATCAGGCACTTCAAATTCAACACGGAATTTAAATGCGGCTTCTGGTTGGGGCGGCAGTAGCTATACGGGTACACGCGCGGCTGCGCCATTTGCCATCTTGGCACCTATTTATGAAAGTATTCAGCGCGTTGTTGCTGTAGATGCGGATGTTGTTTTTCCGCCAACGTTTTTTAACTGGAGCGTAAACAATAGGGCGAGTTTTGACGCGTTGCAGAGTCTTGATACAAATATTGATGCTGGAGATATCTCGACGTCGTCTTATGTCGGAGACGGCCGTATCCTGATTTTGGGCGACGCGGGTAATGACACAGATGAATATGATGAACATGTCGTCATTCATGAGTGGGGTCATTATTTCGAAGACCAATTGTCACGATCGGACTCGATTGGGGGGCCACATGGCTCTGCTGACCGTCTTGACCCACGCGTTGCCTTGGGTGAAGGCTTCGGTAATGCTTTATCTGGGATGATGACTGACGATCCTTTTTACAGAGATAGTTTTGGGTCGCAACAAGGCGCAGGTTTTGAAATAGATGTTGAATCCAATAATTACAGGAATGAAGGCTGGTTCAACGAAGGCTCCGTTCAAAGTATACTTTATGATATTTTCGATTCTACGGATGACGGCGCTGATACAATTTCAGTTGGCTTCGCGCCAATCTATAATCTCCTGACCAGTACCTCTTATACGGGTAACTCTTACTTTTTGACGATATTTAACTTCCTCGAAGAATATAGAGCCAATAATGCGGGGGACGTTGCGGCCATAAATGCTTTGGCATCAGCGCAGTCTATAAGCGGTACTGATGCGACAGGTGCGGGTGAAACAAATACAGGCGGTATCGCCGATGTTTTCCCATTATATAAACCGCTTTCTGTAAATGGTGCCGCGACGAATATTTGCTTAAATACAACAGCGGGAACGCAAAATAAGCTAGGTAATAGAGCTTATCTTGTTTTCAATGTTACGAGCCCAGGTGTGCATAGGTTGAGAATGGAAAGAGACTCTGGAACATCAAGCAGTGACCCTGATTTCTTAGTCCACCGCTCAGGAACCTTAGTTGGTGTTGCTCAATCTGTAATAAATAATGTGGAAATAAGTACGGTTAACTTAACGACAGTCGGACAGCATGTGATTGATGCGTCTGACTTCAATAATGGAACTATTTGTTTTGACTTCACAGTTACACGTTAAACGGAGATATAAAATGACATTTAAAAAAGCTATAGCCTTACCATTAATCGCAGTCTCTCTTGCGTTTAGCACAGCTTGCACAGCCAAGCCGAGCCCAGAGGGATATTTGAAGGCGAAAACTCAAACTAAAGCACAAGCCGATCATTCGCATGTGAAAACATCTAACCCGCAGCAGTACTTGAAGCCAGGCGCTGCGATTAGCTATGAGCATAACTTGCCAGCCGATATTACGGCGGGTCAAACAGTGGTGTTTCAACTGACTTTGGGCGAGTCCTATGACGCAGGGAATATGAGCATTAACATTTCATCTGAAGGTGATGTCCAAATTTTCCCATCATCGAGCTATGCTAATTTTGATATGGCAACTGGCCGTCAACATGTCATGGATGTGTCTGTCACAATCGGATCGAACGGACGGCATTATCTTAATGTACAAGCAGAAGCCAATGATGGTCTCGGGTTATCTATGCCGCGCATATTCTCAATTCCTGTCCAAGTCGGTCCCCGCGTAAAGGTGGCACCACACAGTAAAATGACGAAGACGTCTACGGGCGAAAATATTATTATGATGGAAGCAGACGAAGTCATTCAATAAAACTGCATTCAGTCTTTTAAATATAAAAAACGGGCCTGTGCAAAATGCATGGGCCCGTTTTTATTGTATAAGGGTGAAGCTATTCCGCTGCGGCTTGTGTCAGTGGAATTGCTAAGCGGCTAAGCATTTCTTTCGGAATGACCTGCCAGAATTTACCACGTTCTAACTCCCACTCTGCGAGGAGTTTCTTTGAGAACTCAGACCCTGTTTGGGCCGCATGTTTGCGAATAAGGTCTTTACAGTTGTCTTCATAATGTTCGGCGTCAAAGCGTTGCCAAACAACACTGTCAGGATTAACGGCTTTTTCAAACATACCGTCCTCGTCATAGATATAGGCCATGCCGCCTGTCATGCCTGCGCCGAAATTGTCACCAACTGAGCCGAGCATAACGGCAACGCCGCCTGTCATATATTCACAGCCATTTGTCCCGCAACCTTCAACCACTGTAATTGCGCCTGAGTTACGAACACAGAAGCGCTCGCCTGCGCGGCCAGCGGCCATAAGTGAGCCCCGTGTCGCGCCGTAAAGACAGGTATTGCCAATGATGGCGCTGGTGTGATCCTCTATAGGAGTGCTGCCTTGTGGAGAGATAATAATCTCTGCGCCTGACAGACCTTTGCCGACATAATCATTGGCGTCGCCGTCAACAATAATACGCAAGCCATGCATGCCGAACGCGCCAAGAGATTGCCCCGCAGAACCGCGAAGACGGACCGTCAGCTGCCCATCGGGTAAGCCTTTTGCGCCGAAAGTTTGGTAAATATGAGAACTTGTTCGTGTCCCAACCGCGCGGTGCGTGTTTTGAACCGAATAGGTAAGATTAGTTTTCTCGCCGCGATCAAAGAGCTGTCCTGCATCCGCGATAATTTGCGGGTCGAGCGTATCCGGAACCTCTATCCTCACTTTACGGCTATCTTTAACAGCTGCGTTATCAACTCTCGCAAGAATTGGGTTAAGATCAAGGTCATCAAGGTTTTCCGCGCCGCGTGAGACTTGCGCCAAAAGATCAGTACGGCCAATGATTTCATCCAAAGTTTCAACGCCAAGTTCGGCGAGAATTTCGCGAACGTCTTCAGCAATAAATGTCATCAGGTTGATAACTTTTTCTGGCGTTCCTGTGAACTTTTCTCGAAGTCGTGGGTCTTGAACGCAGACGCCGACAGGACATGTATTTGAATGGCACTGACGCACCATAATACAGCCCATGGCGACAAGGCTTAAAGTGCCAATGCCATATTCTTCAGCGCCAAGCATGGCGGCGATAACAATATCACGGCCCGTTTTCAGTCCGCCATCTGTGCGGAGCGTGACTTGTGAACGCAAGTTGTTGAGCGTTAAAACTTGATGTGTTTCTGACAGGCCAAGTTCCCAAGGCAGACCCGCATATTTCAAAGACGTATTAGGTGATGCGCCCGTGCCGCCATTATGACCGGCGATAAGGATTGTATCGGCTTTGGCTTTGGCAACACCTGCCGCGATTGTCCCAACACCTGAGGAGGCGACAAGCTTAACGGCGACGCGGGCGATAGGGTTGATTTGTTTTAAGTCATATATCAGCTGCGCCAAATCTTCGATAGAATAAATATCGTGATGGGGGGGCGGAGAGATAAGCGTCACGCCCGGTGTGGCGTTACGGAATTTCGCAATCATCTCCGTGACCTTAAAGCC
>JALZWM010000157.1 GCA_023300105.1 Hellea sp.
CGGCGACCCGCAATAATTTCAGGTGTCTCAACACGGCCCAATACATCTCGTAATGTTGAATCCATGATAGATTGTAGCTGGAACTGCGCGCCGCGTTCAGTTTGCAACGCTTCATAGAACCGAATGGGGTCCATAATACGGTAGCGTACAAAAGCATCAACAACGAGACGCTCTTGGTCAGCCGCCAATAGCTCAACAGGTTTAAGGTCAACTTCGAGATTTCTGCGGTCAATAATAACCACGTTCTCATAAGGTAGCTTAAATTTAAGCCCTGCATCAGCGTCATTCTCCCAAGAGTTCTCAACACGTTTCGCTTCACCAAACTGGAAAACAACCGCTTGTTCCCACTGCTTTACAGTGTGGGTACAGGTTAGGAATATGATAAGAAGAACAACGGGAATAATTATGAAAATAGATTTATTGCGCATTATTTTGCTCCCTTAGATTTTTGCAGTTGGTCAAGCGGCAGATAAGGCACGATGCCATTTCCTGCTTGGCTATCAAGAATGATTTTATCGGCGGGACCATAAACTTGCTCGATTGTTTCAAGGTACATCCGCTGACGCGTGACTTTCGGCGCCGCTTTGTATTCTTTGTAAATCAGGCGAAAGCGCTCGGCTTCACCTTTGGCTTCAGCGACAACACGCCCTTTATAGGCTTCGGCGTCTTGAATGATTTGTGCCGCTTTACCACGTGCGCGCGGGACAATATCATTTTTAACAGCAGTCGCTTGGTTGACAGTTGTTTCAGCGTCCTGCGCCGCGTTAACAACATCACGGAAGGCCGCAACAACTTCGCCCTCAGGTGGGTCAGCTTTTTGAAGTTGCACTTCGACAATCTCAACGCCCGCTTCATACCCATCCAATGTCTTTTGCATTAAGTCGCGCACATCAATCGTAATACTAAGACGGTCTGTTGTGATGATACCTTCTAAGTTATTTTTACCAACGATTTCGCGCATAGCGCTTTCGGCCACAGCTCTTACAGCCACGGGTGTTTCGTCAACATTAAATATAAAGCTATTTAAGTCTTTAATCCGCCAAAGAACTGTAAAGTCAATATCGACAATATTCTCATCGCCCGTCAGCATCAAGCTTTGCCCGCGAGAGCCACCAATTTCTTCTTGCTGAACAACTTCAGTTTCGCGCTTCATGACTGTTTCAATAGGCACAGGCCATTTTAGTTTAAGACCCGGCGTCTCAGTTCGGACATACTCACCAAAGCGCAAGACAACCGCCCGTTCTGTTTGATCAACCGTGTAAAAGCTTGTTGAGATAAGCCATAAAACGCTGAGAATAGCGATCATCCCAAAAGGACCAAATTTAGCTAATGGCCCATCTAAGCCGCCATTACTTGGCCTGCGCGGTCCCCCGCCGCCGCCTGTTTTGCGTACGCGGGATTTAAACCCTTCAATGACATTTTCCAAGTCAGGCGAACTGTTCCCAGGACGCGGCGGCGTACGGTCAGGTTTGCCACCATTCCCCCAAGGGTTATTTCCTTTATTTCCACCATTGCCCCAAGGGCCTTTATTGTCCGGCATGTCGCCTCCGATTAAATACTATGTTCAATGTGGCGTGATACGCCGTAATTATCAAGATGATTAGATGAAAAAACAACTGCCGCTCACCTGCGTTCGTAGAGTTTTACAATGAAAGGGTAGTCATCACCGTCTTTTTGCTCAAACGGTGTCTCCTCTATGAGGGTCCAATGATCTGCGCGAATGGCAGGAAAATGCGCATCGCCCTCAATCATTGCGTCGACTTCGGTTATATACATACGGTCACAATACTTCAAAAGCGCCGTATAAAGCTTCGCGCCCCCAATCAGCATAACTTCATCCGTATTCATTTGCCCTGCCAGCTCGTAGCCTCTTCCAATCATGGCGTGCATATCGTGAAAGATTTCAGCTTTGGGCGCGGCGTATGTAGCGTCCCGCGTTAGCACAAGGTTTGGCCGCCCCGGCAAGGGAAAGGGCAAGCTCTCCCATGTCACACGCCCCATAAGGACGGGCTTACCCATTGTTGCCTTCTTAAAGAACTTCAAGTCTGAGGACAGCTTCCACGGCAAATCACCGTCAACACCGATAACCCCATTTCGGGACTTAGCAACAATTAGACTTAGTTTAGGAATCGTATTCATGGATAAGAGGTTACACCGCTGCGCAAGTCAGGTATAGAGACATGATGTCCAGCTCTGCCGAAAAACAGCCGCCTAAAACTAGCCTGCGTTATTTTAAATATACGCTTCTTTATATTCTGCTTATCCCCCTCATCAATTGGAGCTTCACATGGGCCCCAATGGTTGAGCTTCCGGGTTTGGCCGCATGGGCCTTTAATCCTGTTACGATTGTGACAGGCTTAGTCTTAGTCGTTCGAGATTTCGCGCAAAGAGAAATTGGCCATGAAGTCCTTATCGCCATGGGGATTGCCCTATTCCTAACATATGTCACATCGGGCGGCGCTCTTGCGCTTGCCAGCGGAGCCGCATTTCTCATATCTGAGCTCGTAGATTACGCCCTCTTCACCCTCACAAAGTACAAGTTATCAACGCGGGTGCTCTTATCCTCCGCCCTCGCCGCGCCCATTGACACCACCGCGTTTCTTTATGGGGCGAGCTTTATAAGAGACGCGCAATTCACCATCCCCAATGTCGTCATGAGCGTCGGTGGAAAAATGGTTGGCGCAATTATCATATGGTGGCTCATTAAACAACGTATGGAGCGCTAAAATCAAAACACCATACCCCTTAGAGTTAGCCGCAATATGGCTCGACCTAAAGCGTTGCCTATGATAATCGCAACGTCCCTAAAAAAGTTAGTATAGACCCGATGCACCTTTCAATCATTGTTCCTTTTTATAATGAAGAAGCAGGCATTTCGTCCTTTTTTGAACGTTTGATACCCGTCCTAAATAGCTGCACAGATAGTTTTAAAGTCATCTGCGTGGATGATGGAAGCACTGACAATAGCTTTGCCGCGCTAAACAAAGCTAAAGACACTTACGGGCAGTTAAAACTTATTCGCCTATCTCGAAATTTTGGCAAAGAAGCCGCGCTCACAGCTGGCCTAGATCACTCTGAAGGCCGCGCTGTTGTGATGATGGATGCAGACTTGCAACATCCCCCAGAGGTCATAACTGAGTTTTTGAAAGAATATAAAAATGGCGTTGATGTCGTATATGGCGTCAGGCGAAGCAGACAAACTGACGGGGCTATACGGGCATTCCTGGCACGGAGTTTTTATAACGTCTTCTCGTCTATGGGGGATGTAAAAATTTCGCCAGACGCAGGGGATTTTCGCTTTATGTCAGCCCGTGCAGTTGCCGCCTTACAAAGCCTTCCCGAGCGGCGACGTTTTATGAAAGGCTTATATGCTTGGATTGGTTTTTCACAAAAAGCCGTAGAATATGATGTTGCGGAACGAAGTAATGGCCAAAGCCGCTGGTCGCTCGCAAAGCTCTTTTCTTATGCTTGGGGCGGGATATTGTCCTTCTCAACTGTGCCCTTAAAGCTTTGGTCTGTTCTTGGCGCAGCCCTTGCCGCCCTATCAGGTGGCTACGCATTATATATTTTAATCGATACCCTTGCCAATGGACGCACCACGCCCGGTTATGCGACTCTGGCAACCGCTATATTTTTCCTAGGCGGCGTTCAGCTTTTGAGTGTGGGAATACTCGGAGAATATATCGCCCGCATTTTCGAAGAAACCAAAGCACGCCCAACATATATCGTTGAAGATATTCGTGATGAAGACAGTCATGATGAAGATATGGCGTGACTAAGACTAAACCCGATATAGGCCGCATTTCACGCTTTATCGGTGTGGGCATCGCCGCAACACTGACGCATGGCCTATTATTGATTATCTTGGTTGAAGCCCTGAGTATGCGCCCCGCTTATGCGACAGTTCTCGCTTTTCTTGCGGCGTTCATTGTATCTTACCTCGGGCATTATCATTTTACCTTCAAGGCAAAGCGCTCTCACAAACAAGCCATGCCCTCATATGGTCTTATAGCTCTGGTAGGCGCGATCATAAATTTTACAATTATATTGCTGATGAGTGATGTTCTAAATTATCATTATATGATTGCGTTCATTGTTACAATTTTTGCCGTTCCGCCGCTTGTTTACAGCCTTTCACGCGACCATGCTTTTGATAACCAATATCTGTTTTTAACCCGCGAAAAATTATGGTCCTCAAAATTACTCTGGGCGCCAGCGACGATGTTTGCCCTTATCACACTCACCTATAGTCTTGCCTTTCATTACCGCGTTCCGTTTTTTGACCACTGGGACATCGTTGGGTTTTATGAATCCATGCAGAATGACACTCTTAAGCTATCAGACCTTTTTGCCCTCCATGGTAGTCACTGGCATAGTTCGGGCTATCTCGTTATGCTGGGCCTTAGCAAACTCACGGCTATGAACCACGGATATGAAGTCCTGTGTAGTGTTATATTTGCTGTTCTTGGCTTTATCGCTTTAGTTCGTATTTTATTACGAAGCGTCACACTTTTAAATTCAACGCACTTACTCCCATGGGTGTTAGGCGTATCTGCGTTTATCTTCTTTTCATTAGACCAAGCCGCGAATTGGCTGTGGGGTTGGCAAGTCGCGGTCTTTTTAAACATAGCTGGCGTCTTATGGACGATAGACTTGTTATCTCAAGACCGCATAGATTTGCGCCGAACATGTTTAGCAATATTAGCAGCAACCCTTGCGGTTTACGGCTTCGCCACAGCTTGGGCGCTTCTGCCCATAGGCTATGTATTAATGATAAGTTCTGGCGCGCTCTTGCACCGTATGGGGCGTTTAAGTTTGCTCTTGTGGACAATGTTTACGGGCGGGCTACTTTGGCACTTTATGTTATTACAAAATGCAAATGAAACATCTTATTTGGCCAGTACAAGCCCCGCTTTAACAGACGTCAAGAGCCTCATAGGGCTTACGCATTATAGCCTAAATTTTCTCGGCAGCCCTATCGTGCGTTTTGCCCGTGATATCGCTGTCCCAATTACCTTACTCGGAGCGGGTTTAGCCATATGGGCTTTATTGTCTTTACGCCACAACAAGCATTTCATCAAAGCCGTCATACCCATTTTAGCCTTAATGGCTTATGCAGCAGGTTCCGCCTTGCTAACGTCTTATGGCCGATGGCAAGATTTTGGCGTTAAGCAAGCCTTCTCAAATCGTTATATTACCTTTGGGAATTTTTATTGGATTGGCATTTTTGTTTTATGTATATTAGCCTCAGGAAAGGCGTCCATGAAATCCTCACCTATACGCATTTCACGCATACTCATTGGAATTTGCAGCCTTCTGCTAGTTTTAAAGTCCGGCAATAGCATTGGCGCTGCCTATAAAAGAATCCTTCACGCTCAAACAATGAATAGTGCGGCTGAGCAAATAGTGACCCAATATTCAGATCATAACAAAGAGCTCTACAAAACGTTTTCCTCGCCACATCAAAACATCAATCCGAGGCTAGACATTCTTAAAAAGAATAATGTGAGTTTGTTCCGAGGGGTTAAAAAACAAACTCCAAAAGATAAAGTTGAAGATAAAATTGAAGATAAAATTACGGATTAAGAGATAGCTCTAAGCTTTCTAGGACGCAAAAACACGCGGTGTGCAACCAAAAACACTCCACTTATGGCAAAGAGTAACGCTAGGAATGCGCTCAACCTCAACCACCATGTATTGAAATTGGTGCGGGATTTATAATCCATGATATGCAACATCCACATAAAATCATAGACGCGCCAGAGCCGTGTTCTTACAGCTCTGAGTTCTGCCGTCTCAGCATCAAGATAAAGTCTTGTTTTCGCCCTATCATCAAATTGGACCTGCCAGACAGGCGGCGGGCGCCGGTATTCAATAGGCGCTTCGGTGAGGCGTTTTATGTGCGTGATCTGCCCGTCACCTTTGTAATAGCGGGCCGCGGCAATACGAATACTGCCTTCCACCATCGGCTTCCACGCCTCACCCGTGCGCGCATTGATAAGCTGAGTTCCTTGATCGCCGATCAAAGCATAGGCAGGTTCACCCGCAATAGAGGTCAAGGTTGCGCCCGTAAGCTTACCTTCATAGGTCGTCATAGCAATTTCAATTGGAATGATATCGACATCCGTAAGTGACCAACTCACTTTCTCTACGAGATGAGAGCCGCGAACGTCATCAATGGGGAATAGCGCCATAAAAAGACCCGACGCAAACCAAAGCACGATTTGCACGCCCAATATCAGCCCCGCCCACTTATGCACACGCGTCAAATATTTCCAAAAATTTCGTCGACTCATTTTAGTAGGGATGCCTATTCTTCAATGTATCGGAGGGATAAGCTTGTCCCTGCTGTAAATCAAAGGTTAGATAGTCGCATGAAAACGCTTTATTTACTCTAGCGGCAGCGTACCTATGTAGTCTTTATCGGCACTATAACCTGCATCATCAGCAGAAGATTTATCGAGATACGTATTTGAACCGCTTATCCGATGTCGGTTTTAAAAATGCGAAAATCTTATCTCGAAGAAAAATTAACACATGTTTCATAATATCGAGCATGGTATTCCATTTCATCCGCAACATCAACTAAAGCAGCCGCACAGCCCATTTGTGAATTGGCTTTTTTACCCATTTTAGTCGCCCCAGCGATCATAATTATCGCAATAAGAGCTGCAATCAAGCCATATTCAATGGCCGTTGCGCCTGCATCATTCCGAAGAAACCGAGCTACAATTATCTTAAAATTTGTCTTCATTATGGACACCCAAACTAAATTTATGCCCACAATATTATACAATACTGTAATGCAGAAATTTGTTTTTTTGTTTAAGAGATAGCGTTAATCAAACACAAATAAGATGGATTTATGTGGGACCTATCGCGTTAAGATTTAGCCCGCTTATCAAACCACGTATAAAGCCCAATTCCCAGTAAGGTCAGAGATGTCCCAAGGGCGTCAATAAGACCAAAAGGTTCTCCTAACCACCATATCGCGAGAACGATTGTCGCGATGGGGGAAATCATCCCCAAAGCGGCTGTCGCTTGCGGGCCTATGCGTCCTATCGCAATATTGACGAGGAATGACGGCAATAGCGTCGAGAAAACCGCCAAGGCTATGCCGAGCCACCAGATACGCGGCGGTAAATCAAGCGCCGTTGACAACTGCCCCGTCACCAAATTCTCTGTTAGAAAATGCACAAAAATCATAAACCCTGCTCCGAGCATCGCGCAGCATGTAAAAAGTGAGCTGCCTAAACGCCCAATCATCGGCTTAGCAAACAGCTGAAACATTGCAAAAAGCGCCGCGCAAAATAAAACCATCCCCGCGCCTAAAGGCACATTTGCTCCGACCGCGATATCTCCGCCTAAGAAAATAACGCCTATACCAGTATAGGCCAAGGCAATCGCCATAAGCGCGCCCTTACTAAGAGGCTTCCCAAAGAACATCGCGCCAAAGACAAAAACAAAAACGGGATATGTAAAAAGCAAAAGCCGTTCTAATTGCGAGGTAATGTATTTAAGCCCCTCAATGTCGAGCCACGCGCAGACATAATAGCCGAGCATGCCAAGCAAGGCGCCGAGCGCGACATCTTTAAGCTTAATAGCCTCCCCGCCCTCTGCCTTACGGCGGCGCGTAATAAGCCAAAATATCACAATATAAACGGGCGCAGAAAATCCAAGCCGCAAGGCCATAATGGTAATCGCGTCCACAGCATTAACGGCCATACCCTCTGTAGGTTGATAAATCAGCTTTACCAAAATGGCTTTCATCGAAAACAAAATTGTGCCCACCAAGGCAAAAACATAGCCCCAATTCTTACCCTCCATGGCAGCAGGTTTAGTGTCAGAAGATTTGATGTCAGACAAAGGGGTTGAAATTTCGCGTAAAGTCGTTCTCATTTTCTTACTTTGTTACTTGCGGCGAGCTTTAAAAAAGGCCTTTAGTAAATCAGAGGACTGACGTCCAAGAACGCCGCCAGTGACAGAGGGACGGTGATGACAGGTAGCCTGTTCAAAGAACTTCACGCCGTTATCGACCGCGCCGCCTTTCATATCAGAGGCCCCGTAGACAACCCGAGATATTCGCGCGTTAGAAATCGCGCCCGCGCACATCGTGCAAGGCTCTAAGGTTACATAAAGCGTCAACCCGTTCAGCCTGTAATTTTGCGATGTATAGGCGGCATCACGCATCGCGAGCACCTCGGCATGGGCGGTGGGGTCACAAATTCCGATAGGCGCATTGCTCGCCCGCGCAATTATATCACCTGCCGCATTGACAATTATCGCGCCGACAGGCACTTCGCCGCGCAGAGACGCCGCTTGCGCTTCATGCAAAGCTTCGCGCATATAGTCTTCATCGGTCATGTGCCCTCTTCGGACGCAGATACAACAAGGTCAACCATGGAATCCAATTCAGGCTTCGAAAATGAAGGCGGCGAACGTATCGCAAAGTTCCTCGCGCGTTCTGGCGTGGCCTCACGGCGCGGCGCCGAGCGCCTCATCGAAGAAGGACGCATCAAGGTCAATGGCAAGACATTGACCACGGCAGCGTTCAAAGTCTCGGAAAAAGACACAGTTCTTTTTGATAACAAACCTATCGCGGCCAAAGAACCTACGCGCCTGTGGCGTTATCATAAACCGCCTGGTTTGGTCACAAGCCATAAAGACGAACAAGACCGTACAACAGTTTTTGAAAAGCTCCCCAAAGAGATTGGCCGCGTGATTTCTATTGGCCGCCTTGATATTACATCAGAGGGCTTACTGCTATTGACTAATGACGGCGAACTTGCGCGCGCGCTTGAACTGCCAAGTACAGGGTGGCAGCGTAAGTACCGCGCGCGGGCTTATGGCCGCGTGACCCAAGAAGAACTCGATACGCTGATGAAGGGCATCAAGATTGACGGTATCAAAACGGGCCCTATCGAAGCTGAGCTTGAACGCCAGAAAGGGGATAACTGCTGGATCGCAATTACGCTTCGCGAAGGTAAGAACCGCGAAGTGCGCCGCGCGCTCGACACACTTGGCCTTACCGTTAACCGCCTTATCCGCATTTCCTACGGACCGTTTCAATTAGGTGGTATTCCCAAAGAAGGCATTGAAGAAATCAAAGGCAAAATCCTGCGCGACCAAGTGGGTCACTTAATCGACATTCCAGAATTCGTGCCCAAGCCTTTAGGCCAACGTATCAGTAAACCTAAGCGCGGCACACATGCGAGCGCCAAACGTTTTGCCAATGATACGAGAGCAACGCATCCGCGCAAACCTAAGACACCCGCAGAACCTAAACCCATGCCAACGGGACGCGGAAAATTCGCGCATAAGCCAAAGTCAAACAAGTCGTCTGAGAAGTCCTATGGCAAGCCCTATGCAAAACCAGCAGGTAAACCAAGCGGGAAACCAATAACAGGCAGACCCTCTTCAGGAAAACCAAGTGGCAAACCCTCATCAGCAAGATCAGGCGGTAAACCCTCAAGTAAGCCATCTGGACGCCGTAGATAATGCGTATAGTTTCAGGACGTCTGCGCGGTAGAAACATCGCCACCCCATCAGGGCGCAACACGCGCCCAACCAGTGACCAAACACGCGAGTCCATTTTTAATATCCTCGCTCATGCAGAATGGGCGCCGCCTATGGACGGGGCGATTGTCACCGACATTTTCGCAGGCTCTGGCGCGCTCGGGCTAGAAGCTATTTCGCGCGGAGCAGAGTTTTGTCTCTTTGTCGAGACAGAACCCAAAGCTCGCGGCTCTATCCGTGAAAACATAGAAAAAATGGGTCTATTTGGCAATTGCCGCCTCCACCGCCACGATGCCACAAAGCTAAAAATTGCGCCCGGTAATTTACGCGGCGCTTTCACACATATCTTCATGGATCCGCCTTACAATAAAGGGCTGTGGAGACCTGTCCTACGCAAACTTGATGAACATAATTTGATTGCTGATAACGGCATCATTATCCTCGAAGTCTCAGTAGACGCAGAAATAGAAATTCGCGGATATGAAGTCTTAGCAGATAAGTCTTGGGGCGCTGCACGGGTGTTGTTTCTTAAAAAGTCATAATGGTTTCACTAAAAGTCGTTAAACATTTATAAATAATATATCCAATACTGTACGGTTATGTTTGTGGGAAAGACATTTCTAGGGTGCATGCTCGTCTTGTGGGCGCCTATTGCCTATGGGCAAGTCCTCACAACGGACCTTGAAATAAAACTCGTCCCGAATGTTGGGGCCGCATGGCAAACAGTCAATCTAGAAAATACGTATACTGACGCGATTGTAGTCTGCACGTATAACATACCAAGCGCTTCGTCGCCTCCGGCAGTTACTCGTATTCAAACGATTACATCAACAAGCTTCCAGCTCCGCATTCAACAATTTGAAAATAGCGACGACGTCGCGGCGAGTAATGTGCATTGCGTTATCGCCGATGAAGGCGCGCATGATAACGGGGGGTTAAAATACGAAGCCCGCAAAGTATTATCAACAAGCACAGCTGGCCTCTCCATTGGATGGGAAGTAAATTCAGAGAATGTGACCGGTGATATTACGCAGACATATGCGAACCCACATGTCGTGGGGCAAGTCATGTCATTTAACGATGTTAATGCCACCGTATTCTGGAACTTCGACTGTGAAACACGCGGAAACGGGGCTTTCTTTTCGGGCCAAGTAGACGGCATATGCGTGGGTAAACACATCGGGCAAATCAATAACACACGTGCCGATGAAACTTTAGGCTATTTCGTAATCGAGGCCGGCACAGGAACTGTAAATGATATCAGCTTTGCTGCTGCTGTAGGTCCGGATACAATTCTAGGCATTGGTAATTCTCCCCCCTTTAATTATAGCGTCACCGGTGATTTTGACGTTGGTGTTGTCTCTAATTCAGGCGAAGATGGCGGACAAGGCGGCTGGGCAGTTCTGTTTGGATCAGACCCCCTTCCAAATGGCCAAATTCAATTAGGCGTTGATGAAGAAACGGTCGAAGGTGATACATCAAGGACCCACACAACAGAAGAAATCGGCTATTGGATTTTTGCCGATAACCAGATCGCGAGCCTCGGCGGCCAAAAAGACGTTAAAATTTATAGCGGTAGCCCCAGCATTTACGCCATTCCTGGTTCTGATGTGATTTACACAATTATGGCCACCAATAATGGTTCAGGCCCCGTTGATGCCGACACTCTCTTCTTAGTTGACAGCATTCCGCCCGAAGTGACATTCTATAATGGCGATATAGATGACGGCGGCCCCCTCATGGGCGTCGTTGAGTTTACGGAAACAGACAGCGACCTCACCTTCACCGAAGCAACAGACTTGGCTTTTTCAAACGTAGCCACAAAACCAGCAAATATTGCGGGATGTTCCTATACCCCTACAGCAGGCTATGATCCCAATGTGACCTTCATCTGTCTCGCGCCCAAAGGCACGATGAGCGAAGGCACAATAACACCTTCTGAATTTGCGGTCAGTTTTCGGGCGGGGTTAAAGTGACTGGGCAAATAACTTCATAAATAAAAGACTATGGCCCTGCCGTAAGCAAATTTCGTCGGTATAGACAAAATCATCCCTTTTTTTAGTAGTTAGAACAAATGCAGGGTATGAAGTCAAAACAATCACTCGACGAGCTATGCTTTGAGAGGTAGCGTTCAGTATGACAAAATCACCTAAATCTATTTCCCCCAAGTCTATGCTTCCAAAATCTACCCTGCCAAAATCTACCCTGCCAAAGTCTATCCCGCGTATTTCTGGTAATAACTTTCAGCCTGAAATCATCAAAGAACGCCAAGATTTTATTGCGCGAGAGACGGGCGTTAAAATTCCGCATATCGCGCACAGCTCGATTGACCCGCAAAGCCTGATTGGGAATATTGAGAACCCCATTGGCGGCGCCCAGATACCGCTCGGATTAGCGGGGCCTATCCTCATCGACGGAGAACATGCGAAAGGTCATTTCTACGTGCCTATGGCGACCACAGAGGGCACATTGGTTGCCAGCTACTCTCGGGGCATGCGTATCCTCTCTGCCTGCGGCGGGGCTAAGACGACAATTATTGAACGCTTTATGCAGCGCGCGCCCGTCTTTCATTTTGACAGCGCCCGCGAAGCCCGTGATTTTAGTCCATGGCTCAACGCAAATTTTGAGGCTATCAAAGCCGCCGCCGAGTCTACGACCTCTATTGGTAAGCTCTCGCACATCGAAGAATACGGCGTCAGCAAGATGTGGTACACGCGATTTAACTACACGACAGGCGACGCGGCGGGACAGAACATGTGCGGCAAGGCCTCTCATGCCGCCTGTAAATGGATAGAGAAAAACTATCCCGGCAAAATGCGCTTCACGCTATCCGGCGCGATTGATACGGATAAGAAACATTCACACCTTAACACCCTGCACTCTCGCGGCGCGCGCGTGGTTGTCGAAGCCGTGTTAAAACGCGATGTCGTCAAGCAAATGACACGCGCTGATACGCGCGATATGTACCGCGCTCGACAAGTCTCTATGGTCGGCGGTATGTTGGCGGGAACAACAAATAACGGCGTGCATTCGGCAAACGGCATTGCCTCAACTTTCATTGCAACAGGTCAAGACGAAGCCAATGTCGCTGAGTCGCAATCCGGTATTACATATGTTGAGCTTTTGGATAATGGCGATCTATACTGGTCGCTCACAATGCCTTCACTCATCGTTGCCACATATGGCGGCGGGACAGGTCTCGCCACACAACGAGAATGCCTCGAAATCATGGGATGTTACGGAAGCGGAAAAGTCGAAAAACTTATCGAAATTATTGCGGGCACTGTTTTAGCGGGAGAGATATCCCTCTCCTCCGCGATCATGGCTGATGAATGGGTCGATAGTCATGACAAGCATGGACGCAACCGTCCCTAACGCTTAAGGTCACTAACTGCAATTACACACAAGTGTGACTATCAAGTTATGATTAAATCTGTCACTAAGCTGGCATGAAACACTTACTCAAATCGATTTTAATATCTTCTATTGTTTTGACAACTGCTGGCATCTCTACAGTAGCTATGGCGCAGTCATATGGGTCTGGCACGAGTGCATCTGCAAGCCAAGTAGACAACACCTTCACCAAGAAACGTTATTCTGTCAAAGGATCATGGAACGTGAGTCAAAAAAACGGTCAGAATGTGATTGAATTTAATGATGACTTTAAAACAAAAAGTGGCCCTGATCTTAAAGTTTATCTCTCAAAGGCGGCGATTGAGGACCTTGATAGTGATAAGGTTGAAGGCACATCTTTAAAATTAAGTGTTCTCAAATCCAATAGAGGAACACAAAGCTACACTATTCCAGCAGATATCAACCTCTCGGAATATAAAAGCGTTATCATTCACTGCGAAGCTTTTTCTGTTCTCTGGGGCGGCTTTAACCTTTAGTATTTTCAGCTATTTTTCTGGAATTTTCCTTTAGGCTTAACAGTGGCTCTGCTAGAACCATCCCATGTTAGATATTCAAAATCTCATTTCCCATCGTTTTCGCGGCTTTGCCCCTTATGAAAATACATTAGAGGGGTTTCGCGCTGCGCTCGACTTTGGCGTCCTACATCTAGAATTCGATATTCGTGTTGCCAAATGCGGCACGCCCATGATTTATCACGATGAACATGCACAGGATAAGAACGGACAGACGCACCACCTCTGTGATGTCATGGCGAGAGACTTTGCAGAGCTAGGCGGAATATTTGCGCGGATATCAACTGCCGAAGCGCTTTTTGAAATCGCAGGTCAGCATAAAAATAAAACATCTAAGCTTCTTATTGATATTAAAGACGCAGGGTTTGAAACGCAAATTCATGCCCTTGTCATGCTCAACACGTTAGGCCCGCAAGCGGTCTATGTCTCTTGGGTCCCGGAAGCACTTTATGCCATGCATGATTTGCACCCCGAAGCGGGTTATTGCCTCTCTCACTGGTGTCAGTCGCCTGATGCGGCAACGCGCAAAATTCACCGCGTCTTCAAAGCCGAATCGGGATTGGTTCCGCGCGCTGATAGAAATCTTGTTCACGGTGAGCGTTCTGGCTGGTTCTTAGAAACGCCTCTACGTGGTGAACTTCGCGATATCGTAACTGCGGTCTGTGTTCCGCAAACTATGGTGACCCGCGCCTTGGTGGATGATTATCATAAAGACAACATCACCGTCAGCACCTTTGGTTATACCGACTGGGATCACATAAACCGTCATAAAGAGAGCTTTAACGTTGATCACTACTTCGCTGATAATAAACGTATTTTTGACGAGCTTTAATACTCAAATTTATTTACGCATGATAACTATTCACGAAAATGAACTTCGCGAATCTACGGTAGGCAACCATGGACAAATCAATCATTCTTCTCGATGGCGGCATGGGCCAAGAACTCATTAGACGTTCTGGACAAACACCGACGCCCCTCTGGTCAGTGCGGGTCATGCTCGACAACCCAGATCTCGTAGAGCAACTGCACATAGATTTTATCAAAGCTGGCGCGAAAATCATCACACTTAATAATTACGTTGCAACACCCCTGCGGCTTACGCGAGATGCCAGTCTTGATTTATTCGCCCCGATACACAAAGCTGCCAAAGAAGCGGCTATATCAGCGCGGCAAAAATCTGGTATTTCAGACATTATGATCGCAGGGTGTCTCCCCCCAATTGTTGCTAGTTATAAACCTGAGCTCACGCCAAGCGCTGAAGTTTGCTTGGCGCAATACAGGGAACTTGTCGCCATTCAAAAAGACAGCATTGATCTTATTTTCTGCGAGACAATCGGTACAATTCGGGCAGCTACCGCTGCGGCGAGCGCGGCTCAAGAGGCGGGACTGCCAACTATTGTTAGCTTTACATTAGATGACGAAAACCCAGATAAATTACGCTCAGGTGAGCCTCTTATTGACGCGGTAAAGGCCGTCCGACCACTTAGTGTTAAGGCTGTGACTGTGAATTGCAGCATGCCAGAAACCGTAACGGCTGCCATGCCTTTGCTCACAGAGGCCTTTCCTATAGTTGGTGGTTATGCCAACGGCTTTCAATCCATTGCGTCCCTAGAGGCCGGCGGCACAACGGCAGGCCTTAAAGCCCGCAAGGATTTAACGCCCGCGGCCTATGCTGAATATGCGCTAGGCTGGGCCAAGGCAGGCGCAAAGGTTATTGGCGGATGCTGTGAAGTCGGCCCGGCCCATATTGCAGAGATGGGCCGTGTGTTTCGTGCGAATGGATATGATATTGCATCTCCAGCGTCTATTTTAGCATAAGGTCTATTTTAATAAGATAGTAAGCTTAATTAAAGGC
>JALZWM010000158.1 GCA_023300105.1 Hellea sp.
AACAGAAACAACAGATCAAGTTCGATTAACGTTAGATCTAACAATGTATTTAGCCGTGTCGCATCATCTAGTTTTAGGAATAGAGGCTTTTCGACACCATATCGGAGCAGTTTAGGCATTAGCTTCAGCTTTGGCTCACCTGGATATAGCAGATATCGCTGGTCGCCATCAGCTTACAGCCTTTACCGCCCATCTTACGGTACTTATGGTAGCTATCAAACACGTACGAGCTGTCGCAACGTTGTACTCGATGGTTTACATTACGGCCGTCCTGCACTGATTAGCGTTAAAGAATGCTCTAACCCTTGGGATGGAAGTTACATCGTACAAGGCTCTGAGCGGATTATAGATAGCCGTTGGTAGGCTAAGGCCAAAATGAACTAATGACCGCGCTCTTGTTAGCGCGGTTTTTTAATAGTCGCTTCATGTTTTTCACGGCATATTACGCATCAGATTCTATGAAAGGATCAGGAGAGATAACATGCGCCCAGAAACAGACGCCTATTTTAAGTTAACACAAGACGGCGAATCTAGCTGGTGGAGCTGGGGCATTGTCTTTTGGTTCACAATTTTAGGGTGGCTTGCAGCGCAGCTCATTATTACAGGGCCAGTCGGTCCTATTTTAGAATCCGCGGACTCCAAATTATCAAAACAAATGATGGATGCAAGCATCGCCGCATTTACAGGTGAAAATGCTAAGGCGCTTGCCATATCCAGTGTAGCGTTTTTTCTAAGCACCATATTGGGTATATTTTTTTGGATTGCTAACCGAACAACAAAAAATACGGTTAAGCGTGTTTTTGGAACATTATGCGGCCTCATGGTCGTTGTATCGCTTGTAAGTTTCGCCAAGCTCATACCGCTAATGTCATCGCCAGAGCTAACAGAACTCAACCCTAAAATCGTTTCTGCAAGTCCGTGGATATTTATGCTTATTCTTCTCAGTTTCCCTGGCGCGCTCGTTGCTCCCTATCTCGGGCAAAAGTTCATACATAACAGATCAATCAAAAGCCTGCACACCGCAGCGTCAAAAATACGTTGGGGACGTGGCCTTCAAGCCTTCTTGGTCACATGGATTGTTTTAGGATCTTTCACCGCCGTGGGTCACTTTACAGGCCTGAGTCCCGTTAAATCAAACTTCGGGGCAGCGCAGTTTATTTCCTATTCCTTGGTCTGCATACTCTTTCTGCCACTACAATCAGGCACAGAAGAAATCATTTTCAGGGGTTACCTCAATCAAGGCTTCAATCATTTACTTAAAAACAAATGGGTAACTTTCGTTATAACAAGCTTGATGTTCATGGCGATGCACCTCGCCAACCCAGAGGCCTTAGCGGGTAAAGAAAGCGGTCTGCTCGCACTCACAATGAGTAGCTATTTCCTTTTCGGCTTTATCGCCTGTCTTATGGTGTGGATGGATAACGGCCTTGAATCGGCTATTGGCTTCCATGCGGCCAATAACACCTTCGCCGGTATTTTTGTAAATTATGAAGGGTCGGTCATTCCAACGCCGTCCCTCTTTATGGCTTCGAGTAACCCAAAAATTGACGTATTCGTTTCGATTATTTCACTCAGCTTAATCGCGGTCGTAATGTGGAAAACGCGTAAGCCTCTATCCTAGTAACCTGTATCCTAAGCGACTAACGAAGGGCCTTGCGGCCCTTCTCAGTCAGACGACAAACAAGCCAATCAGGTTTAAGCGGGTTAGCGAACCAACGTTCAACCAGCCCCTTTTCCATACAAGATTTTATGAGAACAGAATCGAATTCTTGGCCGTAACCATCAAATAGCGGTAGTTTCCCGCCGGGTTGCTTAATCCCCATCTGAAGATAATTGCGTTCTTGATGTGTTACCCAAACCGCTGTGTCTTTGACATTTTTTGCGCGCGCACGCGTCTTTACAACCGAATTCATGCCCGCCACCTAAATTATTACACCAATTACGGGATTCACCGTCTTCGCGACTTTTCCCTTATTAAATCGCATGTTAAGAGAAAACGGCTTATATTCAGTTAATTATAAAATAAATCAGGGTCCTAAGTGTCAAATATTTTCAAAAAAATCACCAGCATTGAACCAGAAGAAGCTGACATTCTCGATGCGATTAAAACTACACCTAGAAAATCTGGGAAAAAAGGACTCCGTCTTTCTTCAATCGAAGAAGAGAATGTGGATAATGACCCTGTTCCTGATTTTATAACGCGAGAGAAAATAACACCTTCCGAAACCCAATCGAAAGAACGTCAAACCGAAGAGCTAAGCCCCAAAAACGAACTTGCTCAAAAAGAAACAATACAAAAGGTTACAAAACCAGCCCCAAGAAAGCCAGATACGCCCTCTTCCCCGACCTACAAAAATACAGCGCAAGCCCCTGAAGCCTCCGCATTAATCGCGCCCGCAGCCTTGAGCGCTGCAGTCGCCATATCTGGAACATCTAATGACAACCCATCCACGCGTTGGATGAAGTGGGTGGGGATTATAAGTGCCCTCCTGTGGATCTTCGCCTCATTCTCATATTTTTATGGCTTTTTTGAGCTTCAACAAAAATGGACAGACTTAAGCCCGATGCAAATATGCGGCCTTATCATGGCTATCATCTTACCCGCGGTATTACTTATGGCACTCTTCTACACATTGCGGCAACTCTCTAAGCTCTCAACTCAATCTCAAAATCTACAGCGCGTTGCCGAGCAACTGACTCAACCTGATAAGCAGGTCATCGCTAAAACAAGTTTGATGTCTCAAGCCATTAAAAATGAAGTAGACACTGTCGATGCCCGTATTGAGCAAGCCTTAGTCCGGATGAAGTCTTTAGAAAACGTTCTAAATGAAAGCACTAAAAACTTAGATGGCGCTGCAGGAAATGCAACGCAAACAAGTGACGAAATTGCCTCACGTTTATCCACCCAAAGGTTAGCTCTTGAAAGCATTGCGGGAACATTTGACGACCGTATGGATATGCTTTCATCTAGCCTAACAGAGCACACAACAAAGCTAGATGATTCTACGAAGTTGGCTGAACAAAAAATTCAAGAAGCCCGTGTCAGTGTTGAGGGCGCAGCCGAACGTATAAATGCAGCCTCAACTGTTGTTAGAGAGAACACTATTGATGCAGCCTCTACTTTAACGCAAAGCCATGAAGAGATTGAGAACCTCGCAAACATGATAAGAGAACGTTCAGCCGAACTTGATGAAGTATACCGTAAACACGCACAAGACTTAACGGGTATGATTGCAGAACTTCGTAACGAGCAACAAAATTTAAGCCTGTCTTTGGACGAGCGCCTGTCCAAAATGCGGGACATGTCCTTGTCTGCAAAAGTAAGTGCTGAAAGCCTCACAGAAGCCTCAGAAGCAGGTAAGAACACAGTTGAAGCCCTCGCAGAAGCCGCCCGTCTGACCGATACAGCCGTCAAGCAGCGCTTTACCGAAATGGAAGACATGGTCAAATTCTCAAATGAGAAAGCCGCAAGTATAAGCGACCAAGCCTCCCTGCGTGTTCAAGATAGGCTTGCGCAGACGCGCAAAGAAATATCGCGCATCGAGGACGATATGCTCGCCATGCAAAGCCGGTTAGCCGCGCCAAAGCAACAACAAGATAACTTAGCGTTAGATGAACCGAGCCAACCTGTAAGGAAACAAAAACGACGTATCAGGTTAAAAGCGGTCAATGAAGACAAAAAACAAACGCCCTCACCCAATACGGAGGCCACAGACGATCTTACTATCCCAAGCTTAAGGTCCTCACTCATTCCAACCCCCATGGAATTCCCAAAGGAAGAGTTCAATCTAGAATTGGACACTCCATATCCAGACGTTAGCAAAGCACAGCCATTTGAAGCCCATGGAGAAGACCTCATGCAGGAGGCGGTTACAAAGTCAGATATTATTGCCCCTATTCAAAACGAGAACAATAAAAAAGAACGTTCAGGCTGGCGCTGGAGAGATATGCTCGGCGGACTGGAACGCCCTGATACGGGCTTACCACGTAAAAGCATTAACACCGCCCTTGCAAAGCCGCGTGATGTCTCAAATGAGCGCATGATCGCCTCACTTAGCGCCCTAGGCTTGTCTCCTACGGCAATCGTTGACGATGGATGTATCATTGAGGCCACCAATACACGGCGAGCAAAAGGTGCTTTAGCCATGAGCCAGTCCGTCGCGCATAGAATCGGGACCCCAATTAAGCACTTACATAAATCGATGGAAGAGAACCTTGCTCTCAGGACTGATGCGCAGACTTATGTTGCTCAATTCAACACCCGTATAGACGCCATAGAGACCGATAGAGAGGCCATAAGGAATAGTCTTGAAACTGATGCTGGCCGCGCATTCTTGCTCTGTGACGCCGCTTTAAATGGCGAGTAAATCTTCATCTTGAAGATGAAGGACTGACAGAGACGTAACGACTTCTAAGCTGTGACTTCTAAGCTGTGACTTCTAAGCTGTGACGTCCACTCCGAAATTCTGGTTTTATTCAGTAGTCAACGCATCTTTTGCTATTGCTTGAGCAAGGCATAATTTAAGGTCAAACCTACCGACCTAATTCCTTACCGCCACTATCCCCGCGT
>JALZWM010000159.1 GCA_023300105.1 Hellea sp.
AGACGCGCCAACAACGACCCACGCGTCTGCACCGACAACATATGCTCACTCTACACCCGCAAATTATCAAAGTGGCGCGACAACGACTTATGCGTCTTCAACATCGAATGCTTATTCTGCACCAGTTGACCAAGAATGCTTGCGTAAAGAGAAAAACCGCGAACTTCTAGGCGCAGGTCTTGGCGGCGCAGTCGGTGCTTTTGCAGGTAAAGAGCTTATTGGCGGTACAAAAGGCACTGTTATCGGTGCGGGTGTTGGCGGGATAGCAGGTTATGGGATTGGTGATGTAAGCGTAGATTGCTCGCCCCAAATTTTTGCAGCTCAACCAACAACGCAGGCTCATCAGAGTCAAACAGTTCAGAGTCAAACAGTTCAGAGCCAAACCGCACAGAGACACATAATAACACAAGATAGTTACTCTGTGCCTTCAAGTCACCAAGCTACAAGTCATCAATATGTGTCTAGCGATCAAACACGGGTTGTCTACCAGTCTCCTCGCGTGACCTATCAGGCACCGACAGATACGCAGTTTGCGTCAATTTCTGATACTGGCACACCTGGCTATCAAGTTTTGCAATCACAAACAGTTGTGCAAGCTGCGCCAACTCAATATGTTGCTGCGCCGACACAATATACGCAGACATCTACGTCTAGCGCTCAATTAGTTGATTATGATTATTCCCAAAATGTGGTTTCAGCAAATTCCGCAACAATAGCAGGGTACTCACAAACACGTAGCTACGGTAATTCTGCACAAAGTGGTCATATCGTAAAGCAAGGCGATACAGTCTATTCCTTGGCCCGCAAACATTGTGTTGGTGTTAATGACATCAAGTCTTTGAATGGTTTAGATCGAAATTTTGCAATCAAAATTGGCGATAGCTTGAATTTACCAAGTTCTAGATGCTGATACACTTTATGTAATTGTGAATTTATTCACGTAAAATATTCATGATAGCGCTGTCATTTTATTATGATTGCGCTATTCTTGTCTTGAATCACAATTGATTTTACAAGGCATGAAATGAGAAACCGGTCAGCAAAAATACTCGCGACTGTGGGGCCAGCTAGTGCGGCGCCCGACACTTTAAGATTACTTCACGATGTTGGCGTTGATGCGTTTAGGCTCAATTTTTCTCATGGTAGTCATGATGACCACGCCCGTTCTGTCAAAGCCATTCGTGATATTCAAAAAACGTCTGGCAATCCTATCACTATTGTTGCTGATATGCAGGGACCGAAACTGCGTTGCGGTGAGTTCGAAGGCGGTCAAATAGAGCTGCGTTACGGCGACACTGTTGAAATAATCAAAAGCACTGACCACGGCAAAGATGGCGTGATTACGATGCCCCATCAAGAGCTTATGGACGCTATGGAAGAGGGGCATGTCCTTAAATTCGACGACGGGAAATTGATGGTGACCATTCTTTCCAATGATGGGAAAAGCCTCAAAGCCCGCGTGGACGTTCCTGGAATTTTGAAGAACAAAAAAGGTATCAACGTTATTGGCGCTGTTTTGCCTATGTCGGCCATGACGAAAAAAGATAGAATTGATATGGCCTTTGCGCTCACGCAGGACGTTGATTACATTGCTTTATCTTTTGTTCAAACCGCGCAAGACGTGATTGATGCGCGTAAAATTATCGGTGATAAAGCTGGCATAATCGTCAAAATAGAGAAGCCTTCTGCGGTTGAATTTCTTGATGATATTTTAAAAGTGGCCGATGCGGCGATGGTCGCGCGCGGTGATTTGGGTGTTGAGCTTCCGCTAGAACAAGTTCCTGTTGTGCAGCGTCAAATCATTCGCAAAGCACGCGCGCTGGGCAAGCCCGTTATTGTGGCGACGCATATGCTAGAATCAATGATCGACGCGCCGACGCCGACACGGGCCGAGGCGTCTGATGTGGCAACGGCTATCTATCAAGGGGCTGATGCGGTGATGCTTTCAGCAGAAACAGCCGTTGGCCGCCATCCTGCGACTGCGGTTGCGATTATGGACCGCATTATAGGGGCCGCCGAATCTGACCCAGAATATTGGAAATACTTCAAGCAAGTTGACTTGCCGCACGAAGCCACGCCAGAGGACGCGATTAGTCAATCTGTGCGCGGTATTGTTGAGACTTTGAATTGTAAGGCTGTCCTCGGTTATACGCTGACAGGCTCGACTGTGCAGCGTATTTCGCGCGAAAGACCGCCGTGTAAAATCATTTGCCTGACGCCGCGCCAAACGACGGCCAGCCGCCTTGCGTTAAGCTGGGGCGTTACGCCTGTTGTGACGCGCGACCCTACGGATTTTGAAGCTATGCTTATCAATATTCAAGGACTTGCAAAAAGTGACCGTGTTAGCCTGAAAACAGGCGATAAGGTTATGGTCACCGCAGGTATTCCCTTTGGCCGCCCTGGGACGACCAACACGCTGAAAATCACAACGATAGAATAGCTGAATAGAATTAGACAGGTTGTCCGCGCTGATAGGGAGAGTTAGTGGGTGAACCCTTTTAACCCTCCTTAAAACCGTTTCTACGGGAATAAATTCTTTGTCCGTGCTATTCCCACCAATAAGGGAGGCGTTTTGTGTCACCCGTATGAACTTCGTTCATTGTGTCCGCTTCATAGAGGCGTCCACCGATCATGACGTGTTCGATTTTATCCGTGTTGCGGATGTTCTCCAATGGGTTCTCTGAGAGAATAACGAGGTCGGCTAATTTGCCTGTTTCGAGACTCCCGATATCTTTATCAAATCCAAGGTGTCTTGCGGGTTCTGTTGTTGCTGTGCGCAGGGCTTGAACAGGGCTCATACCGCCGCGGGCAAAGCTCCACATCTCCCAATGCGCTGCGAGGCCTTCGCGCTGACCATGCGCGCCAATAGAGACGGGCACGCCTGCTTCCATAAGCTCCTTAGAGACAGCAGCAGAGGCTGCATCCGCATAATCCTCAACAGGGGCCATTTGGCGGCGAACAGAGCGTGCCTGCAAGACCGTTGGCGGGACATGCTTGGATAAAAGCGGATGCTTCCAAACATCGGACTCTTGATAGTAGTAATCCTCACCGCGCACGCCGCCATATGTAACCGCGAGCGTTGGGGTATAGGCGACATTCGTCTGGCTATACATTTGAACAACATCATCATAGATAGCCGAAACAGGCAGGTTATGCTCCACGGAGGTATTGCCGTCTGCAACGAGGCTCATATCCATGTGATAGAGCGAGCCGCCTTCTGCAACGACGATGAGGTCATTATCGCGCGAGGCTTTGACAACCTGCTGGCGTTGATCGCGGCGCGGTTGGTTATAGTTTTTAACGCCGTGCGCGCCTTGGTTTTTAAGACGGGACACATGTTCCTGCGCGTCGTCTTCGCTTTGGATATTAGCAAAGAAGCCGGGAGCCTTCGCGCCGTAAATGACTTCGCCCGTTGAATAAGTACGCGGCGCGAGTAATTTACCTGCGCGCTGCATTTCGCCTGCTGCGAATATTTCACTCGCGTTACTAGACGGGTCAAAGACAGTTGTGACACCAAGGGCTAATGTCGCGATAGCTTTCCAGTTTTGCTCTGGGATAAGCTCATCCGTCCCTTGCGGGCCATGGGCATGGGCATCAATGAAACCGGGCACGATAGTTTTGCCGTCAAGGTCAATGACTTTCACGGAGCCTGCCACAGAACCTGCAAGGTCTATATCTTCGCCGATAGCGGAAATCCGATTCCCGTCTATCAAGATAGTGCCGTTTTCAATAACGCCGCCGTCTTTGTCGGACATTGTAATAATGCGCGCGTTTGTGAAAGCGACGGATCCCTTAGGTTTGTCCGCCTTAACTTTATAAGATAAATCTAGGCCGTCATTAGGCGGTTCAAAACCTTCATCTAATACAGTACCAGCATCCACTGAGAATAGTGTGGGGCCTAAGCTCCAATTTAGCTGGTTATCTTCTGTCCAGCTTGGGTAGGTCGCACCGCCGTGACTGACTTTTGTCACGGGCAGGGCATCTGCCATCATCCCAGCCGCTACGTTTTGAGGGCCTTTAAGGGCAGGCATCACATAGAGGTTATAGTTCTCTCGAAAAGCAATCATTTTACCATCTGGAGAAACATGATAGCTTTGCGCCATAACAGAGGAGGCATGTTTACGTTCATCACCACCGAGGAAGTTTGTCGAGACTAAGGTTGCTTTTTTCTCTATGGATTTAGTGAAATATAAACGTAAGTCATCGCCGTCAAAATGCGGGTCATTACCCGATTTGCTGACCAATATAGCATCATCTGACCCAATGGATTGCACATATATGCCGGTGCCATTTGACCATTCAGGCGCTGTCATAAAACCCCCAGCCCCTTTTTCATATGTTATGAACTCACCGCTTGGTGAGAACTGGGGACGTTTATAGTGTCCTGGGTTTTTAGAATGTGTTGTGATGGCTTTGGACGCAACATTAATGGAATGAATAGCCCCAAGATCAGTGTCAGACCATGTGGTAAACACAATGGATTTTGAATCGCGAGACCAACTTGGATATAGCTCTCTAACATTGTTAGGAAGTTTTGTTAAATTGCTGATTTTGTTATTTTTTTTATTTTTCAAATAGAGTTTGCCGAGGCTTTCAAAGACAACGTTTTTACCATTAGGCGAGACTTGAACAAAGCGCGGCATTTTCGTGTCGAACTCTTCTGGCGCAACCTCAACGCTTGGGCGGGGGGCATCCATAACCGTGCGCGTGTCTTTGACTGTAAAATCGACATGCTTGACTGTATCTGCCGCAATATCAACAACATGGATTAAGCCTTTGGCCCAAAAATAAAGTTTCTCTGAATCTGGGCTCCAATCCATATTGGGGTAAAGGCCTTGCACGCCCCATGTCTCTTGCATGTCTTGGTCAAGATGATCGAATATCATGCGCTCTTCGCCGCTCTCTAAGTCTTTAATGAAGAGCTTTGATTGTGCGCGCACGCGCTTCACAAAGGCAAGATATTTTCCGTTTGGAGACGGGGTTGGTCTTACTGCGCCGCCCGCACCGCCGGCCGCCGTATCAATTTCGCCTGTTTCCATATCATAGCGTTTGATTTGAAAGATTTCCTTATTGGAATCTTGTGCATATTCAAAAATAGGGCCTGAGGTCGTATTCTGACTATAATAAACATATTTACCATCAGGGGAAAACATCGGTTCACCGAGTTCTTTTTGATGTTCTTCAGAAGGTTTTTCAACAAGTTGAACACCAGAGCCGCCGCTTGTGTGATAGAGCCAAATTTCGCCGACACCTAGTGATCTCGATGTTGTAAAGTGCTTACGTGCCGCGATGAACTGACCATCGGGTGACCACGTTGGATTATTCAACAGGCGGAATGTTTCCTTGGTGACTTGCTTCTTATTCTCTCCGTCAACATCCATAACCCAGATGTTATCCCCGCCCGCGCGGTCAGAGGTAAAAGCGATGTGTTTGCCATCGGGCGAGAACCGTGGCTGCATCTCCCAGGCAAGACCGCTGGCGATGTTAACCGCTTTGCCGCCTGTAATGGGCATGGTGTAAAGGTCGCCTAGCATATCAAAGGCAAGTGTTTTGCCATCAGGTGAAACGTCAAGGCTCATCCATGTGCCTTGATCAACATTAATATCAATTTCCCGGGTCTCACCGGGGGGATTCATGACGTCCCATTTTTCTTCTTCGTCTTTTTCAGTTTTACTGCCTTCGTCTTTTTTAGCTTTGCTTTCTTTGTCGACTTTCAACTTTGAACCATCAGCAACTTTAGTCGTCATTTTAGGTTTAAGCTTAGGGTTAGGCGTTTCCACTTTCGTCCCTGCTGGCGTCCCTGCTGGCGTTTTCTTCTTGTGAGGATGAGTATCGGCCATGGCTGTGAAGGCGATAGCTGATGTGACGGCAATACTCCCAAGGAGGATGTATTTAAGGGAGCTCATTTTTGGCGAAATCTTTTTTGACGAGTTCATGGTACGATTCCTATAAAGTATAATTTAAGCTACATTAGAGTGAGGTGGTGTGTGTTGTCATGTTTTTTCGCGTCTTAGGGGAATGCAAAGCCTACACATACGCGTGATTAGCATATGAGAAAAAGGCTCACGTAGTTGTGAGATACAGTGTTTTTCTATTTGCAGCCAATCAAGATAACCAAATTTGAGAGACGAATATGAATATAGAAATATAGAAACAAGAGAGAGAAAATATGTTTAGACTCATTTTAACGACACTTCTTACAACAACAGCCATGAGCCTTGCCGTTTCTAGTTTTGCGCAGATAAACTCTTCTCAAAGTCCCTCTGCGCTTGTAACTGCCGCCAGCTCAACTGGCTCTCCAATTGATTATTCTTTTTATGATGACTTAATGTCGAGGGCCTCTGTGAACGAAGGCGGGCGTCCAAAAATAGCATATGATTTTCTTCGTGACCAAAAGGTAGATTATTTTGGTAACTACATTTCACTCCTAAGCCGTAAATCCGTGACTTCACTATCAAAAAACGATCAGCTTGCTTATTGGCTTAATGTCCAAAATACCGTCGCAATTCATGCAATTTTACAAGAGGGTAAAAAGACAAAATCATTAAAAAAATTACGTGGTACGGCAGAAGTTCCTGGTGAACTTTGGACAAAACCTCGCGTCACAATCGCAGGTCAGAATATGTCTTTGCAAGATATCGAAACAAAGCTTTTAACTGAATTTGACAACCCAAATATTATCTATGGTTTGTATCAGGGCGTTCGGGGCGGGCCCAGTCTATCGCCTACGGCTTACCGCGGCTCTATTGTTGATGAGAGGCTTGCTGATAAGGCAAAAGCATATGTGAACTCTAAAGGCACCGTATCTGTGAAAAAAGACGTCGTAAAAGTAACATCTTTCTTTAGTTGGTATCAAGACAAAGCCTTTGGCGGAGACGATACAGCTCTGCTTGCGCATCTTTCAACTCTTGCTGAACCAAAGTTGAAAAGTAAACTTGCAGCTGGCAAGAGTTTCAAAACATCAAACCTGAATTACCGCTTAGATGAATTTGTGACTCAGAACGGCGGGGCGCAACGGTTTTCGCAAGGAACTGGAAACAGTGGCGTTACGTCCCGTGGCTATGGGTCTTAAGCCGCGCCGTTAAAAACGTCCAGCCGCGCCCGGAAAGACGACAGGCGTTTCCGAGCCATCTTTGGCCACAGCGCTGACCCCAAAGAAGTAATTATCAATGACAAGGTTCTTGAACTCCCATTCATTGACCTTGCCGACAAAACGTGAATGTGTCCATTCAGGAACTGTTGTTAGCCGCCAATGCACGCGATATCCCGCGAGATTGCTTGCGTTTTTGGGTGTGTCCCAAGACAGCTTCGCTGATGGCTGTACTGCTCCAGTAGCTTCGACATTTGCGGGAAAAGGCGGCGCGCCGGCCATGCCTGCCATTGTGACAGCGTTTAAGGCGGTGAGCTTGGCAGCATATTTGGAATCTACGCCCTGCATTGTATCGCCAAAAACCGTGCCGCCCTCAGTTCTCAAATCCTGATGTTGACGGTCATAATGCTCATGGGTTTCCATGATGCGAATGCCGGGGATGCCGACGACATTAAACGGTCTATGATGTCCGCCGCGTCCAAATCGGTCTAGGCGGTAAATCAGCATGACATTGAGGTTGGTCATATATTGGTCGGCTTGAGCTTTGATATAGCGGGCGAGGTTCCGCGAAGGGCTATCCACTTCACCGCCTGTAAAGCGGCGGGAGCGCGCTTCGGCCTCAGTCTCATTGGCGCGTGTGCCCTCGGAAAAGACGCGCGCGGTGGCATTATCTGTGACGCCGTCTATACCAGATATGTTAGAAATCATATCATTGTTGAGGACGCCTTTAATCTCCCAGCCTTCTTTGAGGGCATGTTCGGCAACAATCTTACCGCCGAAGAGCCCTTGTTCTTCACCAGACAAACCCGCGTAAATGATAGAGCCTGCATATTTGCGTTTTGAAAGCACGCGCGCCGCCTCAATCACGCCTGCCATGCCAGAGGCATTATCATTCGCGCCGGGACTATCTGAGGTCCCATTAAGCGGGTCAGTGACGCGGCTATCGATATCGCCAGACATCATGACATAACGGTTCGGATCAATAGAGCCTTTCTGAATAGCCAGAACGGAGACGACCTCTACGGGGTCTGGAATACGTTTTTCGCCTTTGATGATATCTGAAACATAAATGACTTCGAGGCACCCGCCACAGTCCGCGGATATTTTTTCGAACTCTTCGAATATCCACCGCCGCGCTGCGCCAATGCCGCGTGTTTCGCTCTCGGTTTCTGAGAGGGTGTGCCGCGTTCCAAAATCGACGAGCGTTTGTATGTCGGATTGAATGCGCTCGTGGGAAGGCTCGACAGCGATAGCGTAAATGTCTTGGACTTCTGAGGGCGGTCCGAATTCAGCTTTCTGAGCTTGGGCCGTGCACGAAATAAGGGATAAGCTTGAAATTATAAGTGTGGTCGTCAGTAAAAGTCTGCGCATTAAGTATCCCGTTTCTTATCCAGTTGAGGCGAGTTTCATAACGGAGAGGTAGCCTGTTTTTATCTCCATATCTCCGTGATGTTCTGCCATGGCTTTGTGAAGCGCTTTGAGGCGGTAACAGGGCACAAACATATAGGCATGATGCTCGACATGGTAATTGACCCAATAAGGCCCAAGGAAGATTTTCTCGAGCAGGTTCGTATACGTTGTGCGAGCATGGGTGAGGGGGTTGTCATCATAGGTGGTGACGGCATGTTCCGTGATGTTTCTTAGCCTCAGCACCACGAAGAACCACGTCCATAGCGGCAAGAGCCACAACGCGATGTAAACCCACCAATATCCGATGGCGGCTAATCCTGCGAAGAGAATAGTGTTTGTTATCAAGTAAGGCCATGGTGATGTTTTCTGAAAGGCGTCCGCGCCTTCTATGTCTAGCTGCTGCCCGTCTTTCATCCGCAGTCTTGCAAGACGAATACGCAGAAATGTCTGGCCAGTCGCGTCACGCATAAGTTTGCGGCGCAGGCTTGTTTTGGAAACAGGGTATTTTTTCGACAGCGGTAGGTCAGGATCATCTTCGCTTTGTGTGAAGCGGTGATGCTTTAGATGATACTTGCGGTAGCCCTCAAGATCGCCGCCATAAGGTGCGCCTAATAAATATTTGCCCACAAATTCATTAGCCGCTTTTGTTTTGAATAACACGCCATGCGCGGCGTCATGCATGAGAATTGACATGCCATGTTGACGCGACCCGATAAGAAAGAAGGCTAAAACGAATGTGATGACATTAGGCCAAATTATAAACATAGCCATGGCACCAAACACTGTGAGCCAGACATGTAATGTAAGCCATGCACCCCAAAGATCAGATCTTTGTGCGAGGTCTCTGAGGTGAGTCTTGGAGATGTATTGCGGCGATGATCTCATAAGGCGCAACATGCTAGCCTTTACTGATTGTGTCAATGTGGGTTCGCGCGTTAAGACTATGTTGAAAGGCGCGTTGAAATTTTTCACGAATATCCCTAGATAGTGATTATGACAGATAAACCTGATAAGACAGATCAAGCTAAACCCGCGAAACTCACACGCGAAGAAAGATTAGCTCAAAATTTGCGGGCAAACCTTCGCCGCCGTAAACAGGCTACGCGAAAAACGGATGATAAACACACACCTAAAACGTAACCTAAAACGCATAAGTGACAATCAAGGCGAAACTGCCTTAAGACGGTCTAAATATTAGCGAATTGATTCCGCAATCAGATTCTTTTCGCAAAGGAATAAAGATGGACAAAATTGTAATCGAAGGTGGTTTTCCCCTTAATGGTGAAATTGCGATTAGCGGGGCTAAGAACTCGGCCATTAAATTGATGGCTGTGTGTTTGCTGACCGACAAGCCTATAAAGCTCACAAACATGCCGCGACTGCGCGATACGCGCTCTATGGCGGGGTTGCTTGAGCATCTCGGTGTAAAGGTGAATGCGGGCAAGGGATCTGAAATGACCCTGCATGCCGATAAATTAACTGAAACTACTGCACCTTATGAGTTAGTCCGAAAAATGCGAGCGAGCTTTAATGTGCTTGGGCCGCTGATTGCGCGTAACGGTTCTGCCAAAGTGTCATTGCCGGGCGGCTGCGCGATTGGGGCGAGACCTGTTGATTTGCATTTAAAAGCCATGGAGGCCTTTGGCGCGATTATTAAGCTTGAAGAAGGTTATGTGATTGCCAAGACAAGCGGCGGCCTCAAAGGTGCTGAGATTACATTTCCATTTATCAGTGTCGGCGCAACAGAGCATGCTTTACTCACGGCGGTTCTGGCAAAGGGCGAAACTGTTCTTAATAACGCCGCGCGCGAGCCTGAAATTATTGATTTGGCCGAATGCCTAAACGCAATGGGCGCAAAAATAACAGGGGCAGGCCGGTCTGAAATTAGAATTCAAGGCGTCTCCAAGCTAGGCGGCGTTACGCATTCGGTTGTACCTGACCGTATCGAGGCGGGAACCTACGCGCTTGCTGCGGCGACGGCGGGGGGCTCTGTTCGACTTACCAATATCAGGTCCGACCATTTAGGGTCTCTTTGGCCGTTAATCGCGCAGGCGGGGGCTAAGGTGAGTTTGGACGAAACAACTGTCTTGATTGAACGCGGCGGTGGACGCCCCAAAGCCGTTGATGTGGACACTCAGGCTTACCCTGGGTTCCCAACAGATCTTCAGGCGCAGTTTATGGCGCTCATGTGTCTCGCGGACGGCGTCTCAATCATTCGTGAGAATATCTTTGAGAATCGTTTCATGCATTGTCCAGAGCTCGCGCGTATGGGCGCGGATATTACGGTCACGGGCCGTGAGGCAATTGTACGCGGTGTTAGAGAACTAAAAGGCGCGCCAGTCATGGCGACAGATCTGCGAGCTTCGGCGTCTTTAATCAATGCAGGGCTAGCGGCGCGCGGAGAAACGCATGTTGGACGCGTTTATCACCTTGACCGCGGCTTTGAACAGATTGAAATAAAGCTAAGACAATGCGGCGCGAATATTCGCCGCGAAAAAGAATAAAGACCTCGAAAGAGCCAAGAAAGACTAATGAATATGACCAAGCTTCGCCTACGTGCTGAGACTAAAGCTGATCTGGAAATCATCGCTGCGGCAGTGCAAGATGCGATACTGCGCGTGGGCGAGATTAATTATAATATGACGGGGCATTCTTTGACATTGCGGATGTCGCGGTTTCGTCATGAAGATGATGCAGGGGCGCGAGCGCAATCGGGTTTACGCTTTGATGGTGTTTTAAACGTCAAGACACGCGGCATAGACCGTTCTGACCCCAAAGCGATGGCGGTCTTGCTTAATCTAGATTTTGAAGAAACTGACGCGCCGGGTGGCGTTATTAAACTTATTTTTGCGGGCGGAGGAGAACTTCATGCAGATGTTGAAGTTTTAGATGTCATTCTTGCTGATGTGACTGATGCCCGCGCAACAGATAAGCTACCGCTGCACCCTGATGAGTGAAGAAGACGAAAAATTTACAGATGGCGATCATTATATCGTTGAGCTAAATATTGACGCTGACAGCTTGCCTGTGACTAATGTCGAAATGCAGCACGAGCGCCGTGTGGCTATCTTTGATCTGCTTGAAGACAATGGGTTTCGTCCTCTGGAGAGTGAACGCGGACCTTATTTAGTCGAACTATCATTACGCGATTCACAGCGACTTGTACTCGATGTCAAACGCTCAACGGGGCATGAGATTGGAACCTATACATTATCCATGACGCCGTTTCGCCGTATCGTTAAAGACTATTTTATGATTTGCGAGAGTTATCATAATGCTATTCGTACGGCGACATCTGCGCAGATTGAAGCGATTGATATGGGTCGCCGCGGGCTTCACAATGAAGGCTCTCGCTTGCTGAGCGATAGCTTGCGTAATTCCATTGATGTTGATTTCAATACGTCTCGGCGTATCTTCACATTGATTTGTTCCCTGCATAGGCGGCCATGATGACACGTGAAACCTTAACTAAGCCCATTTTACCTAAGTCTATTTTATTTGTCTGTTATCTCAATTCAATTCGCTCGCCCATGGCAGAGGGAATTATGCGTAAGCTTTACCCCAGTGTTAAAGTTCAGTCCTGTGGTATGGCGGCAGGAGAGCTTGACGACTTAATGGTTGCTGTTATGCGCGAAAAGGGCGTGGATATGAGCACACATGTTGCCCAGACTTTGGGGGATGTAAGTGACCAGTCATTTGACCTCGTTATTACCTTCACTGAGGCTGCAGCGGCCGCCGCTGAGGCGGCATTTCATGGCACCAAAACCACAGTTCAAAGCTGGCCAATACCCGACCCGACGCAAGGCTCTCTTGATGTGCGGGCAATGATGAATAATTACCGCGCCATACGTGACAATATTGAAGCGCGCCTGAAACGCCGCTTTGGTTAATTATTTGTGGAATAAACGCTGTTTTTTTCAAAAAAAGCCCTATATAGGCGCTGAATGCTGACTCGCGAGGGGTTGGCCCAATAGCTAAAATAAGGATGTAGTTTGGCTAAAGAAGAACTTTTGGAATTTGAAGGCGAAGTCATGGAACTTCTGCCGAATGCAACATTCCGCGTGAAATTGGTCAACGACCATGAAATTATAGCTCACACAGCTGGCCGTATGCGTAAAAACCGTATTCGCGTTCTAGCTGGCGATAAAGTGACCGTTGAAATGACGCCTTACGACCTGACCAAAGGCCGTATCACTTACCGATTTAAATAAGCTCGCCGCGCTTTGTGAGCGGTCATACCCCCAAACTAATCTTAGCGAGTGCGTCTCCGAGGCGCTTAGATTTGCTTGCGCAAATCGGCATTACGCCTGACGTCGTTACGCCGGCCGATATTAATGAAGAGCCAATAGGGGGCGAACTCCCCAGAGACCATGCGTTGCGGCTTGCCCAAGAAAAAGCGGTTAAAATCGCGGGGCAATCACCAGATAATATTATATTGGCCGCGGATACCGTCGTCGGTGTCGGGCGGCGTATTCTTCCCAAGACTGAAACCGCAGCTCAAGCTAAAAAATGCCTTGAGCTTATGTCAGGGCGAGGGCACCGCGTTTTTACGGGTGTTGCTGTTATCAAAGCCAATGGCGACATGCTGAGCCGCGTTGTAGAGACGCGCCTTAAGATGAAACGTCTCTCACCTATGGAATTACAAGACTATCTCGATAGCGAGGAATGGAAAGGCAAAGCAGGCGGTTACGGCATTCAAGGCCGCGCAGGCGCTTTCATCCCGTCGCTCATTGGCTCCTATACTAATGTCGTCGGGCTTCCCCTTTTTGAAACGCGTAACCTTCTAACGGGCGCAGGATATAAATCATGAAACGACGGACATAATGAAAAGAAGATGCGTTACTGAAGACTGTATCGGGGAAACTCGGGCGGCTATCTATGAAGGCCGCCGCCTTGTTGAGCTTTATGTGAGGCGCGATACTGACGCGAATAAACCCCGCGAAGGTGATGTTTTTGCAGGGAAAATTTCAAAAGTAGATCAATCTATGGGCGGCGCGTTCATTGACCTTGGATTAGATGTTCAAGGCATATTTAAATTTACCAACTCACCCAATGCGCCGCGCCTCACCGAAGGGCAAATGGCAGAATTCGAAGTCTCTAAAGCCACCGAAGTTGGCAAGGGCCCAGTCTTAAAGTTCAAGCAATTAAGCGAGGCTGATAAGCCTGCTAAACTCTCAGGCGATGATTTGAAGACCTTCATCTCGAAACGCTTTGAGGGCATTGAATTTGCTGAGGCAGGAATTTCTGTCATTGACGAAGCGACGGAAACAGAACTTGCCATCAAAGGCGGCGGCACAATTTCGATTGAACGCACCCGCGCCCTTGTCGCCATTGACGTGGATAAAGGCACCGCAGTCAGTAGCTTTGATGTCTGCATGGAAGCACTGCCCATGATTGCGAATGAGCTTCGTTTGCGCGGCCTCGGCGGTCTTATCGTGATTGACCTGCCAAACCTGCGCCAACCACGCCAACGCAATCAGATACAAAAAGCGGCTGAGCGTGCCTTTGCTGATGATCCTAATATTGTGAAGATAGCGCCGCTATCACGTTTCGGCGCTCTGGAAATGACGCGTTCTAAACCTGGCTTGTCGCTGGATGAAATCCTCAATAACCGTATGGGTAATCCAACAGATGAAACATTGGCTCTACGCTCACTTCGCCAACTCGAGCGTGAAGGGCGCGCCAATGCCGGCGCGAAGCTTACAATGGTTGTCCGTCACCATGTGATGAATTGGTTGGGCGCAGGTCATATAGACTGGAAAACACCGCTGACGGACCGCTTAGGCGCGCGCTTCGATATCCAAGCAGGCGGCACGCCCAGCATATCTGCTGATAGATGAGTAAGTTCGATGAGCGATAAAACAAATCTAAGAACTGAATGCCCGATTTGCGCCAAACCAAGCGGCGCCGCGGCAAAACCTTTTTGCTCAACACGTTGCGCCGATATTGATTTAGGCCGCTGGCTTAAAGGTAATTACGCCATTCCGGGCCAAGACGGCGAGGCCACAATCCCAGCCAATGACAGTAATCCCGACGCAGATATTACTTTTCGGGATGATGATTAGGACTGAGGTTTCACCTTAAAGTCCGTTTCCAAAGAATTGCGCCGCTGATTACGGCTAGTCCGCCGCCTATCAAAATCAGGAAACGACCTGTAACGCGCTCTGCAAAGGGTTCAATCAACCACCCGTTTTCATCCACATAGTCGGGGCTGAAATAGGCTATGATGAGCAAAATCCCGCCTATTGCGGCGAGACAAAGCGCAAAGATAAATAGCTTTTTCATATGGCCTACCCAAAAGGGTCATCAATGCTTTTGCTTGGCTGTGTAAACCATACGGGGCCGTCGCTTCCCATATAGAAATGATCTTCTAGGCGGACGCCAAATTCGCCGTAGAGGCAAATCATGGGCTCATTGGAAAAGCACATGCCTGTCTCAAGCGGGGTATCATCCCCCCAATTTAGATAAGGCCATTCATGAATATCAAGGCCGATGCCGTGGCCTGTACGGTGGGGCAGGCCGGGTGTTTTATATCCAGGGCCAAAGCCTCTTGCGTCTAGCTCTTTGCGGGCGGCGAGGTCGACGTCACCGCAGCGCACGCCAAGCTGGGCGGCGTCAAAGGCTTTGGCTTGCGCCGCTTTTTCCGCGTCCCAGACCTCGCGTTGTTTCTCGCTAGGCTCTCCGAAAACATAGGAGCGCGTAATGTCAGAAATATAGTCATGCACTTGGCAGCCCGTGTCGATTAAGACCATGTCACCGTCATCAAGCGTTTTCGCCTCTTTGACGCCGTGCGGGAATGAGCTGTCAGGGCCAAAGAGGATGATTTTGAAATACGAGCCTTTGGGCGCGCCGGTTTTGCGGTGTGCGGCATCGATAAACGTCCCGACTTCATCTGTTGTGATACCTGCGTAAAGCATAGAGGCGGTCGCCTCATGCACTGCGAGTGTCATATCTTTGGCGCGTTGCATGAGCGCGAGTTCAGCAGGTGATTTTATCATACGGCAAGCGGCTGTAATCGCCGCGCCGTTTGTAAGTTTAAAGTTCGGGCTAGCCTGCGCGATACCGTCGGAGACAAAGAAGGGCGATGATTCGTCAATCCCGATTATCCCTTCGCTGACGCCTTGTGAGGCTAGATGCTTACCGATTAAACCATAGGGGCTTTCATGTTCTTCCCATGTCAGGACATCGCCTTTTATGGTCATGAATTGTTGTAGTGTGCCTTCTTCAAAGGCTGGCGCGATATAGGCTGGCGCGCCTGTTGGCAAAAGCAG
>JALZWM010000160.1 GCA_023300105.1 Hellea sp.
GAGCAGGACGTCTTAAGCGGCGTCAAACAAGTTTCAAAATTCATTGAAGACCGCATCCGAGAAAAACCCGCACAGTGGTTTTGGGTACATAGGCGCTGGCCGAAAGCGCTTTACAAAAAAAGTAGCTAGAGTTTTAAGCGCTCTGCTTATTCGCGGCGCGCTGTCCGTCCCATTCGCCAAATTCAAAGGCGATACAGCATTCGATTAATTTACGCCAAACGGGTTCTGCTATATTTTTAGACAGACCTTGTTTTTCCGCTTCAGCAATAACCTTTGCCACAACGTCTTCGATGCGGGCCTCATCATGCACAGCATCTCTGTCTTGTTTGATGCGCGCCGCCGCGCACATATAGGCTTGGCGTTTGACGAGCAGCGCAACAAGTTCACGGTCTAGCGCGTCGACGCCCTCACGGACCTCAATCATTGTTTGACACTCTTCGCCTAGCTTTGCCATTTTATCAGTGCTCTCTCTCATCATGCGGCCACTGGGTCAGTAGCTCTGGATCAAGATTACGGTTACGCCATTTCAAACGCCAGCATAAATGCGGCCCTGTCGAGCGGCCTTTTGACCCAACTGTTGCAATTTGTTCACCGCGTGTAACGCGCTGCCCTGGCTCTACCAAAATCGTATCCGTGTGAAGGTACATAGAAATAAGGCCTTGCCCGTGATCAAGCAGAACCATCGCGCCTTCGAAATATAAATCATCATCCGCGAGACTTACTGTGCCGTCCGCAGGCGCATAAATCGGCGTCCCGACAGGGGCGGCCATATCAACACCGTAATGCGGTTTTTTAGGCTCGCCGTTGAGAATACGCTGCGCGCCGAAATTCGTGGTCTTACGAAACTCTTTGATGGGCGAGGTAAATCCATCGCGAAATCCCATATTCGTTTCGCGCGAGCTAAACCCAATTTTCTTACGGGCAGAGGAGCTGCGAATACGTTTGAGCTGCGCCGCTGAAAACGTTGAGACTTGCGACGGCGGTAGACCGTCAATACGGGATGTGTCATAGTCGCGAGGCCTTAAATCAAAGCTAACGCGGTCACCGCCGACCTCGACAAAGTTACTCTTTTCATCACGGTCAAACCCAATAATGATATGCCCGTGCTCATCCGCATTTTCGAAATAAAAGTCTTTCTCAGAGCGAGCCACTTTAACTTTGGCATTGGGAGCTGTTTGGCAAAGAACAGCGCCTCCTTGTTTAGCGACGCCTTTACATGAGATGGCCGTTGTTGGAACAGGCGGAACTTTTACTCTTACGTCAGCGTGAAGAGTTATAGCGTCTTCCGTTGGAGCCGCAGATATTACATCTGATATTACACCTGACATTACATCAGGCTGAACACTGATAGTTTGCTGTTCCTGCGCGCAAGCAGACCCTGAAATCGCAACAATCAGCGCTAAGCTCGTAAGCCACCGCATTAAGCGTTCTCTTTTTTCCAAGCCGCTAAGCTTGCGGCCGCGTCCTTATAGGCTTCTTGCCTATCGGCGTTCCAATAGCGGAGCATTTCTAGCGGAATTTTATCTTGTGTGGTCGCGCAGAGCACATAGGCACCGCCTTCCATAATGGTGAAGTCCGATGCGCCGTAATGCACAATCGCTTCGCCAGTGCCTTTAAAGAATGAGTTCATAAAATCTACTTAGCTTGTTTAGATAAAAATTAAAACAAGTCCTGTTGGTTATTTGCAGTTGTTTTTGTCTTTGTTTTTATCGTCGTCTTTGTAGAGGGTTTCACCGTTTTTTTTGGAGACGCTTTCTTAGAAGGTGACGCCTTTGGCGGCGTTACCCCCGCCTCGCCATCGATGATTGCGCCGCGCGACCCGTCAGCAAAGGTCAAGCTCACAAGCTCGCTCGCATCAACGCCGTCCTTTGAACGCACAACATCGCCGTCCTTATTTTGCACCAAGGCATAGCCGCGCTCTAACACGCCTTGATAGCTATAAGCGTCTAACAGCTTCCCTGCCCGCGAGAGATGCGCGCTTTGTTTTTGCAGAATGTTTTGAATAGCCGAATTGGCGGTGCGGGTTTCTTGCGCGAGTGTGCGGCGTTTACCGTCAATATTAAGACGAATTGAATCAGGGCGCAAACGCAGCGCATTAAGCTGCGCGCCTTTTGCTTCGATTATACGGCGCGGGTCAGGCACGCGCTGCGCGGCGAGTTTCTGAGACGCTTTTTCAAACAAGCGGTCGGGACGCGGCAATCTGGCCACAGCCAAATCTAGTCTTTGACGGGGCACGCCGACAACGCCTTCTAATTTAGGAAGACGCGCCGCAGATAGAGCCGTCTTTTTCTCATTCAGGTTCCGCTTTAATCCTCGTGTTAAGCGCGTGCCATAATCGCTAACCGTTTCGAGCCAATCCTCACGCACAGGCACAGCTTTCTCGCCAGCGCCTGTTGGGGTGGGGGCGCGATAATCGACGACAAAGTCAATCAGCGTCCAATCAGTTTCATGCCCAATCGCAGAGATAATTGGAATTTTAGACTCGGCTGCCGCGCGGACAACTTTCTCTTCGTTAAAACACCACAGGTCTTCCATAGAGCCGCCGCCCCGCGCCACGATAAGTAAGTCAGGTCTTGGGAAACCATCGCCATGATTAAAACCATTAATCGCCTGTGTAATTTGATCTGCCGCTTTATCACCTTGAACTAGCACAGGCCAGACAAGCACATGGGACGGATAACGGTCCATGATGCGGTGCAGGATATCGCGAATAACCGCGCCTGTTGGTGAGGTCACTACGCCGATAGTTTTAGGAATAAAGGGAAGCTCGCGTTTACGGTCGCTATCGAACAGGCCTTCGGCGGCAAACATCTGTTTACGCTTTTCAAACAGCGCCATGAGCGCGCCTGCGCCCGCGAGTTCCATTTTCTCTATGATGAGCTGATAGTTCGAGCGCCCCGGGTAGGTCGAGAGCTTACCTTCACAGACAACTTCCATGCCTTCTTCGGGCCGCATCGAAAGGCGGGACATTACGCCCTTCCACACAATTGAATTAATTACCGCTTTGTCGTCTTTAATATCCAAATAACAATGGCCAGACTTCGCTATTGTTACGCGCCCAAGTTCACCGCGCACACGGACATGTCCAAAAGTTTCCTCAACCGTGCGCTTAAGCGAGAAGGCAAGTTCAGAAACCGAATATTCGGGCGTATTAGACAAGTTATCTGGCACAGGTACTTTCTTATTTACTTTCTTGGAAAAGGATATGGATTCGGCGTTGGCTTCAAAGCTCCTTATAGACTAAAAGCCGCCAAACGGAATCAGAATAACGGATTAGATTGATGAAAGTTCTTCTTATTGGCTCAGGTGGCCGCGAACATGCTTTGGCGTGGAAATTATCACAAAGTGAATTAGTCACGGAGCTCGTCTGCGCGCCTGGTAATGCGGGCATCGCCGAAGTAGCGGCTATTGCCCCCGTCGCCGCGGATGATATTATTGGCATCATCGCCCTTGTCCAAAGCGGCGGATATGACTTTGTTGTCGTGGGCCCTGAACAACCTCTCGCGCTTGGCCTTGTTGATATTCTTCAGGAGATGGACGTGAAAGTCTTCGGCCCGACTGAGGCAGCAGCACAGCTAGAATCTTCCAAAGCTTTCACCAAAGAACTCTGCACACGCTATAACATTCCCACTGCAGCGTATGGCGTCTTTACTGACCTTAAAAAAGCCAAGGCCTATCTTAAAACAATGAAGCCGCCTTATGTCCTCAAAGCAGACGGCCTTGCGGCGGGCAAAGGCGTGGTCCTGCCTGAAACACTCAAAGAAGCCGAAGCTGAACTCGAAGAGTTCTTCTCTGGTAAATTTGGCGACGCGTCCAATACCGTTGTCATTGAGGAATTCATGAGCGGACAAGAAGTTAGCTTCTTTGCGATATCCGACGGTGTTTCAGCCATGCCGCTTATCGGCGCGCAAGATCACAAACGCGCCCATGACGGCGATAAAGGCCCGAATACAGGCGGCATGGGTGCATACTCTCCCACGCCCGTCTTTGACGAAAAAGCGCTCGCCCTCGTCATGGATAAAATCATTCAACCGACCATTCACGGCATGGCCCAAGATGGTCATCCTTTCGTGGGTGTTTTATTTGCAGGCCTCATGATGACTTCCGAAGGCCCGAAATTAATTGAATATAACGCGCGTTTCGGCGACCCTGAATGTCAGGTTCTCATGCGCCGTCTCCAATCTGACCTGATGGAAGTATTCATCGCAGCCGAAGCGGGTAATTTAGATAAATTAAAAGCGCCAGCTTGGTTTGATGAACCTGTCGTCAATGTTGTCCTCGCCTCAAAAGGCTACCCAGGCAAATACAAAAAAGGCACGCAAATCAAAGGCATTGAAGACGCCAATGCCATGGACGGCGTTGTTGTCTTCCATGCAGGGACTAAATTAAACGATAAAGGCGTCGTTTGCTCGGCGGGTGGACGCGTCCTCAATATCACCTCACAGGCGAGTTCTCTGGAAGAAGCTGTCGCAAAAGCGTATAAAGCCATAGACGAGGCCATAAAATGGCCCGGAGGGTTTTGCCGAAGAGATATCGCGCATCACGCTTTAAAAAAATAAATGAAAAAACTGGGACAGACACATGCGTAAAATTTTATTGGCAGGCGCTGCACTTGCTTTAACAATATCAGCTCCAACTCTCTCAAGCTATGCGCATGATAAAGACACTCATGATACACATGAAGACTTTACCCTTATTTACGCGGGCAAGGTTCTCGCTGTTCCCGGCACAGCTCCAAAATCTGACCAAACAATTATAATCCATGACGGCAAAATTGTCGGCATTGAAGACGGCTTTATCGAAGATGATGAAGCCACTATCATTGACAAGCGGGATATGTTTTTCCTCCCAGGCTTAATTGATAGCCACGTTCACCTTCGCGGTGAATGGAGCCCCGCCTCGCGTTGGGACAATGTCACTCTCGAAGCTGGCGATGTGGCTTTCCAAGCGGCAAAACACGCAAAAACAACTCTTATGGCAGGCTTTACAGCCGTCCAAGATGTCGGCGGGCCAAAAGAAATATTTGCCCTCAAACGCGCGATTAATAAAGGCCTCATACCCGGACCACATATCCAAGCCGCGGGTTCGGCCATATCAATAACGGGCGGACACGGCGATACGCATGGGTTCAAAGATGAACTTATCCCGCACATGCAATCAGAGACACTTTGCGACGGCCCTGCTGATTGCCGCCGCGCGGTTCGCCAAGCCGTAAAAAATGGCGCTGATGTGATTAAAATAACAGCCACAGGCGGCGTGCTTTCCAATACCAATGCAGGCACAGGTCAACAGTTCTTTAATGACGAATTAGAAGCGATTGTCGAAGCGGCCACAAAAATGGGCCGCAAAGTCACTGCCCATGCGCACGGTAAAGACGGCATCGAATCTGCGCTCAAAGCAGGCGTTCAATCTATTGAACACGGGACTTATCTCGATGCAGGCACTGCGGCCATGTTCAAAAAATATGACGCGACCCTCATACCCACTGTTCTCGCAGGCATGACCGTTGTTGACTGGGCTGAGAACAAAGACTGGCTCCCGCCCAACTCCGCCAAGAAAGCCCTCGAAGTTGGTCCGCAAATGCAGGACATGCTTAAAACAGCTTATGAAAACGGTGTGAATATCGCCTTTGGCACTGATACGGGTGTTTCAGCGCACGGAGATAACGCGCAAGAATTTAAATATATGGTCGCTGCTGGTATGTCAGAAATGGAAGCCATAGAGGCCGCGACAACCACCGCCGCAAAACACATTGGCCTCAGCGATATGATTGGAACCTTAGAAACAGGAAAGCAGGCTGACCTGATTGCCGTGGACGGGAACCCACTTAAAAATATTGAAGAATTACTCTCCGTCGATTTCGTTATGAAGGGCGGCGTTGTTCATAAAGGTGAGTAATTCGGACTACTCATCTATGATATAGTTGACCCCTTTTGAAACCAACACATCAGACAGTTTTTTTCGACATTTTTTGCTATCTACACAGACGCTGCCCTTAAACTTCAATCCGTACTCAGAACGTAGCGTTACTGAGGATGGAATCCAAAGGTCATGTGCAAAGCGAAACCCCGTTTCGCTGCAACTGTCTTTTTCTACGATTTCTACATCTACTAAGTTTAGTTGATCTAAAACGGTACGCCAAAATTTATCATGCCCTAATTTCCGTTTATGTAAGTTTGAAATGAAAGATAAATTATCCTCATAAAAACATAGCGGGCGATCTTGCGTTGAATATTCATTACGAAAAAAATCAATCATTGTCGGGTTTTGGTGAAAGCCAATTACAGCATTTTGTGTAAAAACTAAGTCCGCAGCGCTTGGTAAGATATATTCAGCGCAAGACGAAAAACAAAGCCCATCGATGACAACTCTTAACTGCTTTTCTTCAATCAACATAGCGGCCTTCTCTCCAAAATCAGGGTCACCTCCAGTTGAATTTATAACAATACGTTTTCTATGATTAAGTGAGGCAAGTGAGCTTATAAAACTTTGATCAATTTCACCAGAAAGTCTTTCAACTCCAATATTGGTGCAAGCTAATAAGCCTCCAAGGCAGAAAAAGACAATTAGCTTACGCAACACCAAACAAGGCCTTCGCGCCTTCGCAGTCCCGAATGATTTGATCTTTCAGGTGATCGAAGCTTTCAAATTTCTGCTCCGCGCGGACAAAGCTACGAAAGCGGACTTGGATGTGCTGGCCGTAAATGTCTTGATCAAAGTTGAAAATATGAACTTCGAGACGGGCCTCTTCGCCGCCAACTGTGGGGCGGCTACCTGTATTGGCAATCGCGGGTAACCACGTGTCAGAATGTGGTAATTTGACCTCTACGCAATAGACACCGAATTTAGGCCGCACAAGATCACCAAATTCGAGATTGGCTGTCGGAAAGTTAATCGTGCGTCCGCGCTGCGCGCCTTGCTGAACTATGCCGTCAACAATCCACGGACGAGATAACATATGGGCGGCATGAAACACGTCACCTTGTTTTAAGGCCGCGCGGATTTCTGTACTCCCATACTTCCCATATAGCTTATGCAAGCCAACAGGCGTCATCGGCGTGACGCCAATCCCGCGCTCGGCGCAAAGACGGGTCAAGCTCTCGACATCACCGCATCGGTTTTTTCCAAAGCCGTAATCTTCGCCGACAACGACATGTTTAATCCCAAGGCCTTGATGCAAAACATCTTCGACAAATTGAACATCATCGCGTTCTCTCAGTTCATCATCAAAAGGGATTTCGTATAAGACGTCCACGCTTAAACTGCTCATAGTTTCGGCGCGAATTGCAGCGCTCATCAATTTGAATGGCGGCGCTTCGGGCTTAAAATA
>JALZWM010000161.1 GCA_023300105.1 Hellea sp.
GGAATTAAAAAATCTGGTTACGGACGTGAACTCGCAGAGGAGGGCGTACGAACTTGGAGTAATGTCAAGACAGTCAGTATTGATTAAGAACAAACTAAAAAATTACAGAGAAATATTATGAAGAGCGCTCATGAGTAATTGTTAATTAACTTTATATTAAAGATTTTTGACCCATATCTTTGAAAAAAATAAAGCTGTTTTTACTTACAATACAGCTAGTGGTTGATTGGTATAATTTTATGAAAAATCTGAGTAAGACTTTTTTGTGCACGGCTATGTCTAGCCTGTATCTAACCGCATGTGGCGGCAGTGGTGCTAAAACTATACTGAGTTCCCCGTTACCAGATGCGCCTATACCGACAAGCACAAACATCGTTGGAAAAGTCACAGCAGGCTATGCGCAGTGTAATATTAACGCTGCGGATTTATCGGGCGCCCCCATAGGGGCAGAAGTACGTTCAAATCAACAGGGCGATTTTAACTTGGATGTAGGAACTCACACTGGTGCGCTTCTTATTACCGCATCAAGTTGCACCTATGTTGATCCGGTAACAAATGTAACGTTTGTTGATGCTATGTTTCGTTCATTCGTTATGGCTGAAGATTACAGCTCTACGGAAACAACAAGTGATATCGCGGTACAGATAACACCGTTCACAGAATTAGCGGTGCGGCATGCAGAATTAGTTGCAGGTAGCGAGGCTTTAACAAATACATCACTGACTCAAGCCAATACTGTGTTTGCGCCTGTATTTAACCGTATGGGGTTTGACTATAGAGGCACGACCCCTATTCTTCCAACAGACACAGACGCGCTGACTGCGGCGCAAGATGCTCGCGATTATGGTCTTGCGTTAGCTGCCCTTTCCGGAGCTGGGGGCGTAGAGGGTTTAACGCAAGATATTTCTTTGCAAGGCGCTACGCTGACTGAAGATGAATTATTCGGCTTTGTTTTTAATGACCTTAAAGATGGCGCGGCAATTTTCGAAATTACAGAACAAAATATATCAGGTGAATCAAGTGTCGAACTTGTTTTATCAAGCTTATCTGGTAATGGCGAAACGGCTAACACCTTGGCCCCCATTGCTTCTGTTGATAATTTTGTCATAAATGTTGAAACGGCTTTAGCGCCTAACAGACCTATAGTCTGGGAGACTTTATTTTCAGATAGTGATAGTCCTGATGGGGCTCTGGAATATGTGATTTTAGGAGAAATTTGCGGCCAGAGTGTTGGAGCAATGTCAGAGCTCGTGCTGACCTGTGATGTCCCTGGTTCATATTCCTTTTTTGTTGCTGCTGTAGACCCTGATGGCAATGTAACAGTTATTCCTGCGACAGCGAATATCAACTTGCCTCTGACAGACACAAAAGCCTCAGCATTTTTAATGTCTTCGACATTTGGACCAACCCTAGAAACCATTGAAAACTTGGAAGGCCAAGGATATTCAGAGTGGTTTAAAACGCAATATAATTTGCCTGTAAACTCTATACTTGATGGCATGGGTCTTCCCTTTGCCGATACGTCAACATCCAAATGGGAAACCGTCCCACGTGAGAGATGGTATGAGCGAGCACTTTTAGGAGATGACCAGTTGCGTCAACGCGCTGCTTTCGCACTTTCACAAATCTTCGTTATTTCAACTTCGCCTAGAGATTTGACATTCAAGTCTCACCTTCAAGCGAAATATATGGACACCATGCAAAATCACGCGTTTGGGAACTATCGCGATCTCATGCAAGATGTAACTTACAGCCCATTAATGGGAGTTTGGCTCACATATATTGGTAATCAAAAAGCGGATGCTACAACTGGCGGTGTGCCAGATGAAAACTATGCGCGGGAAATAATGCAGCTTTTTACCATTGGTTTGGTTGAGCTCAACCCAGACGGTACGCCTAAACTTGATGCTAATGGGCAGGAAATTGAAGTTTACACGAATAATGATATAACTGAGCTGGCTAAAGTTTTCACAGGATTATGGTGGGCCAATACCCCGTTTGGCGTGGGATTAGGCCGACCTGCAGTTCCTGATATAGATGTGTTGCCTATGGAAATGACTGAGTCTGAGCATTCCCCATTTTCAAAATCTTTCTTAGGTCAAACTGTTCCTGCGGGGCTGCCGGGTGACCAGTCAATCTCTATGGCGCTCGATATACTCTTTGAGCATCCAAACCTTGCGCCGTTTGTGTGTAAACAACTTATCCAGCGCATGACGACAAGCAATCCATCACCCGCCTATGTTAAGCGTGTGGTAGAGGCGTTTGAAACGGGGGCATATACTCTGCCTGACGGAGAAATTTCTGGAACAGGAACTCGCGGAGACCTAGCCCCAGTCTGGGCGGCCATATTACTTGATAACGAAGCGCTTGATCTTGATAGACGTGAAGATGAGACCTTTGGTAAAGTGCGAGAACCTATTGTAAGGTTCCTACATTGGGCGCGTTATGCAAATGTTTCTAGTGTTGAAGTGACAAATGATGCCCCTGTTAGGAACGGGGCGACGACAGCGTCATTAGGTCAAACACCTTATAGATCGTCTTCAGTTTTTAACTTTTTCCGCCCTGGTTTTGTCGCTGGAGGAACAAAAACTGCATCCGCAGGACTAGTTGCTCCTGAAATGCAAATCACGCACACCGCGACAGCTATTACGCATGCTAATTTCATGGCGACATATGTTTTCAGATCAAGCAATCAAAATTGGGGGGGTAACTATGCTGATGCATTAGCTGTTTCGGGTGATACCGAGGCGGTCATTGATCAGTTGGACCTTGTCCTGACGGCAGGCCGCATGAGCGATGCAACGCGGCAACGCGTAAGTGAAGTTTATGAATCGGTAACAGCGCCATCTGACGGTATTAGACTTGCGACACAGCTAATTGTCATGTCTCCAGAATACACAACACAGCATTAAGTTAGGTTATAATCATGATGTTTAATCGACGTAAGTTCCTTCGTAATGCTAGTGCGCTTGGTGTAGCCAGTGGTTTTGCAGCCAATATAGGGTCTTTTAACGCCTTTGCTGCGGATACGAGTGATTATAAAGCACTGGTCTGCGTATTTCTATTCGGAGCTATGGATGGCCATGACACTGTCATTCCTTATGATGTGCAATCTCATAGTCAATATGAAGGCATACGGGGGCGCTTGATTTCAGACTTGGATAATTCGAGCGAGGGTTTCGCACCACGTCGCCGAGATAATTTGCTGGAACTCGCAGGAAATGGCGGAAATATTGGCGGGCGAAACTTTGCCTTTCCTGAGGAATTTCGTCCTTTGCATGAATTGTACACGCAGGGTAACCTAGCCGTTATTGGTAATGTGGGGCCGATTGTTGAACCTATAACACGGACGACATTTGAAAATGGGAGTGCGAGACGCCCCCCTAGGCTCTTTTCACATAATGACCAACAATCTATATGGCAGGCCTCTCAGCCTGAAGGTGCTAGAGCAGGATGGGGTGGCCGTTTTGCTGATATTGTTGAGGCGGCAGGTGCAAATTCGAACTCAACTTTTACGTCAGTCTCCGCGGTTGGCCCTAGGATCTTTCTTCAAGGTGAAAATGTACAGCCTTTTCAGATTTCTGCGTCTGGAGCTCAAAGCGTGGATATTTTGGATGCGAGTGATCATTTGGGTTCATCCATTTTTCCGTCTCATTATCGTGACGCCTTGCGTAATGTGAACGGTGATACAAGTAATTTATTTGGAGATGACTTTGCGAGTGTGAACCGCGCTGCGCTTGATGCCAATGAATTATTGACGGCTCAATTTGCACTTCCAGGAGACCCAACAACAGTCATGCCAACTTCGTCTTTGGGGTCACAGTTAGGCGTCATAGCCAGAGTTATTGCGCGTAATGCTAATTTGGGTGTGAAGCGACAAGTGTTCTTCGTGGGGACTGGCGGTTTTGATACCCATGCTGGTCAACCCACTACATTACCGGGACTTCAGGCCGATGTTGCGAATTCGATGCGTGCTTTTCACGACTCAATGGTCGAGCTTGGATTATCAGATAAAGTAACGTCATTTACAGGATCTGATTTTGGCCGCACACTTACAAGAAGTGGAACAGGAACAGATCATGGCTGGGGTAATCATCACTTCGTTATGGGCGGCGCTGTTAATGGTGGTCAAATCTTAGGTAATATTCCACCGCCAGAATTTAATCATGATTATGATGCTGGACAAGGTAGGCTTATTCCGCAACTCGCCGTTGATCAATATGCCGCCAGTCTTGGGCAGTGGTTTGGATTGAGTAATAGCGAACTGTTAGATGCTTTGCCTGGATTAGGAAATTTTGACCAAACAGCCTTAAGCAGCCTTTTCAGTTAAAGCCTTCTAACCTTTGAATAAAGGTTCTTGTAGACCGCTTATAGACCGCTTAATTCAAGCCCAAGCTCGTTTGACGGGGCTTACAACAGTAATGATGGCGGGAAATCCAACATGACTGAGCCTTGGTGGAGGCTTCACACAGCCAAGCTTATGGCTGTGCCTACTTTGGAATGAGTTTTTTTCTCATGATGAGTCTCGTTTTTACTTCATACATCCATTGGCTATGATGATCTCTTCATCTCTATGCCTTAGCCGCATGCGTTAATTACTCTGGGCCAGACTAGGCCCCCTTGGCTTTAGATTAATCGTAAGCCAATAGCGCGACCGAACCTGAAACCATAATACCGCTAACACAGTCCTTTGAGGCTTTCCCCAGTTTCCTCGCATATTACGTGGGATATGCACTTTCATTAATACAACTTATAGGTTTATTATATAGAAATTAACTTCATATACTTGGCTATTATAAATCAATTGAATTTAAACAGAATAACCGAGAGCGCCCAAGGTGGGCGTCTGTGTAACCAGGGTTAGGGAGTTAACATGCGCGCGGTTCTTTTTTTAACTTACCTCTATAAGATCATGTTGGTTTTCATATTTTTAAGTTTTTCGACCGTCGCACATGCGCAGAGTGATAATACTTGGATTAAAGATGCCGTCGAATTAGCTAAATATATAGAAGATAACAAACTGATTTTATCCGAAACGTCTAAACAAACAAAGGATTTTGGTGTTCAACCCAAGACACTCGATAGCCTATATTATGACGTCTTCCATGCCGCATTCAATGCGTCTGAGGATGAATTTTTATTAGTTCGTCAAACCTATGTTGATGAAATTAATCGGCAAAATTCCCGTGAACATGAGCAATACATGGAAATTTTTGATCTCTATAGAGATTTTGACTCCAATAAAAATTACGACACAGCCATGGCTTCACTATATAGGATAATTGAAAGCTTTGCTTCTAGTCCCTCTGTTAAAATACGCGCTCATATTATGCTGGGTTATGCTTATTATGATTTAGGTCAAAGAGAGAAAACAATAGAAGCCATTCAAAGCATTGGATCCATTACAAATGAGTATGAGGTGGGAGCCGTTGTTAAAAATGAAATTGCGGAATTTGAATCTTATATTTTGCAAGCCGTCGGTGATCGCCCTGGTACTGTTGAGGCATATCAAAACCAAGTTAAATATAGTCAAGATATTGGCATCCCCATAAATGGATCCAATATCGTTTTTAATCTCTTATTAATGGTGATGGAAACAAGTGATAGAGACGCGATAGTTGCTTTCGATGAAATGCAGATAAAGATTGCGAAAATGACCGAAAACCCTAAAACTTTATTTAGGGCATATAGGACTTGCGCCACATATTCGCTCCAACATTTCTCTACTGAAAAAGCACTGTCTTGCTTAGGTGAGGCTCAAAAATATGTTAAGGCTGACCCGCATAGCGCGTCATCTTTGCACTATAGTTATGCCATCGCTTATGCGCGCTCTGGAAATGCAAAACTTGCCCGTAAATATTTTCAAATGCTGAATGATGATCCTAAGACTTTTAACATTCAAAAAAATAAAAAGCTAACCTTGATAGCAGAGGCAGAAGTTTTGCTCGCAGAGAATAAAGCACAAAAAGCATTTGGCTTTATGCGTGAATTTATACAGCAAGAAAAGTTTGGCAACTATAATGACATGCAAAAAATCACTGGGCAAATGCGAAACTATGCTCAAAAGCAGCTTTCAATGGAGAAAGAGCGTACTGACCTTTTGGAATCGCAATCCACATTACAAGCATCGGTAATTAAGCGCCAACGGATTAGTATGACTGTTGGTTTTTTAACAGTAATCGGTGGTGTTATTTTTGGAATTAAACAGGTCAAACTAACACGAAAACTTCGCATAGCTCGAAACGATGCTAATAACGCGAACCGCGCAAAGTCAGAATTTTTAGCAAATATGTCTCATGAAATTAGAACCCCAATGAACGGCGTTCTAGGAATGACTGAGGTTTTGAAACTTACTGAGCTTACAGATAAACAACAGAATTATGCGGATATGATTTATAAGTCTGGTAGCAACCTAATGATTATCTTGAATGATATTTTAGACTTCTCAAAAATAGAATCTGGCAAGCTAGACCTAAACCCCGTTTCCTTTGACTTAAAGGTGATGGCAGAAGAAATTATTCTACTTATGGCGCCGACTGCGAAATCGACAGAAATTAAATTTAATGTCCATTATGCTGAAAACTTACCTTGCGTACTTATTGGCGACGAAGTGCGTATTCGGCAGATTTTAACAAACCTTATCTCTAACGCGATTAAATTCACAAAGAGTGGCCAGGTTCTTTTATCGCTTGAAGGCATTCAGTCTGGATCAAATATGGATTTAACAATTAAAGTAGTAGATACGGGTATTGGTATTGCAGAAGATAAATTAAAGAAAATATTTGAAAGTTTCACGCAAGCCGAAGGGTCGACGACGCGGCAATTTGGCGGCACGGGATTAGGCCTGACTATTTCTCGCGAGCTGACTAAGGCTATGGGGGGTGTTATTGCTGTAACTTCGAAAGTGGGCAAAGGGTCAACATTCACCGTCAAGGTATCTCTTCCTATTCCAGAGGTGCTTGATACTGAAGTGCAAAGCTTGGCCCCCCTCCCAAAGATGACATCAAAACCTTATAGCGGTAGGCGTATTTTGGTCGTAGATGATTTGGACCGTAACTTATCTATTATAGAAAATATTCTAACGCCGGACGGCTTAAGTCCGACCTGCGTTAGTAGCGCGCAAGACGCTTACACGGAATTGCTGAATGCTAAAAATAAAGGCGAGCCATTTGACTTGGTTTTATTGGATTATCAAATGCCGAGGGTTAATGGCATCGCTTTAGCGAAGAAGATGAGCAATGATACTAATTTGGCGGGAACAAAAATTATTATGATGTCATCGGCAGATTTCACGCCTTATATGCCAAGGTTAAAGCAAATCGCGATTGTTGGAAATGTGATGAAACCTATAACTGCCAAAGCTCTTATGCAGTCCATATCTGACGTATTTTTAGAAACAGATTCTGTGCGCGTTGGTAATGATGCGTATTGTAAAAACTACCCTATACTCGAATATAGCCGAGCAAGCTAACGAGGTTCTATGGCGCTCTAAGTTTTATCTATGACTTGTAGTGCGGCGCAGTTAGAATTTTCGTGTTTCTAAAACATAGTCTTATCTCATAAACAAGATCATCGCGGCCGTCGTTGGTGTTTTGTGGACTATATGAGCTCGCGGTAAAGATGGTAGAAATCGATTCTGTTGGAATCGCGCCCGATTTTAAGCAAGAAGGGGGTCTTGCGGGCTGGAAGACGTTAGTGAGGCCCAAAATATCACTCAAAAGCTTATAGAAGGGGGCTATGTAAGGGGCGGATATAGAGAAAATATGGGTAGCAACCTTCTGTGGGTTATGAAAATGGCCGAAAAGGCGGTTAAATAGGTCATTTATTGACTAAAGTTGACGAATTTCGCGACAAGCTCAAAGCGGGGCTAAAAAACCATATTCCACTGTTGACGTGGGCGTTTTGGGCTTCTATACGCCGCATCGTTGATGGATGTGCTGTCTACGGGTTACCGTAGAAACCTCATTTAAGGCAAAAACGTTATTATTGACGGCCCAATTCGTGGGTATTTTCACGAAATAGGTCGTTTTATTGCAGATAACCTGTCATTCCGAGTGGTTCGGGCGGTGGGATGTTTGCACTTTGTGTAGGGAAAAGGCTTTTTAATATGCCGACTATTCAACAGCTCGTCCGGAAGCCCCGGAAAGACAAACGCAAGCGGAACAAGGTTCCAGCGCTCGAGGCCTGTCCTCAGAAGCGCGGTGTTTGTACACGTGTGTATACAACAACGCCGAAGAAGCCGAACTCGGCCCTTCGTAAAGTGGCTAAAGTGCGTCTTACTAACGGCTTTGAGGTTTTGTCATACATCCCGGGTGAAGGGCATAACCTACAAGAGCATAGTGTTGTGCTTCTTCGCGGCGGCCGCGTAAAAGATTTGCCGGGTGTGCGTTATCATGTCCTTCGTGGCGTCCTTGATACACAGGGCGT
>JALZWM010000162.1 GCA_023300105.1 Hellea sp.
TTTCGCCTTCCATCAACCCGTCATGCCCATGATCCGTGTAAGGGTCGAGGGCAACGTCAACAATCACGCCAATTTCTGGCACAGCCGCTTTGACCGCACGAACAGCTTCGGGGATGAGGCCCTTAGGATTTAAAGCTTCTTTTGCAAATCGGTCTTTGAACTTAGAATTAATGTGAGGGAAGAGAGCGATTGCGGGTATGCCAAGGTCACGCGCACGTTGCGCATCCTTAACGACTTCGGCCAAATTCACACGGTCAACACCGGGCATAGACGGCACAGGGTCGCGCGCGGCTTTACCGTCTGAGAGGACAATCGTCCAAATCAAATCATCGCGAGTCAGCGTTGTTTCGCGGACAAGACGCCGAGACCAGTCAGCTTTGCGGGTGCGGCGTAATCGCGTGTTAGGATAGGCGCTCACTATTAACTCCATAGTTTCAAACGTTTATACAAAATCAGTCATAATATGATATGAGACAATTTGTGACGTTTAATCGATGGAATATGAAGATTTTTTTCGCTATACGCTAGCGAAACTTCGAATAGGGCTCCTATTATGGGCGAGAAATTCAGAGATCAGTTTGCAGCCGCCGTGGGTAATGTCCGCGAGGAAGGCCGCTATCGTATCTTTAGGGATATACGTCGCAAAGCAGGCGCGTTCCCAAAAGCGACATGGTTTAAAGAAAACTCTGAGCAAGATATTACTGTCTGGTGCTCAAATGATTACCTTGGCATGGGCCAAAACGAATGCGTCGTCGAAGCCGTTAAGTCTGCTGTAGATGCAGCGGGTACGGGTTCTGGCGGGACACGTAATATCTCAGGCACAACACGTTATCATGTACAGCTTGAGGCTGAACTTGCAGAGCTTCACCAAAAAGACACAGCGCTTGTTTTGACCTCTGGCTATGTTGCGAATGAAGCGACACTTGGCGTCATGAGTAAAATCCTTCCTAATTTGGTTATTTTCTCCGACGAGATGAACCATGCCTCTATGATTTCTGGTATCCAAAGATCTCGCTGTGAGAAAAAAATATTCAAGCATAATGACCTCGTTGATCTCGAAGCCAAATTAAAAACAGTTCCGCATGACACGCCAAAGCTTATCGCATTTGAGAGTGTCTATTCTATGGACGCAGATATTGCGCCGATCAAAGAGATTTGCGATCTCGCTGATAAATATAACGCGCTTACGTATATTGACGAAGTTCACGCGGTTGGCATGTACGGCCCAACGGGCGGTGGTGTTTGCGAAGAACGCGGGCTTATGGACCGTATTGATATTATCCAAGGTACGCTCGCGAAAGCTTACGGCATGGTCGGTGGTTACATCGCGGCAGATGAGCTTATCATCGATGCTGTGCGCTCTATGGCGTCTGGTTTTATATTCACGACATCAATACCTCCGAGTACGGCCGCGGGCGCTTTGCGCTCTGTGAAAGTACTTAAAGTCACGCCAGAAAAACGCGTAGCCCATCAAGAGCGCGCGAATACATTGAAAGCGCGTCTACGGGCAGGCGGCTATGACTTTATCGACGGGGAAACACATATTGTACCTTTGATGGTTGGAGATCCTGTTAAATGCCAAGCAATTTCAGACCGTCTCATCGAGGATTTTGGCATCTACGCACAGCCGATAAATTTCCCGACGGTTCCGCGCGGAACAGAGCGTCTTCGTTTTACACCGAGCCCATTCCATGATGATACTATGATGGATGATTTAATGTCCGCCCTTGAGATCGTTTGGGAAGAATTTAGCCTCAAACGTGAGCGCGTCGCTTAATCCTCTTATGTTATGTTCGCGCATTGCGATAGATTCGGTTTACCCCTATGTCAGCCTTGAGAAATTCATATACGGAGCCACAAAATGAGCGCATCTAAAGCCCATCTTGGAAATTACTTTTCACAATCCCTCAAAGACCGTGACCCTGAGCTTTATGCGTCAATGGCCGATGAGCTTGACCGTCAAAAGCACGAGATCGAACTTATTGCGTCTGAGAACATTGTCTCTCAAGCTGTTCTCGAAGCGCAAGGCTCTGTACTGACCAATAAATATGCCGAAGGTTACCCTGGCAAACGCTATTACGGCGGGTGCCAACATGTTGATGTGTCAGAGCAACTTGCCATTGACCGCGCATGTAAGCTCTTTGATTGTGGCTTTGCCAATGTTCAGCCCAATTCAGGCTCGCAAGCCAACCAAGGTGTTTTCCTTGCGCTGCTTCAACCCGGCGATACGATTTTGGGTATGGACCTCGCTTCTGGTGGTCACTTAACCCACGGCGCGCCGCCTAACATGTCAGGCAAGTGGTTTAACGCCGTTGCTTATGGCGTCACCGAAGACACAAACCTCATTGATTATGATCAAGTCGAAGCGCTTGCAGTTGAGCACGAACCCAAGATGATTATTTGCGGCGGCTCGGCTTATGCGCGCCAAATCGACTTTGCGCGTTTTCGCGCGATTGCTGATAAAGTCGGCGCTTACCTCCATGTTGATATGGCTCACTTTGCGGGCCTCGTTGCTGGCGGAACTCATCCATCACCATTCCCGCATGCCCATGTTGCGACGACAACGACGCATAAGACATTGCGCGGACCCCGCGGCGGCATGATCCTTACGAATGATGAAAAGCTCGCCAAGAAATTCAACTCGGCGATTTTTCCGGGTCTTCAAGGCGGTCCGTTAATGCATGTTATCGCGGGTAAAGCAGTAGCTTTTGCTGACGCGCTTAAGCCAGAATTTAAAGACTACAGCCAAGCCGTCATTGATAATTGCAAAGCTATGGCGCAGGCGCTTGTCGATGCGGGTTACGCCGTTGTCACGGGCGGTACTGATACGCATCTTGCGCTGATTGACCTCTCGCCAAAAGGCGTGAAGGGCAACGCTGCCGAGAAAGCTTTGGGCCGCGCCTATATCACCTGTAATAAAAACGGCATTCCTTTCGATAAAGAGAAATTCACTATCACCTCTGGTATCCGTGTTGGGTCTCCTGCGGGCACAACACGCGGGTTTGGGGTTGCTGAATTTAAACTCATTGGTGAGCTGATGGCCGAAGTCCTCGACGCTCTTGCGGAAAATCCAAAAGGTAACCCAGATGTCGAAGAGAGTGTGAAGCAGCGCGTGAAAGCACTCACGGCTAAGTTCCCGATTTACGAAGGTTAAGTTTGCTCGCCCAAGCGTGGCCGTAATCATGTGGTCACGGCTACCCAAGCGCGCCAAGCCAAGCGTTATTGCTAACTGCCTTCATAGAGAAGCAGAATTGACGGCCTTATATATATTTAGAAAGAACGGTGCAAACTTGGACTAACCGGGGTTCTCAAAAATGTATTTATAAGTTTTATGCCCAATAAATTCGATGAGGGCGTGGTTATCATTAGACGCAATGCTGAGGTTTAATAGGGTAGAGGGCGGCGTGTCCTCACCCTCTACTTCAT
>JALZWM010000163.1 GCA_023300105.1 Hellea sp.
ATACTGGGCTGGATCGGCTATGTGCCAGAGGCTTGCCGAACAGGTATTGACCGCCATATACCCCCCATATCTGATTTGCCCATTCGGGGTTATCTCTAATCAAGGAAACAAAGGCCTCGCCATGGCGGGATGCTCCACTCTTGATGTTGATAAGGAATAGCCGGTCTGGAAACGTCCGCAATACCTCGGTGAGTGACGGCATCAGGCCAACACCGTCCCCCCTAAAAGGATGGCTTCCATCTGGCGCGGTATAGCCATAGGCGATGTCGAGGTTTTGCAAATAGGCGAGATCATGATCGGTGACCTCGCCGCTGCCTTCGGTGCGGCAATCGATTGTTCGGTCATGGAAAACGGCAAAACGACCATCAGTGGTCTGGTGAACGTCTATCTCTACCACCATAGCACCAAGGGCGAAGGCCGCCTCTATCGACGTAAGTGTGTTTTCTTGAAAAGAATGACCGGTATCAATCCAGCGGGCAGCCGTGCAATCATTCATACCGAGTCCTATCCGGTCATACTGCTGATGTACCCCGCGATGAGCCAAAGCCATCTTATACGGTTTGGAGTAAACCTCAATTATTACACTACTAGATGCTTTAAGTATTTTTTTCGCGGGCGATGTGATCATCAATTACGCGGCCTAGGACTGTCATGGGGACGCTGCCACCGAGGACCACGGCATCGTTATAACGGCGAAAATCAAACTTATCACCGAGTTCTGTTTTGGCTTTGCTTCTGAGGCGGTTAATCGCTGTGTGCCCAACTTTATAGCCGCAGGCCTGTCCCGGCCACGCGCAGTAGCGGTCAATTTCGCCGCGCACTTCTTCGGGGTTCGAGCCGTTATTAGTAACGAACCAGACATTAGCTTCTTCGCGAGTCCAGCGTTTAGCATGTAGGCCCGTATCGACAACAAGGCGGCAAGCCCGAAACGCTAAAGATTGCAAATAACCTAAACGGCCAACAGGGAAGTCGTCATAAACGCCCAGCTCATCAGCAAGCTGCTGCGCGTAAAGCGCCCAGCCTTCGGAGTATGCGTTAAAAGCGAGAAGCGAGCGGATAAGCGGTTGCTTGAATGTATATTCACCCTGCCAAACATGACCGGGAATAGCTTCATGATAGGTCAGGTCTTTGAGGTTGAATTTATTGTGCAAATCCGTTGAGCGCAAGTTAATCCAAAAATGCCCTGGCTTTGTGCCATCAATGGAGCCCGCGCCGCCATAAGCGCCCGGCGCGCCAGCTTCGACTTCGGGCGCAATTCGCGTGACCTCGAGGAAGCCCGGCACGAGGGTTTCAAAAGCTTTGGGCATAAGGCCGCGAATTTCTACTACGGCATCGTTGATGAAGCTCATGATTTCAGCGCGGCCCGGGTCGCCAGCTGCAAAATGATAACGTTTATCATTGCCCAGAGCTGTCATACGTTCACCGACTGTGCCTTCGGTGTAGCCGATAGAGCGCAAGATAGGATCCATACGCGCTTGCAAACTTGCGAGCTCATCGAGGCCCATTTGATGAACTTCATCAGGCGAAAGCGTTGTTGTCGTACCCGCGCGAAGGGCCCAATCATAATAGGCCGCGCCGTCTGGCTTTGCCCATATGCCAGCATCACTATTGGCGTGTGGTACGAGTTTTTCAAGCGCTGCGATTTGGCGCTCAATTGCGGGGACAATGGTTTTTTCCGCGATATCATTTGCACTTTTAACATAGCTCTCGCCGAGGGTTTCAGAGTGCTGGTTTAGAACATCAATCATGCCCCAGCTCTCTGGCGCTTTGGCGAGCGCGCCGCGTAATTGACCGAGGGTTTTCTCCATCAAAAAATCAGGCAGGATAATGCCTTTCTCGCCTTCAATGCGGGTGCGCTCTGTTTCTCCGTCAAGCTGTCCTGCATAAGCGATTAAGCGTTCAAGATAGGCATCAGCATCGCCCGCCGTTTCGATTTTATGTGACGAGTCGAGGAAGCTTGGAATTTCGACAAAGGCGCCTGTATTCTGCGCCACTGCATAGGGACTGTTACGGTAAGACCAATTGGAGTTCAGCAACGCCATATCTCCGTAAGGCAAGTCAAAGCCCTTCGCGCTCATATCGAAAACAGAACGTACAACATCAACGTTCAGAGCCGTATCTGCGGGAAGTAGCGCAGTATCAATGTCATTCATTTTCGTCAGCACCGCCTTTACATCGCTCTTAATCTTGGCTTGTCCTTCGGGTGAACGGTCGGTTAGCTTGGATTTAAGCCCTGCATATTTACCGCTATCTATACCCGCGCTTGACGCACTTTCGGGATAGGCGCGGAGCATCAGGTTTGTGGCTTGCTCCAGTGATGTTTTGGCTGATGTTTCAAGCTCTAGGTTTAGAACAGAAACTGAAGCTGTCGTGTCTGCGCCTTTCGAACACGCAGAAAGGGGCAAAGACGTCGCCAAGGCTGCCGCAGCAGAATGACTTAAAAGCGTTCTTCTCGATACGCTACGAGGAAGGGTGGGCAAAACTGTCATGGCGAACTCTCTTATCTATTCTAAATACGTGCCACGCAATGAAAGTGAATGCAAATAATAGAGCTAAGATAGTAAATTAGATGTCCCTCAACTTAATGTGTTTCAACTTGAGACATGTGGGTTGGCCGCGTGTCACATTCAGGCTTAGAATGGATAAAGGGACGGATTTAGCACAAAAATCTTCGGTTTTTTTGGCATAAGTGTTGCAATACTTATCTCGAATGCAAGAGACACTTACTCCCGTTTCTATGTATGGTTTTATTTCATGTGGAACCG
>JALZWM010000164.1 GCA_023300105.1 Hellea sp.
AATTGGGCCCTGACAATACAGGCGCAGAGACAGTAATATTCGCAGCAAGCTCGCCACCGTTAAAGGCAGTCATTGTACTTTCGGAGGCATCACCAATTGCTAGGGCTACGCCTGTGAAGTCTGCGCGGTTCGCAATAAGTCCTTCTTCTGTATCCAAAATACCGTCATTGTCGTCATCAACGTCAAAATCATCAGCAACGCCGTCGCCATCAGTATCCAAAGGAGGTGTAGCATCGCGGAAATCAACATCTTCAACAAACGGCACGCCGCCGTTAGCATCATTGTCACTATCAAGAAATGCTGCAGCGCCAGTATTGGTACTTTCATTAACGTCAAAGCCATCATCTGCAAGCGTTCCATTTTGTGTGTCAAACACATCAAATAAGCCATCACCATCGGCGTCAGTTGCCGCATCAGATAAACCTATTGCCATGCCTATAAGGCCTGCTTCAACAGTATCATTCTCGCCTTCATCATCAGAATCCGTATCGATAGCATCAGCAAAACCATCAGTGTCAGTATCAACTGCTCTCAAGCCATTCGTTCCAACATAAGCGGAGTTTAATCCATTATTAGCCGCGAATGTCGCCGCGTCATCAGCATTGGGCGCAATATAGTCCGCCGTGCTTTGCGCTTCGATATTATCGGTAATTCCGTCATTATCAGAATCAATATCGAGATGATCATCGATACCATCCCCATCACTATCTAAACCCGTTGTTGTCGTCTCAGCTGTGTTAAAATTAAACTGTGAGAAGTTGAATGAAAATCCAGCACGAGAATCTTGATTATTTAAAAGATTGATTTGAAGAACATCTGAATTTAGGAAATTCAATTGCACATTATCGCTGGGATTAACGACCGTCCCTCTAAAGACAACGAAATCATCTTCAATAACAGGCGTGAAGGAACCATTATCGCCTTCTATCGTGTAAGATGCCAAACTATCGAGACTTGCAGATACGCCCTCAAGACGTCCATCTAGGTCAATGTCTGAAATACGAATACTTGACGTAACTTGCACCGCATCACCCGCGCCACCGCTAATAATTTGGGCAATATCTCCAAGACCATTTGCCGTTGCAAAAGCAGGGTCAGTCGCATTAAAGAACCGCAAGCTAAGACCGGCACTCTCTTCGGCATTTATATCATCATCAACACCTCTAAGTTCAAAGTTAGGGTTTCCGCCAGCATCTCGGTATTTAATACCAATTTCGGCATCAGGGCTAAGATGGTCAATAGAAATGGCAAGTATAAGAGTGCCCTCGTTCAGAGAATAGGTGACGACGTCACCTTCAGCAAGTAACGGAGAACGATCACCATCCTCATGGTCAGGGCTTTGTCCCGCTGTAATTTCTTGTCCATCAAGCTCTACTACACTTGAAGAAAAGCCATAAATGCCATCTGTATTAAACTCATCAACTAAATTATTAAACTGGTCGTTAGATGTTCCGCCATCACCTTCATCAACATCCAGAATACCATCATTATCATCATCTACATCATCCGCATCTAGAACACCGTCATTGTCCGTATCCAATGATGCATCCGTAACCGACGAAGCTTGTAGCGTGGTTAGAGCTATGGTTTTATTTTCATCGAGTGGTGATAAAACCTCAGTTACGTGAAGCGCTGAAGTAATTTCCGTATCTGCTTTGTCAGGGTTAGTTTCAAATGCTAATAACTCATAATCGGCTTCAAGATTTACTTCCCCCAGATCATCACTCTCAAACAAACCACTATATTGGTCGATCCATTCATTTTTAACGGCTGTATTTTCAAAAATTTCGGCCGTTCCCGTAACCGCATCATCTTGGCTCATGGCATCTATGGCAACTTCTGCACCAGTTACAAAACCCGCAGCATCTAATAAGAGGCGGGGTTCAAGCGATATAAGCCCTAGTTTCTGTTTAGCAGAAAGGGGCGTAAGCGCTGTGTTAAGAAGTGCTGCTTTTTTGGACTTACGAGTCATAGTTTCCTCCGGCGCGGCCTAATTTTGGCCAATAGATTACGGTCACGGGCACGCCCGTTTTCATTTTTTTCAGTTTTGGAGACTGGGGGAGGTTTGAGGGCCGATTTTGAAAGCCACACGGCTAACCACGGACCTCAAAGCTCATCAGTCTTGAGTCATTTTAGTCTTTTGTTTCGTCTTTATTTTCCAGGCATCCGGCTTCGGTTCACCCAGAGCGCTTCCAAACTTCTGGCAATCGTTGCGATGTCTTCATCACCTTGAATATCAACCCCATAAGGATCGTAACCCATTGCTGTATAAATATGAGCAGCGGCTTCTTTCATTTCAGCATGCGCCCCATCTCTGCGGGCTTCTGAAATAATAGCGTTCATACGTTCGCGAACTAAGGTCTGACGCGAGGCTGAACTTGCCTGTGACAATGCTTCAACCTGTCCTAAAATGTCACCTTGAACGTCAGCGCCAATTTTGGCTGTCTCATACTCATTCATGAGGCTTTCATAACTGGCGCGGGCAACACCAACTTGAGTCATAACAGCCATTGCAGCCGCGAGACCTTTTTGTTCTTCCACCAGCATACGCGCTTTAGCTTTGCGTTTACGCTTTCCGATGGTGAAAACCTTCATGACATTCCAACTGGCGCGCGCGCCGTAATCCGCCCAGTTCTTGTTGAATAGGAAATCATTAGAGCTCACATCCAATCCAGCAAATCCCTCAATAGACGGGAGAGCTTCGAGAACGGCTTTTTTCATTTCTTTTTCACCTATGCGCCTCGCATAAAGTGTTTCGCGAACTTCAGGTCGTTGGCGCAGAGCCAAATCAATCATATCACTATAATTCATAGCAAGACGTGTGGGTTGGCTTTGGTTAGACGGCATTTGCAATGTAAATTGCTGATCAGGCGCTAAGCCCATAAGCGACGCCAGTTCCATTTTCGCGAGTTTTAGGTCGCGGGACATGCGTTGGGCTTGTCCCTGAATGTCATTAAGTTCGCGCTGATAGGATAAAGCAGGCATTGGCGCCGTCCGTCGTGAGGCATAAAGCTGTCGAGACTGACTAAAGGCTTCTTTGACGTCACCTTCCAAAGCGACAAGACGGTTATTCAACCGATCAAAGGAAACAGCCCTCCAATATGCACGATGTATGTCTTCCATAATTTGGATAACGGCTTTTCTGCGGCGTTCTTCATAAATCATAGCTTCATCAGCCAATTGCGAACTTCTGATTTTTGACAAACCGAAGTCTAAAACATCCCAAGTTGCAGTTAAGTCACCCGAAAATACATCGCGCTCTGTAGATGTTGAAGGCTCCAAAGATTCACGACCAGACAATAAAGATAAGCTTGATGATCCAGCTTCATTACTACGGCCATAATATCCGCCGCTTGCAACGACTTTTGGTAACAAGTCATAACGTGAAACATCGTAGTCCGCTTTGGACAGATCAAGCTCCATCATAGCGACACGGTGGTCGAGATTATATTTTAAAGATCGCGCCATTGCTTCATATAAAGAAATGGATTGAACCACAGGCTCTTGTTGCGACGTAATGGCTGCCCGCATAGCCGTAGCCTGCAGTGATACTTCAGCTTTAGGTATCGGCGTAGGGACTGTTGTACACCCAATAAGGCCCATTCCCATAACTGTTGTAATTAATAAATGTTTCATCTTCACCTCGTTTATCTATTTTAAGTTGTCTATACAGGTGTTTTGTAAAAACATTATTAAAACACACTTTTAAAGTGTAAAAAATGATAATAATAAATAATAACAGGTGCTTAAGAACCAGTAAAGTGTCATATGCAGTGCGCATATATAATGTATATAGATAAATTTAGCTTTATATTCGCCTTATAGTTGCCGCTCTTAAAACTTCATTAAATCAATTATGCTATTTATAATTGCATAAACTATTGTAGAGGGCATTATGCTTAAATTCACCGCTTCAAGTCTAATTTTAGCAAGCCTAGTTGTAAGCACGCCTAGCTGGTCAGCAGATATTAATACTTATGCTTCCCTCAGCAAAGACGTCAAAAAACAGCAAGCCCGAGGCGTTTTACAAGCGGGACAAACAGCAGAAATTGCTGCTGGTATGTCAGGACGTCTTTTACGCGCAGATTACAAACCTGGACAATCTTTTCAGTCCGGTGCTCTTCTCGCGCGCTTTGATTGCACACGCCAAGATGCTGAACTTACCGCTTTAGATCAAGCGCATAAAACCCTGACAGCAAAATATGAAAACACCTCAGAACTGTTTAATTTAGGCGCAGCAGGACAACTTGATGTGACGATAGCAAGCTCAGAAATGCAGCAAGCGGCCGCAGAACGCAACGCTCTTAAAGCAAGATTAAAAGATTGCTCTGTTTACGCCCCTTATGCGGGGTATATAACGGAACGCCATGTTTCAGCCTTTGAAACGCCCCAAGTTGGACAACCGCTGTATTCCATACAACGCATCGGCACTCTTGAGCTCTCAGTTATTGCGCCGTCAAAATGGATGCGCTGGATGAAAGTTGGTCAAAAATTTAACTTTACTGTCGATGAAACGGGAGAGACATTTAAAGCTAAAATCATTCGTACCGGCGCTTCAGTTGACCCCGTCAGCCAAACGATTGAACTCACAGCAAAACCAACCAGTAAAACGAAGTCTCTTGCAGGCATGAGCGGCATCGCTTATTTTGGATCACGTTCATGAATGGGCCTCTAAAAATCACAGCACAGCAAACAAATACAAAGAAAATAACGCCTAAATCGACCACAGCTTCGCCGTTGCAGGTATTAATTGCGATTGAAGGTGAAGCTCTATCGGCTAAGGATCGGTTATCCTTGAAACATATTGCTGTAAACCGCCCCCGATCTTTGATAAAAACCGGCCATATCATCTGGGTGAGCCGACGCGGTCATAAAATTGACCTTGATGCGATTTCATCTCAAGCCCAAATTGATAAAACGACCCCTTTTGCACAATGGATGACAGCAGAATTGACATCTAGGGCACGTAAGTCAGTTTTAGATAAAGACAGTTCTTGGAAATTTCAAAGTAACCGCAAAGATGACGCTTTCGCCTATCCCTTTACACATGCTTATTACGCACCATTTTCACCTGATCCTAAAGCTGGTGGACTGCTCTTTACTCGCGATACAGACTTTAAAGAAAGTGAACTTCCCCAGATAAAGCGAATTTCGCAAATCTTTGGCGTGAGTGCCGCAGCCATGGGACGAAAAAAACGCGCACGTATGAGCATTAAGAAACGCAGTTACTTTTTGGGAACCGTTTTAATACTTGGCCTTATTTCCCTTATTCCTGTGTCGATGACAACGCTTGCACCTGCAGAAGTTGTTGCAGAGGCGCCTTATGTTATTACAGCGCCCATAGACGGCGTTGTCGAATCTATACTGGTTCCGCCCAATACAGAGGTTAGCATTGATACGCCTCTTTTGCGGCTCGTTGATACCACATATAAGAATGAATATATCTTAGCTAAGCAAGAACAAGCCGTCGCTGACGCTAAGCTGCGCCAAGCCTCGCTCACCTCATTTATTGACAACACGGCCAAGCGTGATGTCGCTGTTGCGCAGGCTGAAAAGTCTATGGCTGGCGCAAGGAAAAATTATGCCCGTGACCGTCTCTCCAAAACAGTGGTCAATGCCCCTAAAGCGGGACTGGCCATATATAGTGACCCTACCGATTGGGCAGGACGTCCCGTCGCCACGGGGGAAGCCATAATTAAAATTGCTGACCCAGCGCGAGTACTACTTCGTATCGATGCGCCTCTCGCTATCGGGGAAACATTGAAAAACGGAGCACGTGTTCGCATGTTCATGGATAGTGATCCCCTCAACCCCATTGAAGCAGAAATTACAAGCGCGAGTTATTACGCGCAAGCAACGCCTGACGGCCATATGGCATATGAAGCTTTTGCAGCCTTAAAAATTTCCAACCTCTCGGCCCCTCTAACCTCAGATAATGATCTACCCTTGTCATCATTTGATTTACCGAGAATTGGGACGCGTGGTGTCGCCAAAATATATGGCGGCACTGCGCCCTTAGGATTTTGGCTCTTAAGACGGCCTATCACGCTCGCACGTCAATTCCTAGGCGTCTAAATTCATGCCCGGCGACATGGCCATCCTACCTGCGCTGCGTCAAGAGCTGTCGTTATTGCCTGCTCCGAAAGCTGATGATGGATCTCCACGTTGGTACTTATTTGACCCTGTACGCAATGCGTTTCACAGTCTCACACGCCGCGCAGTTGATATTCTCGCACAATGGAAGCCAGAGCCAGTACCGGATGCCCTCATCCGCTTACAAAAAACACATCCAGATATTGAAGAAGATGAACTTAAAGAAATGGCGGAGTTCTTTTTCGCCCAAAAACTCACAGAAATTCCGCCTGCTGGCGACCCAGAAGGCCTAGCGCGCCAAGAAGCGGCAACGCGCAAACCGTTTCATGAACAATTAATTCACAAGTATCTTTTCTTTCGTATACCTTTGTTTCAACCCCATGAATTTTTAACCGCTACCGCCCCCTTCCTCGCTTTCATGTTCAAAAAAACAACATGGATAATTATTTCCATGATTGGCGCCATAGGCCTTTTTTTTGCAGTCCGCCAATGGGAACAATTTATAGCGACCTTTATGTATTTCTTCACACTTGAAGGCTTCATATTCTACGCCCTCACATTGACCTTAATTAAAGCTCTGCACGAACTTGGTCATGCTTACACTGCGCGTCATTTTGGGGCGCGTGTTCCCATTATTGGCATCGCGTTTCTCGTAATGTTTCCTATTCTTTATACGGATACCACTGATGCGCACAGATTAACGGAGAGACGTTCGAAGGTTTTAATCGATGCGGGCGGCATCATCGTTGAATTAGCGATTGCCTCCATTGCGATTTTTCTCTGGAGCTTTCTTCCTGATGGCCCTGCGCGCTCTGCCGCTTTTTTTGCTGCCACGACAAGTTGGGTCCTTAGCTTGATGGTAAATCTAAACCCTTGCATGCGTTTTGATGGCTATTACTTAATCAGCGATATGTTCGGTATTCAGAATATGCAATCACAAGGCTTTGACCTTGCCCGGTGGAAAATGCGCGAAACTTTATTTGGACTTGGGCGTCCAAAGCCCATTTCTGTTACGCCCAGAAAGCAAGCTGGCCTTTTAACTTATGCCTATACAACATGGGTCTACCGCTTCTTTCTCTTCATCGGGATTGCGATCTTGGTGCATCATCTTTTTCCCAAGGCCATAGGGATCGTCCTTTTTACAATTGAAATTTTTATTTTTATCGTCTCGCCAATTTGGCAAGAACTCAAACATTGGTGGAGCGAACGCATGACTATTTTATCCAACACGCAAGGCCGCATAAGCCTCTTGCTTTCAGTGGCCGCTTTGGCCGTATTTCTTGTGCCATGGCAGACCAAAGTCCGCGCGCCCGCCCTCATGCGGCCCGTATTACAAACTGAGGTCTTTCCAGTCTCACCCGCCCGTATTGAAACCATCCATGTCAACATGGGCGATACTGTAGAAAGCGGTGCGCTTTTAATGAGCTTAAGCTCTGAAAGCCTTACCTTTAACCGCAGACAATCTAAGCAACGCATTGCAATGCTTACGGCCCAGTTAAACCGCCAGGCCTCTAATCTTGATGAACGCCGTCTTAGCACGGTTCTAGTTGATGACCTACGCACCGAAACCCTAACTTTAAAATCCATTGATGATGAATTAGCGCAACTCGCGATTTATGCACCTCATGACGGCATCATTAGCGCCCTATCTCAGAACCTGCATACTGGACGTTATGTGACCCATACAGACCGCCTCCTGCAAGTTGTGGCAACTCAAGAATTTGAACTTTTAGCCTTGCCGCCAGAAGACAATGCCTCTCGCTTAAGTGCTGGTGCTGAGTTCACCTTTATAAGTGATGACGTACAAGCCCCTAAAATAACGGGGACGCTCAATCATTTAGCCCCGACCAGTGAAGCTTTTATCATGGAGCCTATTTTAACCTCACAAACAGGTGGGTCCCTTGCCGTAAATGAAGATGAAGACGGGCAGCTTGTCGCCAATAGACCTGTTTTTAAAGTGCGCGGCATACCAGAAAGCCATGACATGCCAGCACGAACACAGCGCGGTATAGTTAAAATCAAAGCGCAAGCCCAGAGTCCAGCGACGGCTCTGTGGCGGAGTATTGTGCGCGTGCTTATACGTGAAACTGACTTTTAAAAGAAATTAAGCCAAATGTCTTTAATCACTAAAATCCTGCTGGGTCGATAATAAAGGATAATGAAGGCATTCAAATATAAACCTTTCCTTAGTCAAGGTTTAACAATCCTTAGCGGCTCGTACACGCGCATTTAACTTTAACCTGTTATGTACTCAAGACTGTAGAGGCGTTTTATAACGCCTTTGATAAGGGACACTAAAAATGACACAGCAGAGAAATCATCTTTTTAAACGTTTTTTAGCATCAAAAGATGGCACTTTCGCAGTTATGGCCTCAGTGGGAATGTTCGTAATTGTATTAGTCGTCGCAGTCGCAATTGATTCAACGCGTCTTATGCAAGCGTCTTCAAAACTGAGATCTATAAATGATATGGCCGCAATCGCTGCAACCGAAGGTCAGAATAGATCCCTCAGTGAACGCAAAGCTATTTATGAAAAGGTTATGCAAAATGGTATAGATATTAGTGATGAAATTACAGGCTATACATATGATTTAACATTTTCAGATGATGGTTTGAATACTATCTTGAGCGCGACATCACGCTCTGAAGCTGAACTCTTTTTTCCAGTAACAAGAGGCACAGAAGGTAAGTTTGTAACCGCCCATAGTGAAGTTACAGTGGGTAGAGAATATATCGAAGTTTCATTAGCCCTAGATATTTCCACCTCAATGCAGGGGCAACGCATCATAGAATTACAAAAAGCTGCCACAGACTTCGTTGAAATTATATTAGACAATGCAGAGAATGCTGGCCGTGTTTCAGTTGCCATCATACCCTTTGGCGGGACTGTTCTGCTTCCGGATAATTTAGAAACGATGTTAACACCGCCGCCAACGACTGAACATTGGGTTGATGAAGAATGGAACGGATGCTTAGCAATGTCTCCGATAGACTATGCCTCAGGCATTACGCCTCAACATAAATTGACTTACCTGCCTCATTTTTATGCCTTCACAAAAAATAATCCCTGGTGCCCTAAGGCAGGAAATAAAATGGTAGGACTCTCAACTGACAAAACTATGCTGATTGATAAAATTTCATCGTTAACACTCTCCGACGGTACAGGCACTGATATTGGAGTCGCTTGGGCTCTAGCAACGCTTGATCCGAGATGGCGCAACCAAATAGATGGGGTTAATCAGAGTTCTCCGAGAGATTTTAATGCGCGTACCAGAAAAATCATGGTTGTGATGGCCGATGGCGGAATTACAGGCCAGCGTACACCTAGCGATAGTGAACTGAACGGCAATTTACCTTTCAAGGTCAAAAATCAAACAAATACCACAGCCGAAGCCCAAAATGGTTACCAAGACATTTGTAACCTTACAAAATCCAGAGGTGTTGAAGTTTACACAGTTGGTTTTCAGATCACCCAGCAGCACAAGCTCAATCAGTTGCAGATTTGCGGAACTTCTCAAGCGCATAATTATGAAGTTAATTTAGGGGAACTTAGTTCAGCCTTTGAAAACATTGCTGCATCTATATCAGGCTTAAGGTTAAGTGAGTAATTCACTCAAGCGGTAACGGATGCTACTGCCGTCGAACGTCTGCCAACTGTTTTATAAAGAAATTGGTAGTGAGAGTGAGACTTGAACTCACGACCTCAGGATTATGAGTCCTGCGCTCTAACCAGCTGAGCTACCCCACCACGAGGTGTCCTTACGAACAGGCGCGGGGAATAAGCGAATTTATCCCCGATGACAAGCACAAACCCTGCATTTTCACTAAGATAAAAACATCAATGTTGGGTCTTCGAGCAAGGCTTTCATATCTTGCATCATTTTTGCCGCGTCATAGCCGTCAATCACGCGGTGATCGCAGGACACGCTGTAATTCATCACTAGGCGTTCCGTAAGTTTCCCGTCTTCGAGAACAAGTTTTTTACGAATTTTATTAGGGCCAAAAATCGCGACTTCAGGGCGGTTTATAACAGGCGTTGTCACGATACCGCCAAGCGGGCCAAGCGATGTTAGGGTGGTCGTCGCGCCGCTGAGCTCTTCTGCTGAAAGTTTATTGTTACGCCCACCCTCAGCAAGCCGCGAAATTTCTGTTGCCAAGCCCCAGATAGAGCGTGTCTGTGCACGGCGCAGAACAGGTACAATCAGGCCATTATCAGTTTGCGTGGCGATACCAAGGTGAAGGTCAGAAAATTGACTAACATAGCCTCCTTTACCACCTGTCGTGCCCGCGAAACTCTCATCGATAAAGCGCGCGTTAAATTGCGGCCAATCTTGGAGCGTTATCGCCAATGCGCGTATGATAAAGGGTAACACAGTCAGTTTAGGACGATCTTCGGACTTTGTCTCATTGGCGCGCCTGCGCAAAGCCTCAAGCTCTGTGACGTCAATTTCTTCGACGTAGGTAAAATGCGGGATATGGCGCTTGGCCTCTTGCATGCGCTGTGAGATAACGCGGCGCAAACCAATCACTTTGACGCGGGTTTCGCCCTCTTCTGGCTCGAATGTTTTTTCAAGTAAATCAAGGTCAGCCTGTGTGACTTGTCCATCTTTGCCCGAGGCCGTCACTTTGGATAAATCAATGCCAAGATCTTTGGCCCGTTTGCGCACGGCAGGCGCGGCGAGAGCTTTGTCAGAGGCCGCTTTATCGGAAGCCGTTATATCAGATTTTTTAGATGTCGGTTTGACTGGTTTTGGCTTGGTTGGTTTTGATGTGCTTGGTTTTGGAGCGGGCGCGGCGTCTACGGGTGCAGGCGCCTCTTCTGTGTCGCCCTCTGTTTGGAAAATCACCAAGTCTGCGCCGACGGCAAGTATATCGCCCTCTTCACAAGCGACCATGGAAATCACGCCGTCAACGGGCGCTGTAAGTTCTATTGTGGCTTTGTCTGTCATCGCATCCGCGATAGGGTCATCTTCGGAAACGGTGTCCCCAAGGGCCACATGCCAAGCGGTTATTTCAGCCTCAACGACACCTTCACCGATATCTGGAAGTTTAAAACGATACTCACCCATTACCCAGCATCCATCACTTTGCGTATGCCGTTTATAACACGTTTCGGCCCCGGGAAGAAAGCCCATTCCTGTGCATGTGGGTAAGGCGTATCCCAGCCTGTCACGCGCACAATTGGCGCTTCGAGCGAGAAGAAGCAATGCTCTGCGACTTGGGCTGATAATTCCGCGCCAAATCCAGATGTACGCGTAGCTTCGTGTAAGATGAGACAGCGCCCTGTCTTTTTCACAGACGCCGAAATAGAATCTATATCAAGGGGCAAGAGTGAACGTATATCTAGAATGTCCGCTTTGACCCCCGCTTCGCGCGCAGCGTTCTCAGCCACCCAGACCATTGTACCATAAGCCAAAATCGTCAAGTCATCGCCTTCGCTGAAATGGCGCACTTTCTCGAACGGTACTGTGTAATGCCCCTCCGGCACTTGCCCGAGTTCATGCTTAGCCCAGCTTACCGCAGGCTTATGCGGGTCACCATCGAATGGGCCGTTATAAAGGCGTTTTGGTTCGAGAAAAAGAACAGGGTCGTTATCTTCAATCGCCTGAATAAGAAGCCCTTTGGCATCATAGGGGTTAGAGGGAATAATCGTCTTAAGCCCAGAGATATGGGTAAAGAGCGCCTCTGGGCTTTGGCTATGGGTCGTCCCGCCAAAGATACCGCCGCCAACGGGCGTGCGTATCGTGAGCGGGGCCGTAAAATCACCATTAGAGCGGTAACGCAGGCGCGCCGCTTCTGAGGCTATTTGATCATAGCCCGGATATATATAATCCGCGAATTGGATTTCCGCGACAGGGCGCAATCCATTGGCCGCCATACCCACAGCAATTCCGACAATACCGCCTTCGGAGATTGGCGTATCAAAACAGCGGTGCAAGCCATGTTTTTCCTGAAGGCCCGCCGTACAGCGAAAGACGCCGCCGAAGTAACCGACATCTTCGCCGAATACCAGCACGTCTGGATCTTGGCTCATTTTCACATCGAGTGCATCACGGATGGCTTCGATCATATTCATTTGTCTTGCTGGAGGACTAGTCATGATTACAGCTCCTCATCAAAGAGGCTACGTTGATCACGCAAGTGACGCGGCAACTCTTCATAGACCTGCTCAAACATTGTATAATGATCAACTGTCGTATCGCCAGAGAGACTCCCCATAGCTTCCGCTTGCTTATAGATATCACGGATTTCTTTTTTACAGCTCTCGGCGAGGGCCGCATGCTGTTCTTCGTCCCATTCACCTATTGAAATCATATGATTTTTAAGACGCTCGACAGGGTCGCCAAAAGGCCAAACCTCAGGTTCAGACTCGGGTCTATATTTTGTGGGATCATCCGATGTTGAATGGCCTGAGCTGCGGTAGGTAAAGTGCTCTATAAGGGTTGCGCCGCCGCCTTTACGGGCGCGCTCTGCAGCCCATTTTGTCGCCGCATAAACCGCCAATAAATCGTTGCCGTCAACGCGCAATGTTGCCAAGCCAAAGCCAGTGCCCCGCGCCGCGAAGGTTTCACCCTCGCCCGCAGCAATGCCTTGAAAGCTAGAAATCGCCCATTGGTTATTAACCACATTGATGATGCAAGGCGCGCGGTAGGTCGACGCAAAATTAAGCGCGTAATGGAAATCACCTTCCGCCGTTGCGCCCTCACCTGTAAAGACAGACGCGATTTCATCTGTGTTGCGGTAAGCGTTGGCCATAGCCCAGCCAACGCCTTGAATAAGCTGCGTTCCCAAATTTCCCGAAATTGAAAAGAAGCCATGCTTTTTAAAAGAATAGAGAACAGGAATAGATTTACCGTCCAAAGGATCGCCTGCATTGGATAAGCACTGGCACATCATTTCCTTGATGGACGCCCCGCGGTTAATCAAAATGCCTTGCTGGCGATAGGTTGGAAAAACCATATCAGAATTTTGAAGTGCCAAAGAATGCCCCACAGAGACAGCCTCTTCGCCCCGAGATTTCATATAAAAACTCATTTTGCCTTGGCGTTGCATATTGAACATGCGGTCATCCATGGCCCGCGTCATCATCATATCGCGCAAGCCTTTATGCAATATTTCAGCAGGAACCTGCGGGTTCCAATCCCCAACAGCTTCGCCGTTAAACCGAAGAACGCGAATTAAGCCTGTTGCATGTTCTTGGGTATCATAATTATCACACAAAGGGTCAGGGCGCGGCGGTGTATGCGCTGTCGGCACCGCTATATGGGAATAATCAGGCGTGTCCCCTGGGCGAAATGGCGGCTCAGGGATATGCAGGCGAGACTGGTTGGAAGTTTTTGACATTCGACCCTCTACAAACAAAACAGCTTAATTTAACCCGTTATAACGTCAGTAATATAATTTTCAGTGTTGATATTCTGATAAATACAGAATAATTGTTCCTAAATAATGAATATGGAGGCTAAAAATGCCTGAACAAATTGATGGAATTGATGCCAAAATCCTGCATTTAATTCAAACAAATGCTGCATTATCAGTTGCAGACATTGCTGACAGCGTTGGCTTATCATCCTCTCCTTGTTGGCGCCGCATCAAACGTATGGAAGAAATAGGTATAATCAAACAGCGCGTGACAGTCCTTGACCGCAAGAAATTAGGCCTCGACTTTGAAGTTTTCGTCGCCGTGAAGCTCGCGCTCCCTAACCGCGCTAATATGGAAAAATTTGAAGGTGCTATAGCGCGTATGCCCGAAGTCATTCAATGTGCCAGCGTAACAGGCGCTGTTGATTTTATGCTCAGGGTCGTCACGAAAGACATGCACAGCTATGAAGACTTCCTACGCGAAGTCCTTTTATCCATAGACCTTATTTCAGACGTTCAAAGCCGTATCGTTCTGCGCCAAAGCAAAGAAAGCTACGCAATTCCCCTTAGCCTCATTAGTAATTCGGTTCCCCGCCTGCCGCGCACGACTTAAGTACTCGTCTTCTACTGGTTCCATTCAAACTGACTCAGTATTTTGTTTGAAAGTGTTTTGTTTGGAAATATCTCATTATTCCGCGCAACACTGACATTACGAGCGGCTTACTTGAGGCTGCGATCTCAACTGGTCGTCGCAACACATACTATAAACTAGGTATGTGGAGTGAAGATTATGAAGAAGAAATATGTACGGGTTGGGTTTACTCAGGCTCAAAAAGACGAGCTATGGGAGAGATGGCGTCGCGGCGAACAGATGAAGTCGATTGGGCGTGAGCTCTGTAAACCTTCATCTAGCATTTTTAATCATATCCGATCGACGGGTGGTTTCACGCCCGTTGTTAAGCGGCGGTCATCGCTGGCCCTGAGCCTCGCCGAGCGAGAAGATATATCGCGCGGCCTTGTGAGTGGTCAGTCCATCCGCACAATTGCATACGCTCTTAAACGTGCAGCGTCGACGATCAGTCGAGAGATTACTCGCAATGGCGGCGCTTCTCGCTACCGCGCTGTGGATGCAGACAAGCGGGCTTGGAAACAGGCCTTGCGGCCCAAACCTTGTAAGCTGGTGTTATATGAGCGTTTGAGGCAAGCTGTTATCTTGAAGCTTGAGCGTCATTGGTCACCACAGCAGATTGCGGGGTGGCTTAAGCGTAAATACCCCAGCGAGGCTGCCATGCACGTGTCACATGAAACGATCTATAAAAGCCTATATGTGCAGGCACGCGGGGCTTTAAAGAAGGAGTTGCAGCAGTATCTACGCACAAAGCGACAAGTGCGCGGCTCCCGCCATATCATCAAGAGCGAGGATAGGCGCGGACAAATCCGTGATGCGGTCTCGATCAGTGAACGCCCTGCTGAAGCCGAAGACCGCGCGGTACCAGGGCATTGGGAGGGCGACCTTATCTGTGGTCCGAACCATAGCTTTATTGCGACGCTGGTGGAACGGCACTCACGTTATGTGATGCTCGCGAAGCTCTCAGATAAACGCACTGAAACAGTTGTGAATGCTCTGATTAAACACTCTAAGAAGTTACCTGATGAGCTTTATAAATCTTTGACATGGGACCGTGGTCATGAGCTGGCAGAGCACAAGAGATTCACGATGGAGACCAATATTGATGTTTACTTCTGTGATCCGCAAAGTCCTTGGCAACGGGGGACGAATGAGAACACCAATCGATTGCTCCGTCAGTACTTTCCTAAAGGCACGGACCTATCCGTCCATAGCCAAGCGAAGTTAAATGCAGTAGCAAGAGAGCTTAACGAGCGTCCTCGAATGACCCTCGAGTATGAAACACCGGCCGAGCGGTTTGGCCAATGTGTTGCGGCGACCAGTTGAGATCGCAATGTATCTAAAGACCCAAGTTTTAAGTCCAGACTTACGGATCATCAAATACAAACCGCCACCATCATTATATCGCCCAGGCTCCGCTAAGCCTTTCACAATCGTTCGATTCAGTTTATGTCTAGCACCTGCCATGATGCATTTTCCAATTCAGCTATATGCTTTTTTATCAAAATCGGTCCCTAAATCGGTCCCTAGTTTGAAAGAAACAGACTTGCACCAGCAAGAACGATTTGCATCAAAAGCATTGTTTAAGTTACTGAATTATAACACTTAATTGAATTTATTGAAACTGCTAAAAACCACGACAAAACTTCAGGTTCGGGCACCATTTCCTTTTCTTACACACCCCTATCGGCCCCTCCGCGGTAAGCGCTGTTATAACCGTGACTCCTGTTGCATAACGCCCTAACGCATTACGAAATTCTCTTGAGTCATCTGTGGGGTTAAATTTATTTATTTTAT
>JALZWM010000165.1 GCA_023300105.1 Hellea sp.
ATGAAGTAGAGGGTGAGGACACGCCGCCCTCTAACCTCTTAAACCTCAGCATTGCGTCTAATGACAATCATGCCCTCATCGAATTTATTGGCCATAAGACTTATAAATATATTTTCGAAAACCCCGGCTAACCGAATTATATAATGCCATCTCGTGACCACAGGCCGCCAATTCAGTTTGGCGGTCAGCAATAGCGCTTGGGATTAGAGAAAAATGGAGCGGGCGAAGAGATTCGAACCCTCGACCCTCACCTTGGCAAGGTGATGCTCTACCACTGAGCTACGCCCGCTCATATTTTGCGTAGGTACCCGCGAACGGGCTTGGCAGAAGAGCCGCTATATGACCCAAAGGTATTGGATTATCAAGCGGATTTTTAATGTTTTATGTTGTTTTTTTATTCCCAATAATTCGGCTTATCCTATCTAAGTCTCTTAAGGGGTAGACGGGTGATTATCTGATATCGATATCTGGGCTTCGAGTTCTAGAACTCTGAGTTTATCTCTGGCATTCACTAAATTAGCGATATCAATGTGGCGTGCAAAGTTCGATTCTCGTGCTTTTTTTAAACGGGTAATTTCCTCTTTTAGATCTTGTATTTTTTCTATATTTGACATTAATGCCTCATAGGTTGCGAATTTATAAAGTTCACTTAATATGATTCTCTTTAACAATCTATTTACAAATAAAGAACGGCCTTTAATGAAGTTTGAGGCCGTTTCTTTCTCTTACGCCTTTAGTTGAATTTTCTCTAGGTTACTCATTATGCAAAATGCAAACTCTGTCACACGTTTAGAGCTTTTCCAAAAATTCGATGAATTAGGAATTAAGCATACGACCCGTGAACACGCGCCATTTTTTACAGTGGAGGAGGGGGCGGACATTAAAGCGGATATGCCAGGCGCTCATACAAAGAACTTATTTCTGAAGGATAAGGCCGGGGCATTTTTTTTAATCTGTGCTCAAAGTGACACTGCTATTAAAATTAATAAATTGCACCCCGTTTTAGGCTGCAAAAGATTGTCCTTTGGTAAGCCAGAAGCCTTACTTGAAAATTTAGGCATGACGCCAGGGTCTGTTACGTTATTTTCAGTAATTAACGATCTGTCAGCTCAGGTCACTTTAGTTATAGATAAGCGGCTGACCGAGCATGACATCGTTAATTTCCATCCTCTACTGAACGATGCAACAACAGCAATATCTACTCAGGACATGTTGAAATTTGCCAAAGCCACAGGTCATGAGCCCATTATACTCGATTTGGCCTCAATATCTGACAGTTAAGTTTGTAGTCTGGCAAGTTATTAGTCTGGTTAGCCTTTTAGTGCGGCCTCAAGCATTTGGTCTAATGCAGCCGCATCAGCACCCGCAATAAAGTCATCATTGATAACAAAGAAAGGCGTACCGGTTAAGGACGGAATTTTATTGGCTAAGAGTAGTCCGTCTGAAAGCAGACGTTCAATCTCAGGGTCTTTCATATCTTCTTTTAATTTATTCATGTCTAAGCCTGCGTCCTCAGCAATCTTGAGGACACGCTCTGGCGTTAAACTACGTTCGGCCATGAGAGAAAAATGCATCGTTGAATATTTACCCTGACGATCAGCCGCAAGCGCTGCTATAGCAGCGTTTTTCGACGTCTTTGTGCGGCCATCTAAAATAGGCAGCTCTTTGAACACGACACGAACATCATCTGGATATTTATCCATAACACCTTTGAGCCAGTCCGATGATGACTTGCAGAAACCACAATTATAATCAAAAAATTCGACGACGGTTACTTTTGCGTTTTTGGGGCCAATAGAAACATCCCTAGGGTCTTTAAAGAGAGCGTCAGAAACAGCCGTAATGGACGCGCGGTCTTCTTTCTTATCTAGCGCAATTAAGGCCTCACGTAGTATTTCTGGATTTTCGAGTAAATACTCTTGGATGATTTGTTCGACATCAGCACGTTTCATGTCTGAGGCTTGTCCAGCCTGCGCACATCCCGACGTTGACGCAATTGCTAAAGCAATGGCAGTGGCCGTTATAAATTTCATCTTCATGTCCACTCCGAATATCGTCTTATTTTAGTTATGATGTATGGTAATTTACTGTGTGCATAAAGCAAAAATGTATAATTTTACTATCTTTGCGTTGTTTGGAACGTCAGCGGTTTGCGTCTACTTCTTTTGCTTCTGCTTTTGGCGAGTTCTGTATCAGATATGACAATGATATCTGAGGCGCGTCTCCATTGAGGTCCATTCCGAGGTAAGTCTTCTTGGGCGCGCTGTGCAAAAGATCGAGCTCTTTGAATGTCACCTATCGCATAAGCTTGCTCAGCGGTTGCGTATTTGGCCAAAGCGTCTTGGCCCAAATCACCATAAGCTCTTGATAATGTATACCACATTAAGCTATTTTGACCTTCGGTTAGAAGTCCTGACTTTAAGAGATCAATGGATTCTTGAACTTGCTCTGTTTTACCCGTTTCAAGTAAAGATTGGGCAAGGGCAAGTTTTAGCAATGGTGCGTCTGGTTTCAGGTCGAGTGCACGCGTCGCGGGTTCGATAGCTTTTTCTCTCTGCCCACTTTCATAAAGTATTTGTGCTTTTAATTCGTAAAAATAAGGATTGTTGGGTTCATCCTCTATAAGACTATCAATTTCACGTATGGCATTGCGTAAGTCTGCAGCTTTATAGTGGGCGACCGATCTGGCATACCTTGCAGGCTTTGACGTGTCCGAGGGAGGGTATTTAGAGAAAACAACTTGTGGCCCTTCTAAAAAACCTCTTAATTTAGCCTTAGCCATGTTGAGCCTGTGCTGATGGTCTTCACTGTCTTTTTTATAAGTGTGATCGCTCTCAGCAACTTTTTCTCTTAAAGCGTCAATACGGTCAGATGAAAGAGGATGGCCTCTAAAATATGGAAACCTTCTGGCCTGGGATAATACTTCTTGGGCCCTGAACTTATCAAAAAAGTCAATTAGTCCCTGACCAGATTGTTGGGTCCGTTCCATGTATTGTGCTGCATATTGGTCTGCCGCGGATTCATTAACGCGAGAATATGCCAAAGCTTCAATAGCACCAAATTGTTGAGAGCCGCCAAGAATTAAGGCACCGGCCGAAGCTTCACCAGCAAGGATAGCGGCAAGTCCAATACCTGCTGCGATTAAGGTCGCGCCGTAAGCGCTGCGATTGCCGTAGTCACTGCGTACGATATGACCGCCTGCAATATGCCCGGCTTCATGGGCAATGACACCCTTAAGCTGGTTAGGCGTATTGGCTTGGAGTATAATTCCGCTGTGTAGAAAAATATTTTGGCCACGTGTTACAAATGCATTAAGTGAAGGGTCATTAACCAGATAGAGATCTACGTTGGATGGGTTTAGGTCTGCGGCCCTTAAAATCGGATCCGTATAGTCATTTAATGTTTCTTCTATTTCTGTATCTCTCAATAAAGACTGGGCATGTGCGGGCAGGGCCTGAGCAAATATGATAATTGCTGCTGCACAAAATGCCGAAACAGTTTTTGGAATGAATAATGACAAAAGTTTATATCCTTATTTTTAGTAATTGTACCGCAGTGTTGACTCATTATGCAAGTTACTGGGGTGTAACATTGCAGTGAAATTACAGTGAACTGGGTTTGAGCTTTAACGATTCAAGGTGAATTTATTGCCATTCGTGAGTGGGCAGACTTGTGTTTATCCTTGTTGAAATCAGGCATTTATGTATCTTCGACTAAACGAATCGGGTGATTTGCTCGAATTAACTACCAATCTTCCCTGGGGGGGACCTATGAATTTCTTTAAACGTGAAAAAGCTGTCAGCACAACTAATGTTACAGATGGAGTGAAGACTATTTATCAGCCATCTGCATCAATAGCAGGAAAAACAGCGAGCGCTGAAGATATTCAGTCCGCACGAGAATCTGTTGAATTTTTAACGGGTGAATTTAAATCTTCTGCAGATCAACAGCAATTAGCTGCGAGACGCATGGTGTCATTGAACAAAACCATCTCAAAGATGGAAATCGGGCTTCGTCATGTAGAAAGATTAGAGGGAGAAAATTCTTCACTCTCAAACGAATTGGAAAATTTACGCAAAAAACTTGAGCAAAAAACAAGCTGGGCATTGGAGCAAGAAAGTAAGTTGGTGAGCCTCGAGCGTCAACATGTTGAGATGCGTCAACAATTTGAATCAGCTAAAACTGAAATTGCACAACGTAAAGACCGTGGAGTGTCTGAGCATGAAAAGCTAATCTATCAAGGACGACAAATTGAAAAGATTTCAAGCGAATTAAATCAAAAAGTAGAGCTGCTTTCGACACTGCAAATGGAAAATCAAAACTTCCAAGACGAAGTCTCGCAACAAGCTGCTGAGCTATCGGCACAAAGCCATCGGGTCATGGAGTTGCAAAAAAATATAGAAGAGTCGACCTCGCGGTTAGAACGTAAGACTAAAGAAGCTGATACATCAACTGTTGAACTTAAAAACATACGTTTAGACTTTAACGATATGAAGTCTAAATTCTTTGAATCTTCTGCGTCTTTGGAAAATGCAAAGTATGACATCAAGACACAGAAAAATGTATTTGAAGATACATTAAAACGACGCGATGATGAGACACTTGCATTGAAGAGCCGAATAGAACAGTTAAATACTCAGGTCCGTATCAAGGATAATATGTCGAGCCATTTCGACGAAGAAGTTATTATGCTTAGAAACCAGCTTGAAAATGAACGCGAGAGAAATGACCGTAATGAGCAAAGATTCCGGGGTAAAGCGGATGAAGTGGAACGCAATGCTAGAGCTTTAGCACGGTCAAAGGTTGAGTTTGAAAACTTAAATGCGAAGTTTTCTGCTGCAATGGAAGATATCGATACGCTTCGTAAAATCAATCAGGTTCAGAAGCAAAAACTTGAGCGTTATGCCGCTATTGGCGGTGTTAGCATCGGTCAAAGCATGATTGCAGCCGAAGCAGCAAGGTCTAATGTCGCTGTATCTCGCCCAGTTTCTGAAACGAGCAAATCAGCAAAAAATACAAATGATAAAGATAAAGGGCAGGGGCGCCTCAAAGCGGTTTAGCTATTTCCTTGCGTTACACTTCTTTGCTGGAAGCCTTATGATTTGATGAACTTCAATTTTCGTCGGATCATAAATTCCATTTAAAGCGGAAATGTCTTGTACGGATGAACAATTATCTTGGGCGATACGATACATCGTGTCGCCCTTTTTTATTGAGTAAAAATAACCCTTTGCCGGCTGAACTGATGCCGATGTTTTAAGTACTCTGGCTTGCTGAGGTCTTGAGGCAGGCTGAATGACTCTCTGTGTATGAGAGTTTTGGATTAGTACTTGCTCAGGTGGGAGCTGTATAGATTGAGACGTTACGTAGCTCGCTTGATTTGGCTGCACATAAGCTGAGGTAGAGGCAGGGATAACTGTAGTCTTATGTGCCGTTTGGAAATAATCTCTGCAATTCACTTCTACATCTGCAATAACTGTTGAGCTGCGTCTGTCTTCTTCAAGAATTAATACTCGGGCACTATCATTTTTTGAGTTATTATCCCTTGAGCGTGAGCGCATATTATCATTCTCGCAAACCATTGCGGCTTCAGCTTGGGCGACCTTAGGTTTTGTGTAATTAGCTTTTACTGTCTGGATAGTTTTCGGATTTTTACGTTCGATTTTAACAATCGGCATTTTATCTGTTACTGTCGTGCAACCGGTTAGGGCTAGCAAAACCACTAAACTAATCGGCTTAATTGTACCGTGCATAATTATTCCCCTATCAATAATAATTATGCTGTTTCATGGTTTATAAACCGTTAAATAAAACTGTCTGTCAGGGATTAACGTCCTGCAGTTATCGTGCTGCCTCCACCGGAGTTTGCACCGCTAGCAATGTCCCGTTCTGCTTTAAAGGCTTCTGCCAAGCCATCATAAAACGCAATTTGGTTTATGATTTGAGGGTCATTAACAAACGGGTCTGGAGCGCTTAATGGTTTATTAGTTAGGCCTTTATGCGCTTTGCTCATAAAATCTTTCCATGCATCGACGGGCAGTAAACCGCCTGTAATCTTTCGCATAGGTGAGTTGTCATCATTCCCGAGCCATACACCTGTTGTGTAATTTGCGGTAAAACCAATGAACCAAGCGTCTCTATAATCCTGTGATGTTCCTGTCTTTCCTGCTGCCTGACGTGAGCCGAGTTGAGCGCCATGACCTGTTCCGCTATCTATGACATCGCGCAATATGGATGTCATTTGTCTGGCGTATGGAACAGCATAAACGCGCCCTGGAGATGTTTCTCTGCGAGTATAAAGAGGCACCTTTGCAGTGTTTGAGACGCTCTCGATAAAATAAGGTGTGAACTTTTGTCCTTCGTTAGCAAATACAGTATAGGCGCCAGTGAGATCCAAAAGTGTAACTTCAGATGATCCGAGAGATATTGAATATTCTGGGCGTAAGTTTGTTGTTATCCCGAACCGGGTGGCGAGCGCTGCAACGCGTGAGGGGCCGATTTCTGCTCCAATTTGCGCTGCAATTGTATTAATGGATAACTTAAGAGCTTCGCGAATAGACATGGGGCCTCTATAGCGCTTTGTGTAATTTTCGGGAGCCCAGCCCGCTATTTCCGTCGGCTGGTCTATTCTTATCGTGCCTGGTGTGAACCCGTCTTCTAACGCAGCGGCATAGACGAAGGATTTAAAAGAACTGCCTGGTTGGCGTTTCGCTTGTGCTGCGCGGTTGAACTTTGATGCGTTATAATCTCGTCCGCCAATCAAAGCCCTGATTGCGCCGGATTGGTTTTCAATTGAGACGAGTGAGCCTTCTGTTACTTTCTTTGATTTTTTGTTTCTGTCTAGGACCTTTACAACTGATGCATGTGCTATCTTTTGCAATTCAATGTCTATCGTAGTTTTGATGATGAGGTCTTTGTGTTTACTGCCGACAAGGCCTTGGGCTTGTTCTGCGATAAGATCAAAGACGTGACCTATTTGATTTGAGCTTATAATCGGGTCAGCATTACCGGCAATCTCTGGCGGCGTGTTCTCAGCTTTGTTTCTCTCTTTCGGGGAAATCATATTATTTGCGGCCATTCTCGAGAGAACAAGTTGAGAGCGGTTTAGCGCGCCATCATAATTAGAGGTCGGGTCATAGCGTGAAGGTGCCTTAGGGAGTGAGGCCAATAAGGCCGCCTCTGATAAAGTTATATCCCTGGCTGATTTACCGTAATATTTGTTGGAAGCCGCTTCAACACCAAAAATGCGTGGGCCCAATGGGATGCGGTTCAAATAAAGTTCCAGTATTTCATGTTTGGAGAGTCGTTGCTCCATTTCGCGAGCAAGCCACATCTCTTGAAATTTACGGCGGTATGTTTTTTCGGGTGTCAAAACCATATTTTTGACAAGCTGTTGCGTCAGGGTCGAACCACCTTGGCCTTTGTTGCCTGATTTTGTGTTTGCAAACATCGCCCGCAATATAGCTCTGTTATCTATGCCTTGATGTTCATAAAAGCGTTCATCCTCGATCGCTAAAAATGCGTCTGCAACATAGTTTGGCATATCCACCAGCTTCATGGGTTGCCCCAAATGTGGGCCGCGATGACCTATAACTTGTCCGTTTTTATCAAGTAATGTGAGATTCGGTTCTAGATTCATTTCCCACATCGTCGATTTATCTGGCAGGTCGGGAAGGCCTTCCATTAAGTAATAGCGCGTTTGAAAATATCCAAATGTCGCGATAAGGACCAACGCAGACAGTATTATCAACGCAATATTGCGTTTTCGGCGTTTTTGGTTGTCATTAGCGACATCTATATCGGCGCGGTATGTTGGCATATCGTTCATCGTTGTATATTGGCTTCCTATGTCTAGCAAAACAAATCTACCGTTCTGGAAAACCAAAAATATGGCAGAAATGAGCCCTTCCGAGTGGGAAAGCTTATGTGATAGCTGTGGTAAGTGTTGTTGTATTCGTTTGGAAGACGAAGATACAGCCCAAATTTACATTACTGATGTGGCCTGTAAGCTCTTTAATCCTGAGACGTGCCAATGTGGTGATTATGTAAACCGTAGTCAGAAAGTGCCCGATTGCGTTACTTTAACGCCGGATAACGTCAGCCAACTCAAGTGGATGCCAAGAACTTGCGCTTATCGTTTGGTCTCGGAGGGAAAAGACTTACCTGATTACCATCATCTTGTCAGCGGATCTCGGCAAACTATCCATGATGTGGGCATGAGTGTCCAAGATGCCGTCACAAGTGAAGTCTTGGTGAGTGAAGAGGAGCAAATCACGCGAATCGTTATTTGGCCAGGAGAGCCTGATATCAACTAATTTTGTGTGGGTGCGACCTTTGTGGATTTCTTCTATTTTTCTCTAAGATAGGCGTTGCAATCGTGGGGGTAGGTGACTAGTTTCCGCACGTAGTGGACGCCTTGTCGTGAGTCATTCTTGGCTCAGTAAATTGGAAAAAAAGAGCTTTTAATGTCTGAGTTTCTGCTCAATTACCTGCCTATAATAATACTTTTAGGAATAGCGTCTGCTTTTAGCCTCGCTTTGCTTGTTGTTCCTGCGATAATCGCGCCAAAAGAGAATGATACAGAAAAGCTCTCTACATATGAGTGCGGCTTTAATGCGTTTGATGACTCGCGCATGAAATTTGATGTCCGGTTTTATCTCGTCGCTATTTTATTCATTATATTCGATCTCGAAGTGGCTTTCCTTTTTCCTTATGCGGTGTCTCTGGATACTATCGGATTTTGGGGGTGGTTTGTTGTGATGCTCTTTTTATTGGAACTCATAGCAGGGCTAGTTTACGCGTGGAAACGCGGCGCGTTGGATTGGGAATAGGATGAGTTCAATTATTACTCCCGCTGGAATGGCTGCGCGCGATGTTGGAACGCCGGCATATGACCCTAAAAAGCATGATCCTTATTTTGATGGTCTCTCTGACCAGCTCGCGGATAAGGGCTTTATTACGGCTGCGTCTGATGACTTAGTCACATGGGCGCGCACGGGGTCTCTTATGTGGATGACCTTTGGTCTCGCGTGTTGCGCTGTTGAAATGATGCAGGCATCTATGCCGCGTTATGACCTTGAGCGGTTTGGGTTTGCGCCGCGCGCGTCCCCCCGACAATCCGATGTTATGATTGTTGCAGGTACGCTGACCAATAAAATGGCGCCAGCTTTGCGTAAAGTTTATGACCAGATGCCAAATCCGCGTTATGTGATTTCTATGGGGTCCTGCGCCAATGGCGGTGGGTATTATCATTATTCATATGCTGTCGTGCGTGGCTGTGACCGTATTGTCCCAGTTGATATTTATGTGCCGGGCTGCCCGCCAACCGCCGAAGCTTTGGTTTACGGTATTTTGCAGCTCCAAAAGAAAATCCGCCGCGAAGGTAATATCGAAAGATAGTCATGGAAGACTTGAAAGATCATATCGAAACGAAGCTTGGTGACGCCGTAAATGCGGCCGTTATCACGAATGGTGAACTTACGATTGAGGCGCGCCGCGCTGAAATCGTGACGGTTATCAGCTTTTTGCGTGATGATCCTATTTGTAAGTTCTCATCACTCATTGATATTTGTGGCGTAGATTATCCTGCCCGTGAGCGCCGTTTCGACGTTGTTTATCATATGCTCTCTATGGCGCATAATACGCGCATTCGTATAAAGGTTATGACGGACGAGGCTGTACCTGTGCATAGCATCACCTCGCTGTTTCCCAATGCGAATTGGTATGAGCGCGAAGCTTTTGATATGTACGGTATTCTCTTTGACGAGCATCCAGACCTACGCCGCCTCCTGACGGATTATGGTTTTGAAGGTTATCCACTGCGCAAAGATTTCCCGCTCTCTGGCTTCGTCGAAGTGCGTTATGACGAAGAACGTAAGTCTGTTGTCTATGAGCCTGTAAACTTACCACAAGAATATAGAAGCTTTGATTTCATGTCTCCGTGGGAAGGCGCAAAATATATCCTTCCTGGTGACGAGAAGGTTGCTGAATAATGACCACTACTGAAGCATTTCTCGAAGGCGACGACCGCAACTTCACCATTAACTTTGGGCCTCAGCATCCTGCGGCCCATGGTGTGTTGCGCCTTGTT
>JALZWM010000166.1 GCA_023300105.1 Hellea sp.
TTTCCAGCCTGAAACGGTTTGATATTAAAGCTGGCTGATAATTCATCCCACAAAGCTTGACCGCCACCATGGTCTATCCAGCCCATTATTTCGGCAGCTGTCATCCCCATTGGAACGGCTGTGAAAAAAGAAAATGCTTTGGACTTGCCTTGCCAATAATATTCTGCGCCGTGATACATATCCGCTGCGCCCGTGCTTGTTGCATCAAAGCATTCGAGAGCGCCAACAAGTTCATTAGCCGCGTATACTTTTACCTCAAGTCGTCCATCACTCATGTCAAATAGAGCTTTAGCAAACCTGTTTGGCATTTGTCCTAAGCCCGGAAAGTCTTTGGGCCAAGTCGTGGCCATTCTTAATTGCCTGCGGTTCTTGGAAATTGCGGGCGCAGCCAGCCCACCTAAAGGTGCAGGCGAAGAGTCAGCGTTTTTAGTTTGTTTTTTAGAATCTTTTCCTAAAACGCCAACAACGCTTGCGCCTGTCGCAACGGCGGCAGCAGCCGTTAATATTTGACGGCGTTTCATTCAGTGTCCAATCTTTCAATGTCCAGTTTTTCAATATCCAGTCTTTCAGTGTCCAATCTTTGCCAACCATCAGAACCCAATATTTCACAAGGCCTAAAGCGCGCTTTGTAATCCATTTTCGGGCTGCCTTCTACCCAGTAGCCTAGGTAGAGGTAGGCCATATCAAGTTCTTGGCAACGTTCGATATGGTCGAGTATCATGAGGTTTCCGAGGCTGCGTTTACGTTCCTCGGGATCGAAAAAACTATAAACCATAGATAAGCCATCTATCAGACGGTCAATCAGCACACAGGCGATGAGGATGTTATCTTTGTTTCTATATTCAATAATTTCTGTTTCTGCGGAACATTCTTCGACCATCATCTCATAGCGGATGAAATCCATATCAGACATTCCTCCGCCTTCATGGCGGGAATGTAAATAACATTGCAGCAATTCAAATTGTTCCTGCGTTGCAATAGATTCGCGATGATAACGCCTCACATCAGAATTCTTTTTGATAAGCCGTTTGAAACTTTTACTAAGCGAAAATTCAGACGTTTGAACACGTAAAGAGCGGCATTCGCGGCAACTTTCACAAGCTGGACGGTAGATAACATTTTGAGAACGCCGAAATCCGGCGTGGGTAAGATAGTTATTTAAATGCGGCCCAGACAACGGATCAAGCTGTGTAAATATCTTACGTTCCATCCGCCCCGGCAAATACGGACAAGGCGAAGGAATCGTCAAATAAAACTGCAAGCGATTCGGATCAAAGGGCTGCGTCATGAAATTATCATATCACTTTACAGGGGCAAAAACACATCACAGTTGAAAAAAGAAAGGCGCTATAAGTGTGAAGGTTATCCAGATGACTAAAATTAAGGGGATACCAAATTTAGAAAAATCAGAAAAATTATAACGCCCAGGACCCATGACTAACAAGTTTGTTTGGTAAGCAATAGGTGTCGCAAATGAACAATTAGCGGCAAATATCACGGTAAGAACCATGGCGATTGGGTCTATACCTGTTTGATTGCTGATCGCCAAAGCAATGGGCGCAAAGAGTAGGGCGGCTGCGCTGTTAGAAATAATGTTTGTCATAATGGCTATAATCAGGAAGACGGCGGCGAGTAATATATGATTTCCAAATGGCTGAAATATTTCAACGACTTTCATACCAATATAAGCTGCGCCACCTGTATATTCTAAAGCTAGGCCCATCGCGAAGGCTGCGCCAATAAGTAGGAATATACGCATGTCCAAAGCGCGTGCGGCTTGTCTAACATTTAAACATCCTGTTGCAATCATCCCTAAGGCACCCGAAAGGGCGGCAATCTCAATGGGAACAATGCCTGACGCGGCGGCTAAAATTGTCATTGCAAAAATCAAACGTGCATAAATTGATTTGCGAATATCAGGTAATTCTGCAGTGGCCCAATCAAGTAGCAATAAATCCCTATTGTTTCGAAGTGCCCGCACATTAGCTTCGTAACCAAAGAGCAAAAGGACATCGCCAGCCTCTAAACGAATATCGAGCATACGTTTTCGGATCATGCGTGATCGCCTTTGAATGCCGAGTACAAGACAGCCCGTTTGACGCCTAAAGCCGATTTGCTCAATATTTCGCCCAATCATACGAGACCCTGGCGCGATAACAACTTCACTCACAACAATCGCATCTGAATTTTCAGACGATTTACTCTCATCATGAAAGCCAGCGATATTTAACATACCCTCTAAATATTGTGAATCGGTTGAGAGTAACTTGGATAAGGATTGCCGGGTGGCCGCAACTATCAAAATATCTCCTGATTGGAGCGTGTTTTCGAATGGGGGTAAAAATGAGTCGTCGCCGCGTTGTATAATCCGCACGGTTACATTTTTAAGGGCGGGATATAACCCGGCGATTGGTTTTGCGTTGATTAGGGGGTGATTATCCGTAACGCGTATTTGCGCTATGTACTGGCGTCCCGCATCACTAACTTCAGTCTCGAGAGATTGGCGTTCAGGTAGTAAAATGGGCGCTGCAAAAACGATATAAATAGCGCCGACCGCAGCAAGTATAATGCCGGGACCAAATTGCGTGAAGAAGCCCAAAGAAATATCGGAGGTGCGTTGAAGAACATCATTCACAAGCAGGTTCGTTGAAGACCCAATTAACGTCGTCATACCTGCCAGAATACAAATAAAGCTCAGCGGCATCATGTATCTAGAAGCTGGGCGGCTTAACCGAGAAGACATTGCCGATAAGACAGGGATAAACATCACCACGACGGGTGTATTGTTCATAAACATCGAGACGCCAAAGGCTATCCCAAAGACAGCGGCCAAAGTACGGCGAGGCGCACGGTCCAATGCATTATTGATGGTCATGATAGGACCTTCAAGAGCCCCAGTTTGGAACATGCCTTGACCGACGACTAGTAAGGCCATGATGGTAATAAGGGCGGGAGCGGCGAAGCCAGATAAAATATCTGCGCTTTCTAGGCTATTATTTATATCAAAAGAGAAAAAATGAAAGAACAGTAACAGCGTAACAATAATACCGACTGAAATCATCTCAATCGAGAATTTTTCTTTCATGTACAGCCATACGGCTACGACAACGATCCCAAATGTCGCCCACATCTGCCAAGTTGAACTTAGAGGTAAGGATGTCAGTTCAGCCGTTTCCACTTAACGCCTATTGGTGTTGGACTTAAATAAAACTGTCATATCTATATTTGATTGAATAGAAGACATGAAAGCAAGCATAATATGGAGAAATATCATGGCAAAGTGCACATTTCTGGGTTTAGGTGTAATGGGCTACCCTATGGCAGGTCATCTTGTGAAAGCAGGCCACGACGTGACAGTTTGGAACCGGACGATTGCAAAGTCAGTTGATTGGGCTTCGGAGTATAGTGGAAGTCAAGCTGGGGCCATTACAGAAGCTGTTCAAAACGCTGAATTTGTTATGATTTGTGTTGGCGATGATTCAGACGTTTATGCCGTCGCTGAACCCGCAATTGCCGCGATGAATCCGAATGCTATTATTGTTGACCATACAACGGCCTCTGCAGAATGCGCTCGGAAATGTCATGCTATGGCACAAGCGAAATCTATTGGATTTGTTGACGCGCCAATATCTGGCGGTGAAGCGGGCGCCGTGAATGGTCAATTAACTATAATGTGCGGCGGTGACGCAGTAACTTTTGAAAGAGCGAACCCAATTATGGACGCTTATGCCAAAGCAACAAAGTTAATGGGGCCGAGCGGGGCTGGGCAATTGACGAAAATGGTGAACCAAATTTGTATCGCAGGTATTTTACAAGGGCTCGCTGAAGGTGTTCATTTTGCCCAAAAAGCAGGGCTTGATGTTGAAGACGTTGTTCAAGCTATTGGTAAAGGCGCTGCACAAAGTTGGCAGATGGATAACCGTGCCTCTACTATGGCGAAGGATGAATATGAATTTGGCTTCGCAGTTGATTGGATGCGTAAGGATTTAGGTATAGCTTTGAAAACAGCGGAAGCTGTTGGAGCTGAGCTTGTACTGACAAAGATGGTGGATGAGTATTACAAGGACGTTCAAAATATGGGCGGACGCCGTTGGGATACGTCGAGTTTGCTTAAGCGCTTAACTTAACCATTCCGCAGCGCGCGGCGCGAAATAGCTTAAGATGCCGTCACAACCAGCACGTTTAAAGCTTGTAAGGCTCTCCATAATGACGCGCTGTTCATCTAGCCAACCATTTTGAGCAGCGGCCATAAGCATGGCGTATTCACCGCTCACTTGGTACGCATATGTCGGCATAGCGAATTCGTCTTTTATACGGCGGATAATATCAAGGTAGGGCATGCCGGGTTTGATCATAACCATATCTGCGCCCTCAAAAATATCCTGCTCGACTTCGCGCAGCGCTTCATCCGTATTAGCTGGGTCCATTTGATACGTCCGTTTGTCACCTTTTAGCGCCGCCGCTGTACCTATGGCGTCTCTGTATGGGCCATAAAAACCTGACGCATATTTAGCCGCATAAGACATAATCATCACATCTGGGTGGTTAGCCGTTTCAAGAGCTTTGCGAATAGCGCCGACGCGTCCGTCCATCATATCGGACGGTGCGACTATGTCTGCGCCAGCTTCTGCGAGGATAACGGCGCTTTCGGCTAGAACTTCAACAGTCGGGTCGTTAATAATGGTTTCGCCTTCCATCAACCCGTCATGCCCATGATCCGTGTAAGGGTCGAGGGCAACGTCAACAATCACGCC
>JALZWM010000167.1 GCA_023300105.1 Hellea sp.
AAGCATTGTCGAAATACGTGACGGCAATGATTTCAAGAACCAGATATGTGCCACTGGTGCAGCCAATTCGATATGGCCCATGCGCTCACGGCGAACACGCGTGACAGTCACTTCAACGCCGCATTTCTCGCAAACAACGCCTTTATACTTCATGCGTTTATATTTACCGCAGAGACATTCGTAATCTTTAACAGGGCCAAATATACGTGCACAGAATAGGCCGTCTTTTTCAGGCTTAAACGTTCTGTAGTTTATGGTCTCAGGCTTACGGATTTCGCCAAATGACCAACTCATTATTTTCTCTGGGCTGGCCAGTGAAATACGGATGCGGTCAAAGGTTGGACCTTCTTGCGCAGGATTGAAAATGTTCATGACCTCTTGGTTCATAACTTTTTCCTCAAAATTTGACTTTGGCGCGTCCGCCTCAGTCGTGAAAAATTCATCTACAAAATAGCAGGGCTCGAAAAGCCCTACTTAATCTAGCCATTAGTAAGTTCGATGTTCAAACCAAGAGAACGGATCTCTTTGATAAGAACGTTGAAACTCTCTGGGATACCAGCTTCGAAACCATCATCGCCGCGAACAATAGATTCGTAAACCTTCGTCCGGCCCGCCACGTCATCAGACTTGACAGTGAGCATTTCTTGAAGCGTGTAAGCCGCGCCGTAAGCTTCCAAAGCCCAGACTTCCATTTCCCCGAAGCGCTGGCCACCAAACTGAGCTTTACCGCCAAGTGGTTGCTGCGTGACAAGTGAGTACGGACCGATTGAACGGGCATGGATTTTATCATCCACCAAATGGTGAAGCTTAAGCAGGTACTTATATCCGACGGTAACAGGGCGCACAAAACGCTCACCTGTACGGCCATCATTCAGAACCATTTGACCTGAGCTATGAAGTCCCGCTTTTTCAAGCATTGTCACAATATCTGGCTCACGGGCACCGTCAAAGACAGGTGTCGCGATAGGCACGCCGCGCGTAACATTACCAGCAAGCTCGATAATTTCCTCATTCTTGCGCGGAAGCGCTTCGTCTTCCCCGTAAACATGCTGAACAGTCCCGCGAAGTGCTGCCATGTCATTATCGATACGATAATTCTCTAGCGCATCATCAATAAGCTTACCAACACCGGCACAAGCCCACCCCAAATGGGTTTCAAGAATTTGACCAACGTTCATACGCGATGGAACACCGAGGGGGTTCAATACGATATCTACGGCCTGACCTGTCTCCAAGTAAGGCATGTCTTCGACGGGGTTAATCTTGGAGATAACACCCTTGTTACCATGACGACCCGCCATTTTATCACCTGGCTGCAATTTCCGTTTAACCGCAACAAAGACTTTGACCATCTTCATAACGCCCGGTGGTAACTCGTCACCGCGCTGTAATTTATCAACTTTATCTTCGAAACGCGCATCAAGGCGAGCTTTAGACGTGTCATACTGCTCTTTAAGCGCTTCTAATTCGCCAATCGCTTTCTCGTCATCAAGACCAATGCGCCACCAATCAGAGCGAGGAATTTCTTCCAATGTCTCTTCGGTAACAGGTCCTTTTCTAAAGCCGCGCGGCCCAGAAACAGCTGTCTTGCCCATAAGCGTCTTTTGAACAGAGGCGTAAACAGACTTCTCAAGAATAGAGAGTTCAGCTTCGCGGTCATTGCCAAGGAATTCGATTTCTTCACGTTCGATTTGCATCGCGCGCTCATCTTTATCGATGCCGTGACGGTTAAAGACGCGGACTTCAACTACAGTCCCAGACGCTCCCGGAGGTAACTTCAATGATGTATCCCGAACGTCAGAGGCTTTCTCGCCAAAGATGGCCCGAAGAAGTTTTTCTTCTGGCGTCATCGGGGACTCGCCTTTTGGCGTCACTTTACCGACAAGAATATCGCTGGCATGAACTTCGGCGCCAACGGCAACAATGCCGGCTTCGTCGAGGTTACGCAGGGACTCTTCACCAACATTTGGAATGTCGCGCGTGATTTCTTCAGGACCAAGCTTTGTATCGCGGGCCATGACAGAGAACTCTTCGATATGTAGTGATGTGTAAACATCATCGCGCACGATACGTTCTGAAATCAAGATCGAGTCTTCGAAGTTATAGCCGTTCCAAGGCATAAATGCGACAAGCACGTTTTTACCAAGAGCCAACTCACCGAGGTCAGTCGATGGTCCATCAGCAATGATATCGCCTTCTTGAACAATATCGCCAACTTTCACCAAAGGACGCTGGTTAATACAGGTCGACTGGTTAGAGCGTTGAAATTTAAGTAAGTTATAAATATCAACACCAGAACGCGCTAAGTTTGTTTCTTTTGTTGCGCGTACAACGATACGTTTCGCATCAACCTGCTCAACGATACCTTCGCGCTTAGCAGCAACAGTCGCGCCAGAATCGAGAGCCACGACAGATTCCATGCCTGTCCCAACCAAAGGCGCTTCGGCCTTAAGCAACGGTACAGCCTGACGCATCATGTTTGATCCCATCAAGGCACGGTTCGCATCATCATTTTCAAGGAAAGGAATAAGCGCCGCCGCAACAGAGACAAGCTGTTTAGGACTAACGTCGATAAAATGAACGTCTTCTTTCGCCACCAAAGTCACATCACCATTAACACGGCATGTCACAAAGTCAGAGGCAAGCTCATTTTTATCTGTAATTTCAGCATTGGCCTGAGCGATTGAATAACGCGCCTCTTCCATAGCTGAGATATAAACCACTTCAGAAGTCAGTTTACCTTTATTGATTTTACGGTACGGGCTTTCAATAAAGCCATACTTATTCACGCGCGCATGTGTCGCCAGAGAGTTAATAAGGCCAATGTTCGGGCCTTCTGGTGTTTCAATTGGGCAGATACGGCCATAATGCGTTGGATGAACATCACGGACTTCAAAGCCTGCACGTTCACGGGTTAGACCACCTGGTCCAAGCGCTGATAGACGACGCTTATGCGTAATCTCTGAAAGCGGGTTTGTTTGGTCCATAAACTGAGAGAGCTGCGATGAACCGAAGAATTCACGCACAACCGCCGCAGCAGGTTTCGCGTTAATTAAGTCATGCGGCATAACAGTTTCAATATCGACAGACTGCATACGTTCTTTGATAGCACGCTCCATGCGGAGCAAACCAATACGGTATTGGTTTTGCATAAGCTCACCAACTGAACGTACACGGCGGTTACCAAGGTTATCGATATCATCGATTTGGCCAATGCCGTCTTTGAGTTTCACTAGCGTATCAACAACAGCCAACATATCTTCGTTACGAAGAACGCGGATTTCATCGCCCACATCCTGCATATCCATACGCAGGTTCATTTTCACACGGCCAACAGCAGAGAGATCATAACGTTCGCTATCAAAGAAGAGTGAGTTGAATAAATCTTCTGCAGCTTCTGCTGTAGGTGGCTCGCCCGGGCGCATAACGCGGTAGATATCAACAAGCGCGCCTTCACGCGTTTCGTTCTTATCAGCAGCAAGTGTGTTACGGATGTAAGGACCAACATTGACGAAGTCGATATTCAGAACAGCAAGCTCTGTAATTCCAGCTTCAATGATGAGTTCCATACTTTCTTCAGATAGCTCATCACCAGCTTCCGCATAAATTTGACCTGTGGTCATGTTTACAATATCTTCGGCGGCGAAACGCTCTGACATTTCCTCATTGGAAACGAGGATGGATTTAACACCATCATCAACAAGCTTCTTGGCGCCGCGTTTCGTAAGTTTACGGCCTAGAGGCGCAACAACTTCACCTGTTTTCGCATCAACAAGATCACGAAGCAATTTCGAGCCACGGTAATCATCAGCTTTGAAAGGGCGTGTCCAACCATCGTTCTTCTTGTCGCGCTTATAAGCAACCTGCTTATAATAATGCGCCAAGATATCTTCTTTAGTCATGCCAAGCGCATAGAGAACTGACGTCGCAGGCAATTTGCGGCGACGATCAATACGGGCATAGAGAATATCTTTAGCGTCGAATTCAAAATCAAGCCAAGAGCCGCGGTAAGGAATGATACGCGCTGAGAAAAGGAATTTACCAGAGCTATGTCCCTTGCCTTTATCATGGCTAAAAAATACGCCAGGTGAACGGTGCATTTGAGATACGATTACGCGTTCAGTACCGTTAACAATGAACGTACCTTTTTCAGTCATAAGCGGAATATCGCCCATGTACACGTCTTGCTCTTTAATATCTTTGACCGAGCGCGCGCCCGTATCATCATCAACATCAAATACGACGAGACGCATTTTAACTTTTAGAGGTGCAGCATAAGTTATGTCACGCTGTTGACATTCTTCTTCGTCGAACTTTGGCGGTTCAAAGACAAAAGAAACATACTCCAACACGGCGCGGTCGGAAAAATCACGAACAGGAAAAACAGAGTGGAATACACCGTTCATACCATCGTCAGTTCCACGCTCTTCATGCGGGATATTTTTTTGTAGAAATTGATTATAAGAGCTTTTTTGCACTTCGATCAAATTTGGCATGCGAACCACTTCAGGGATTCGTCCAAAACTTTTGCGAATGCGTTTCTTACCAGTGAAAGTCAGCGACATCTGTGACACCTTCTAAGTTTGACCATATGGGCTGCAGTCCCGCCTGGTCTTAAAATTCTTTGAGTAAATTTATCCTAGCCCCCGCTAGTTCGTCCTTTTACCTCAGACAAGAGAGGATATCGGGCAGCGCAAGCCCTGCCCGATAAGAACCTAAGAGATTACTTAAGCTCGACAGTGGCACCAGCCGCTTCGAGTTTCTCTTTGATTTCGTTAGCTTCTGCCTCAGGCACGCCTTCTTTGACGGCTTTAGGCGCAGCTTCAACAAGCTCTTTAGCTTCTTTCAAGCCAAGACCTGTGATTGCACGAACTTCTTTGATGACAGCAATTTTGTTTCCGCCAAATGATGTCATAACAACATCGAAGTCAGTTTTTGCTTCAGCAGCACCGCCGCCATCAGCAGCTGGTCCAGCAACAGCAACAGCTGCAGCGGCTTTAATGCCATTCTCTTCAAGAATGTCATTTAGTTCTTTTGCTTCGAGGATAGTCAAGGCCATCAACGAGTCAGCTAGCTTTTTTACATCAGCCATTTTAGTTTCCTTTAGTTACGTTTTATCAGTTCGATATTTGCGAGAATGAGTGTTGTGTTACGCCGTCGCTTTTTCTTCTATCACTTTGATAGCGCCAGACAGTGCTGACCCTGGTGACATAAGACGCTGAGCAACCTCGGAGGCTTGACCGATAAGACGGGCAGCAGCCATTCCAATTAGCTCTTCGCGTGATGGCAGCTTTGAAAGTGTTTCAATGCCTGACGTATCAAACACTTCATCACCCATAAATCCGCCTTTAATAGCAAAAGCTTTGCTATCTTTGGCGAATGCAACTGTCACCTTTGGCGCGCTGATCATGTCATCGGCCCAAGCAATTGCTACGGGGCCAGTGAACATATCACCTGCCGCTTCGAAAGATTTTCCTTTCAAAGCGATTTTAGCCAAACGATTTTTTACAACTCGGATAGATGCGCCTTGCTCTCTGAGCTTAGCACGTAAATCCGTCATTTCCGCAACAGTCATGCCTGAGTATTCAGCCATTACTACGGATCCGGAATTATCAAAGATCTCTGCGATTTCTTTGACTTGTTCCTCTTTTTGAGAACGATCCATTTTGCGGTCTCCCTGTTTTGAGCTACACCCCATGTGCAGCTCTTCCAAGTGCTCGCGAATTCCTGTTACCAGTCCCGCGCGAGCGGTTTTCTGTCCCCCAAGAAGGGAATAACAGGGCATCGAACCAATCTGCCCTTACGGGGAAATTAGTCTGCTCTGTCTGTACCGGAAATTAAGTCACCCCAATTGATGACCCCGATAGTCTAGGACAGCCCCAGATCAATAAACGGTCAAATGACCCTCAATTCACCTAGGCATTAGCAGCCCAAAAGGGCCGCCAAATTCTTTAGGTCTAAGTCGCAGACCCGTCAATTTTCACGCCTGGGCCCATTGTTGTACTCAGAGTGATTTTTTTGATAAATGTACCTTTGGCGCCAGTAGGACGCGCCTGCTGAATAGCCGTGATAAATGCTGTGACGTTTTCAGCAAGTTTATCTGCCGTGAAGCTGGCTTTGCCAACACCCGCATGGATAATACCAGCTTTTTCAACGCGAAATTCAACAGCTCCGCCTTTAGACGCTTTAACAGCTTTAGTAACATCCATTGTGACCGTACCGACTTTAGGGTTAGGCATCATGTTTTTTGGCCCAAGGATTTTACCAAGACGGCCAACAAGTGGCATCATGTCTGGCGTTGCAATCACTTTATCAAACGGCATGTCGCCAGCTTGAATTTGCGCCATAAGATCTTCCGCACCAACAATGTCTGCACCAGCCGCTTTAGCTTCTTCAGCCTTCGCATCTTTTGCAAAAACAGCAACACGAACACTACGGCCCGTACCATTTGGCAAATTACACACGCCGCGAACCATTTGGTCTGCATGACGAGGATCAACACCAAGGTTAAGTGCGATTTCGACAGTTTCGTCAAATTTCACTTTAGAGTTATCTTTAACAATTTTAACAGCATCAGAAACACTGTGCATTGCATTTTTATCGTAAGACGCGTTCGCCGCTTTCATTCTTTTACCAGCCATGATTACGCTCCCGTCACTTCGTAGCCCATCGAACGAGCAGAGCCCGCGATGATTAAAGCACCTTGATCAACATCATTAGCTGAAAGGTCAGCCAACTTAATTTCGGCAATTTCGCGGCACTGAGCCATCGTCACAGACCCGCCAACTTCACGGCCAGGATGGTTAGAACCCATTTTCTTGCCAGCCATCTTTTTCAGATAGTAGGACGCAGGTGCTGTCTTCGTAACGAATGTGAAAGACTTATCCGCATATACTGTGATTACAGTTGGTATCGGAATGCCTTTTTCAAGCGCTTCAGTTTTTGCATTAAATGCTTTTGCAAATTCCATGATATTAACACCGCGTTGACCCAATGCAGGCCCAAGAGGCGGTGACGGATTTGCTGATCCAGCAGGGATCATCAGCTTGATATAGCCGCTAATCTTCTTTGCCATTTTCCACTCCATTTGAGGCCATAAGACCTCGATTAAATCACCCTCACCTCATGTGAGAGCTGTGGCGCTCGTGGTTAGGATAACGCTGGACTTTAGCGCCGCCTCCCACAAACAATCGATATTCCTATAAGAAATCTCGACATCGAAACAACATTTTTCGTTGTTTCGTTTTACTCAGACCAATCAGCTTTGCTTTTCGACCTGAATATAATTCAATTCAACAGGTGTACCCTGCCCGAAGATATTAATGAGCACCTTGAGGCGCGCATTTTCTTCATCAACACTTTCAACAGTTCCATTAAAGCTCTGGAACGGCCCATCTATAACTTTTACATTTTCGCCAATATCGAAAGAAATCATCGGGCGAGGACTATCAACACCTTCCTGAATTTGCCCCACAATACGCGCGACCTCGGCATCAGAAACAGGAAGTGGCTTATTCGTAGACCCTAAAAAGCCTGTAACTTTCGGTGTATTTTTAACCAAATGATAGGCTGCATCTGTAAGCGTCACCTTTACCAGAACATAACCCGGGAAAAACTTACGTTCAGATTCAACCTTGCGTCCTTTACGGACCTCAACAATATTTTCAGTTGGAACCAAAATCTCTTCAAAGAGATGATCAAGGCCTTTTTCAGCCGCTTCGCGCTCAATACTGCGCTGAACATGCTTTTCGAAATTCGAATATGCCTGAACGATATACCATCTTGCCGTCACGATGCTGATCCTCCAAGACCTAAAATAAGCTTGATAAGACTGGCGAGTGCCCAGTCCACAATAAAGAAGAAAATACCCATGAGGACAACCATAATCATCACAAGGATAGTCGTCGTCACAGTCTCACGCCACGTCGGCCAAACGACCTTACGGGCCTCCTGACGAACTTGCCCGACATATTTGACGGGACCGACCTTATCTGTTTTTACGGGCTTTGTTTCAGCCATCTCACCTAAACTCCAAAAACGCGAGCCTGAAAAATTCAGGTCCGCGTCATTATATTGTGCCTTACAATCAAACTTTAAAGGGCAACTCTCGAAGAAAATCTTCTTAAGTGGCAGGGGCGGAGGGACTCGAACCCACGACCCTCGGTTTTGGAGACCGATGCTCTACCAGCTGAGCTACACCCCTATTTTAAAGTCCTTATCAGGCGGCGGGCTCTATTGTTAAAACCCGCTATGTTTTGTTTATGCTACTCTACAATTTTAGCAACAACGCCGGCGCCGACTGTACGGCCACCTTCACGGATAGCGAAGCGAAGCTTCTCTTCCATGGCGATTGGCACGATAAGT